>CAYQFU010000291.1:0-5242 GCA_964416775.1 uncultured Ktedonobacterales bacterium
TAGAGCACCTTGCCCTGGCGCACCAGATCGTCAAAGGCGCGCATCACCTCTTCAACCGGGGTGAGCCCGTCCCAGGCATGCAACCAGTAGAGATCAAGGTAGTCGGTCTTGAGCCGTTTCAGGCTGGCCTCCACCGATTGCATCATGTTCTTGCGCTGATTGCCGGCATTGTTCACATCAACGGGCTGGTGAGTGTTGGGCGGTTTGGTGGCAAAGCTAAATTTGGTGGCCAGGACGACCCGCTCCCGGTCTGCGCGGATGAACTCGCCCACAAACGTTTCACTCGTTCCATTGGTGTAGATGTTCGCGGTATCGATGAAGTTGCCGCCTGCCTCCATGAAGGCGTCATACATCCGGCGCGATTCGTCTTTGGGCGCGCCCCAGCCCAGGTCTTCGCCAAAGGTCATGGCGCCCAGGCACAACTCCGACACGCGTAGTCCGCTGTGACCCAACAGTTTGTACCGCATGCATGTTCCTCTTTTGCAGGGGCTGAACGCCCCTATCCAGTGTCAATCCGCCTGCTCAGTCGGGCGGATCAACAGCTCATTGACGGCCACGCGGCGCGGCCGCATCACGATGTACCCGATGGCATCGGCGATATCGTCCGCGGCGAGCAGCATGACGCCCGCGTTGTTCACCAGGATATCCAGTCGCCCCAGCTCCGCCACCGTGCGCGCGGTGGCGGTCTGGGCCTGGGCTTTGTCGGTCACGTCGGCCTCGATGAGCAGCGCGCGGCCGCTGCGCCCGGTGATCTCGTCGACCAATTGCCTAAGCAGTTCCACGCGCCGCGCCGCGAGGGCGTCGCCTGCGCCTTGTGCGGCCAGTAGACGGGCGGTGGCCGCTCCCATGCCGCTGCTGGCGCCGGTGACCAGCGCCACCGTCCCGTCCAGTCGCTCTGCCATGTCTCTGCACCTCTCTCTGGTGATGTGGAGGTGCGCGTCGTGAGGAACCACTCTCTTCCCATCGCGCCGCGGCGCGCGAAGGGCCACGCCACCGCCGTGTCCATACCGACAGTGTGGCCGGAGTGGCTTACGAGAAAGCTATCTCAGGTGCCACATCTCTTGCTGTTACTACGCGCGCGGCACACGGCATGAATGTCTCATGAATGTCCTCAGAGGTGGCCGCGGACGTGAGGAAGCGCGATGGCTGTGCCATACGATAAAGCTCTTGACGGGCGCGCCACTCCACCCTATACTCTCGTTAGCTCAATGAAGATTAAGTAAGTTTCACGGGCGCCCCAATGAGGACAAGGCAGCACCGATGAAGCCAAAGCGACGCCGGACGGAGAGTGGCGGGCACACGCGTATGGCCGATCGCGAGACGCGGCACCAGATCCTCGAGGCTGCCGAGGCATTGTTTATCGAGTACGGGTTCAAGGGCGTCTCGATGAAGGATGTCGCCGACGCGGTCGCGATAACCCCAGCGGCGCTCTACTACCACTTCCCCGGTGGCAAGGAAGAGTTGTTCGCCGACACCATCCGCTATTTCCTCCAGCAGACCCTGGAGCGCGCGTTTCAGGCGATGGAGCCGTCCTCCAACTTCCGTCAACGGTTGATGCAGCTCACCCGCAACATCCTGACGATCCCCGTCGACCGGCTCTCGCCACTGCTGCGCGACGCGCACGAGTACCTCAAAGAGGAAAAGCCCGATTTCGGGCGCGCCATCGCCCACGGCTATACAGAGCGTATGGCAGCGATCTTCCAGGAGGCCATCGACGGTGGCGAGGTGACGGCGCAGATTCCCGCCGAGCTCCTGGTCACGCTGCATCAGGGGATGTGCACCGCGCTGCTGACACAGCGCCACTTCCATGGTGAGCTGGCTCGGCCAGGCGATGAAGAGCGGCTCGCCGAGACGGTCGTTGCGGTCTTCCTCGATGGGGTAGGCCGCACGCCGCCAGATGCATGATATCGCGTGCCCACGCCTTAATAAACGTTTAACAAGGGAGGCCAGCACCCGACACCCACGACGATACGATGACGACACGGATGAGGACCAGACGCAACGCGACTCAGAAGAATCCCTCGCTCGTCTTGTGAAAGGATCCCAGGCATGCCCTCGTTCCTGACGCGGCTGGCGGTGCGCCGGTCGTCGGTCACCCTGTTGCTCACGGTGGCCATCCTGATCTTTGGCGCCTTCGCCGCGACCCAGCTCAAACAGGAGCTGACGCCCAGCATCGACTTTCCGGTGATCACCATCATCACCAACTATCCCGGCGCGGAGTCGCAGGCGGTCGCCGACACGGTTTCGGCCCCCGTAGAGCAGGCGGTGAGCGGGATCCAGGGGCTCCAGAATGTGCAGTCGAACTCGACCAATGGCGTCTCGATCGTCGTCGCCAGCTTCCAGTACGGCACCGACATCAAGGCAGCACAGAGCACGATCAGTAGCAATTTGCAGTCGGTGGCGCTGCCGACCGGGGCGACGATCCCGCAGGTGCAGAGCTTCAACCTTTCGACGCAGCCGATTCTGCAGCTCAGCCTCTCCTCAGGCTCGCGGTCGTCGGCGGAACTGGCGCAGATCGCCCGCGACCAGCTCATCCCAGAATTCAAGACGGTGGACGGCGTCTTCAGCGTCGATCTCTCGGGCGGCGGCACGCGCCAGCTCGTCATCAACCTGGCTCTGGCCAGGCTCGCCGCGCAACGGATCTCGGTCCAGCAGGTGGTTGGCGCGCTGCAGGCCAACAGTCTGACCATCCCCGGCGGCACCGTCGATCAGCAGGGCTTTTCCATCCCGGTCGTGACTACCCACAAATTCCAGTCGGTGCAGGACATCTGCGGTCTGGTCGTCGGCAGCAGCGTCCCCACCGCGCCAGCCACTTCCGGCGCGCCAGCCACTCCCACCGCGCCCAGCACCAGCATCTCCAGCTCGACCGATCTCTGCCAGCCGGCGACGCACCAGCCGGGCATGATCGTCCTCTCCGACATCGCGACGATCGCGCAGAGCGACACTCCGACCGACGGCATCTCGCGCACCAACGGCCAGCCCAGCGTCGGTATTGCCATCAGCAAAACGCAGGATGCCAACACCGTCACCGTCTCGGACGCGGTCAACGCCAAGATTACTGGCCTCAAGAGCAAGCTGCCCAGCGACGTCACCCTGACGATCATCGAGGATCAGGCGACCTTTATTAAGCAGTCGATCAATGAGCTGGTGAGAGAAGGCTTGCTGGGAGCTGGGTTCGCCGTCCTGGTGATCTTCCTCTTCTTGCTCAACGTTCGCAGCACACTGGTCAGCGCGATTTCGATTCCGGTCTCGCTGCTCGTCGCCTTCATCACACTGTATGCCGCCGGGATCTCCCTCAACGTCCTGACGCTGGGTGGTCTGGCCATCGCCATCGGGCGTGTGGTGGACGACGCGGTGGTGGTGCTCGAGAACATCTATCGGCACGTGCAGGCGGGCGAGCCGCCGCGCCGAGCCGTCATCACCGCGACCCGTGAGGTCGGCACAGCCGTCACCGCCTCGACGGCGACGACGCTGGCAGTCTTCGCGCCGCTGGCCTTCATCGGCGGGCTCGTCGGCGAGTTCTTCCGCCCGTTCGCGCTGGCTGTGGTCGTGGCGCTCGCCGCGTCGCTGCTCGTCGCACTGACGATCATCCCGGTGCTCGCCAAATACTTCGTGCGGCCGGGCCGCCGGGCTGCCAGGGAGGCGAGGGCGGGCGCGGCGCATGAGGAAAACACCTGGCTGCAGCGCATCTACACACCGGTCCTGCGCTGGACGCTTGGCCACCGCGTCCTCACGCTGCTCGTCGCCGTGGTCCTCTTTGTCGCCAGCGTCGCGACCATCCCGCTGATCCCAACCAGCTTCCTCAGCGCGGGTGGACAGAAGCAAATTGCCATCACCGTCTCGCCACCTCCAGGCGCGGACATCCAGGCCGTCTCAGACGAAGCCACCAAGGTCGAGAACGTACTTCAGGGGGACAGCCGGGTCGCGAGTTACCAGACTACCATCGGCAGCAGCGGCTCGACGCAGGCGTTACGCTCGCTCTTCACGGGAGGAACCGGCAACAGCGCGTCCATCACGGCCTACCTGAAGGACACCGCCGATCTGACGTCTACCGCCAGCGACCTGCGGGCCAGGCTTACCGATGCCTCGGTCGCCGGCAAGTTCGCCATCAAGGTGCAGGACAGCGCCGCCTCCAACAGCCAGTTCCAGGTAACGCTCAGCGGCAGCGACACGACGCAGCTCGCGGACGCCGGCAAGCGCGTGCTGGACGTCGTCAAGGCGGAGTCCAACGTCGCCAACCCAACCAGCAACGCCTCGGCCGTCGCCCCAACGGTCTTCTTCAACGTGGACCCCGCGAAGGCGAGCTTGTATGGGCTCACCGCGGCGCAGGTCGGTCAGCAGGTGCGTGCGGCGCTCGCCGCGCAGACGGCGGTGGAGGTGACGACCAGCGAGGTGAACGGGGGACAGCCTACCGGCGTGGTCGTGCAGGTGGACACGAGCAGCCTGAAGGGTCCGCAAGGGGTGGACCTGGCCAACTTCCCGATCTTTTACGCCGGGGCCGGACGATCCGGTGTCGTCCCGCTGAGTCGGATCGCCACGATTACGATGCAGCCCAGCCAGGTGCTGGTGACGCGCATCGGTGGGCAGCCCGCCATCACCATCAGCGCCGACGTCCTTGGCCAGAACACGGGCACCGTCTCCACTGACTTGCAGAAGAAGATCACTGATCTGCACCTGCCAGGGGGCATCACGGTCGCATACGGCGGCATCACCTCGCAGATCGCCACCGGCTTCAACGGCCTGTTGCTCGCGCTGCTGGCCGCGGTGGCGTTGGTCTACGTGCTGATGGTGCTGACCTTCGGCTCGCTCGTCGACCCGTTCATTCTGCTCTTCGCGCTGCCGCTGGCGGCCATCGGCGCCTTCCCGGCGCTGCTCGTCACCGGCCGGACGCTGAGCGTATCGGCGATGATCGGTCTGCTGATGCTGGTGGGGATCGTCGTGACCAACGCCATTGTGCTGCTCGACATGGTAAAGCAGCGCGAGCGGCAGGGGATGCCGACCCGCGACGCCCTCGTGGCTGGCGGGCGCATCAGGGTGCGGCCGATCCTGATGACGGCGGTGGCAACGATTCTGGCCACGTTGCCAGTGGCGATTGGAGGCAGCAGCGGCTCCTTCATCGCCGGGGACCTCGGCACGGTGGTGATCGGCGGGCTGCTCAGCTCGACGTTCCTGACCCTGCTGGTGGTTCCAGTGCTCTACAGTCTGGTCAGCGGCATGAAGCGCCGGCTGGGCTTCAAAGGGC
>CAYQFU010000292.1:0-5223 GCA_964416775.1 uncultured Ktedonobacterales bacterium
GCGGCGTACAGGCGGGCGCGGTCGATCGCCAGGGCAATGCGGTCGGCGGCGCGCTGCAGCAGCTGCACGTCGGCCGCGGTGAAACGGCGCGGGGTGGCGCTGCCCACGATAACTACCCCTACCAGCCGGCCAGCCTCCTGGCTCTGCGACTTGCCCGCCCCCAGTTCCACCGCGTGATCCTCCACCAGCAGCGGCACACCTGCGGCCGAGTGCGCCGTCTCCCGCAGGGTGGGGTGCCCCCCCTCGAAGGCGGAGAGGAAGGCGGCGAGGTCGTCCACGATCAGGGGCGCCCGGCGCGCCGCGATGCGGCCGGAGATGCCCCGCCCCACCGCGCCCTGCACCCGACCGATGTGCTCTTCCCCCCGCCCGCGCCCCGCCCGCAGGGTCAGCGTCCGGCCGTCTTCGTCCAGCAGGAAGATGCCGACGTTATCTACGCCCATCACGACCACCAGGCGGTCGAGCAGCTCGCGCAGCAGGTCGTCGAGCGCCAGGTGCGAGAGGGCCGTGTCGGTCAGCGCCTGCAGCGCCTGCAGCTGCGCGTTGGTGCACTCGGCCTGCATGCGCGCCGCCCGCTCCTGCTCCAGCAAGCGTGCCCGCTCCTGCTCCAGGCGCTTGCGCTCGTCGATGTCCTGGACCATGGCGAGGAAGTAGCCGGGCGCCCCCTCGGGGGTCCGCATCAGCGAGATGGTGAGGTGGACCCAGATGGTCGTGCCATCCTGGCGCAGATAGCGTTTGTCCAGCTCCTCGGCATCCTGCTCGCCCGTCACCAGGTGCCGCAGGCACGCTACACTAGCGTCGAGGTCGTCGGGGTGGGTGACGTCCTGGAACGTGCGTGCCGCGAGCTCCGTGCGCGTGTAGCCCAGCAGATCGCAGAGCCGCTGGTTGAAGCGCAGCCAGCGCCCCTCTGGGCTGGTGTGGGCGATGCCGACGACGGCGCGATCGAACGTGGTGCGAAAGAGGCGTTCGCGCTTCGGCCGGTCGCCCTGGTGTGCTGGCCGGGACCCCTTCTCCACCCGCTGGATGGGCCGTCCGCTCCGGCCCGCTCCTCTGCTGCGGTTGATCATGGTCTGTGGCCTCCTTGCCCAACCAACGGCTTGGCCTGTACTGTATGACGCCTCACGCCGCCCAGAACGTCCTGTCTTGCCTGATACAGGCGACAACTTTCGCGAGGGAAGTATATAAGCAAGAGGTTACACGAGTGTGACACTCGTATGAACTGCGCCGAGCTGGCCCGCGCGCCGGCTGGCAGACTGAGGGCCTGAGAAGGCCAGTGGTCCGTGCCGGGCAGCAGGCGCGCGGGGCGCGGCAACTGCTGGCCAGCGCGCGCGAGCGAATGCAGGCTGCCGGCATCCGTCACGTCGCGTTCGTCGAGGATGACGCCGAGTGTGACCACACTCTCCTCGGCGAATATCGCGGCCGCCTGCGTTCTGGCGAGGCAGAACATCTCCTCTCTCTGTCAACTCGCGGCACCCTGGCGCCGGCCAGGTGGGCAGGCTGGTCTATCTCTACGCACCCGACGTCGCTGCCTGGTGCCACGAGCTGCGCGCGAAGGGCGCACATCCCCCATCCGCCCACTGATCGGCGGTGGGGGCGTGCGCGACATGCGTGTCACGGACCCAGAGGGGAACCGTCTGAACGTCTCCACCCGCTTACCCAGGGATACTCCGGCGGGATGAGACGTCCTGAACGCCGCGAACCGCCGCCGCGCCGCCCACCACTTCATCGCCAACGAGCGGTCAGATGGGTATTAGAGCCGGTGAGGCTCGCCAACAGCTCAGGTGAGTGAGCTCATCCAGTGACTGTGAAGGACGCCGTCAAGTTGACGTTGTACGGCGTCGTCGTGTCCTTATCCAGGACCACCTGATAGGCACCCGGCTCCACTGCCGGTGCCGCATCCGACTCGATATCGCCTGGCGTCACCGCCAGCGTGGAGGCGGGGAACGAGACACTCACGGTCTTGGACTGCCCGGCATTGAGCTGCACCCTGGCGAATCCGACCAACCGCTGCGGCGGGACCACCACCGCGCTGACCGGCTGATGCACGTACACGGGCACGATATCGGTGCCCGCCCGGCTCCCCGTGTTGGTCACCGTGAAGGTGGCGGTCGCCGTGCCCGCACTGGACACGCTGCTCGTCACCGATAGATTGCTGGTCTGGAAGGTGGTGTAGGAAAGCCCGAACCCGAACGGGAAGAGCGGGTTGTAGGCGGAGCCCTGACCGGAGTTGGTGCCCGGCAGTTGGTCGAAGACCTTGGGCTGGTCGCCCAGCGGCGAGGCGCAGGGCCCGCAGAAGTCACCGCCGGGTGCGGCGGCGTCCGAGGGCCAGGTCACCGACAGGTGGCCGCTGGGGTTGACCGCGCCGAAGATCACGTCGGCAACGGCGGCCCCGGCTTCCGTACTGCCTTGATAGGCCATGAGGATGCCATTGGCGTTGTCGCCCGGCCCCAGGCCGATTGGCCGGCCCGCGATGACGACGACAATCACGGGCTTGCCCGTCGCCTCGAGTGCGCTGATCAGCGCCTGCTGATCCGGCGTCAGTTGCGGCTGCGGGTTGTCGCCTAGCCCCTCGGCGTACGCCTTCTCGCCTACGACCGCGACGACCGCGTCGGCCGACGCCGCGGCGGTGACCGCTGTCGCCTGAGTCGGCGCGTAGACCACCTTCGAATCCTCCGCCTGGAGTCCCTTGAGTACCGTAGTTCCGGGCGGGATCTGATTGGCCGGACCCATGCAGCAGACGTGGCCGGCTCCGTAGACACCCTGCCAGCTGACGCTCCAGCCGCCGAGCTGGTTCGTCATCGAATCGGCGCTCGGTCCGGTGACGACCAGCTTGCTGCTTGGCGAGAGCGGCAGGACGTTGTTCTGGTTCCGCAGCAGCGTGATCGACTCGCGCGCGGCCTGCAAGGTCACGTCCCGGCCGGCGGTCACCGCCGCATTAGCCGCGTTGGGGTTGACACAGGGCTGGCTGGGATTCTGGACGCACGGCTCGTCGAAGAGCCCGAGCTGAAACTTCAGCGTGAGGATGCGCTGCACAGACTGGTCGATCCGCTGCTGCGAGATCTTCCCCGTCTGGACGTCCTGGAGGATGGCGGCCTGCCACTGATCGGCGCCGAAGGGCAACATGGCCACGTCGACGCCGGCGTTGACGGCCAGCGCGATCGCGCCGGCCAGGTCGGGGGCGACGTGGTACGTCGTGGCCAGCGCTGGCACGTCGCCGTAGTCGCTGATCACGACGCCGTTGAAGCCGAGCCGGCCGCGCAGCTCGTCAGTCAGGAGAAAATGCGAGGCGGTGGCGGGAATGCCGTTGATCGACCCAGAGTCGACCATGACTGTGCCAGCACCGGCGTCGATGCCGCCCGCGTACGACGGCAGGAACATGTCCTGGAAATAGCGCAGCGGGAGCTCGGCCCCTACCCGATCGTGCCCGTTGATCGATTCTGAGTAGCCGGCAAAGTGCTTGATGGTGGCCGTGACCTTGAGCGAGTTAGAACCACTGATGCTCTGCAGCCCGCGCACGTTGGCGCCGCCCATCGCCGCCGACAGCACCGGCTCCTCGGCCCAGGTCTCGTACGTCCGGCCCCATCGGTTATCGCGGCTCAGGTCCTGGACTGGTGCGAAGTCCCAGACCCACCCCGTGGCCGCGAGCGCCCGAGCGGTGACGGCGCCCCCAGCCTCGGCCGCGGACGGATCCCACGTCGCGCCCATCCCGATCGACTGCGGGAACAGCGGGGCCTGGAACGGGTGGCCGAAGCCGTGGACGGCGTCAACGCCAAAGATGACTGGGATGTGCAGTCGCGAGTTCTGGATGGCGAACTGCTGAATGGCGTTGTACTCGTTGGCCCAGTCCTTACCCGTATTACCCGGGCCGCCTGAGTTAGTCGTATCGGGCGGGATGTCTGTCCCCCCCGCCAGAATCGAGCCGGCGTGATTGTCGATCAGGATCTTCTGCATACAGGCCGAGTTCGGGGGCCAGTTGAAGCCGCCCTGGCTCGTACAGTTGCTGCTGGTGTCCGTGATCTGCGTCACCTCGATCTGGACCATCTGGCCGACCTTCTCGGGCAGGGTCATGCGCGCGAGCAGGTCATTCACACGGGCCTGGATGGGCGCGCTCGGGTCCAGGTATACGGGACTCTGGCTGGCCGCCGCAATCGGCGCCCGGTTGATCGCGGCGCCCCCCTCGGTCCCTACCAGCACCATACACAAGATGGCGAGGATTGCCACCACACGGCCAAGGATACGGAAGGCAGGCAAGCTTAGCTTCATGGGTCGCGTGCTCCCCTCTCGGTCTCGTCAACAGGACTGCGCTCGCCACGTTGAGCTCAGTCGAACTGGGAACCATTCCCTGTGCGAGCATCCCCGACAGGTGCTTCGTCGAGCTGACAGGCCGCGATGAGTCTGGCGGCGTTGTCATGCCCCGCGCGCGGGCGCTCCCGCTCGTGTGCATCTCGCCGACGCCTCCGCACCCGGCCGAGCCTCGTCCCGGCCGGGGTGTCGCCTCCACCCCCAACGACTCGCTCACGAGCGGCGCCACAGATCAGTTCGCTGACCAGCATGCCACGCTATGCCGCTCGCCCTCGTCAGGAGAGCGCACTCACAGGGTTCCGCCCAACACTGGGCGCGAGCCTGTCAGGCGCCGGTTGGTCGGTAAGGGCACAGGCATCGAGCAGGCTGGATTGCGCGACCTGGGCGAGCGGCGCGGTTCGTCGGGACGAACGGGCGGCGCTCGACCAGCCCGGCCGTTGCCGCAACCAGCGTGCCAAGTTGACGGCGAATCTTGCTTCATGGCAGCGGTCTCGACTGGCGGATCGTCGATCAACCCGACGTCTCCACCGACAATGCCGCCTGGGTTTGGGTCCAGGGCGAGTGGCGAGGCAATCGCCGGGATGGGGATGCCATCAAGGACTTCCCGGCCGAGGGTCGGTTGCACGCAGCGGCAGCCACCAGGGCAGAGCTGGCGGACGTCCGCTACGTCTTCCGTCGTCCTGGTTCGTCCTATCCGTCCTATCGGTACGGACGTCGCCAGCATGCACATAGACGCCGAACCGCCCTCGACTGACCGCTCGCGCTCTTGTGCACAAGACAAGGGGACCGCCAGTGCAGGCGGTCCCGCATTTTCGGGCCGAGATCAGGCTATGGGGCGGCGAATTGCTGAGCAGGTCACAGCAGTGCCCTGAGGTGATTGGTGTCATTCAGGCAACGCACGCTACCGTCGCAGTCAGCATGGTC
>CAYQFU010000293.1:0-5219 GCA_964416775.1 uncultured Ktedonobacterales bacterium
GGCGCTTCGTACTGAGCGGCCGGCGGGTGTGTGTACGCATCGGGCGCATTGTAGCGGCGTGGCGCGCCGTCGCGCAAGCGCCCTGGCCCGAGACAATAGCGCCTCGCACGCGGCGGTGCTACAATCTGCCGCGATGAGGGTTCATGCCGCGCCCGTAATGTCTGCGCGGGCATGCGCGCCGGTGACCATAAGTTAGCGCTTCCACATGAAGGAATGACGGAGACAGATCCCATGGCCGAGACGAACGCTCCCTCAACATATGCCACATACTGGCTCTTCCACCTCGATCCAGCCTTTCGCCGGCTGCCCGAGGCGGAGCAGCGACAGGCCAAGGCGGAGTTCCTCTCCGCGCTGGAGTCATTGCCTGCCGGTGTGCAACTTCGCGGCACCTATTCGCTGGTGGGTCTGCGCGAGGACGCTGACCTGATGTTCTGGGTCGTCGGCGAGGACCTCGACGCGATCCAGCGCCTCGCGGTGAATCTGCGCCATACCGGCCTCGGCACCTATCTGGCCGCGACGGCGACGTACGTCGGCGTAGTGACGCCCGCGCGCTACGATCCAGGCCACCTGCCGGCGTTCATGCTCGGGGCGCAGCCGAAGAAGTTCATCAGCGTCTACCCCTTCGTGAAGACTTCCGAGTGGTATCTCCTGCCCTACGAGGAGCGGCGGCGCCTCATGGCCGAGCATGGCGCGGTCGGCCGGGAGTACGCCGTGTCGCGCGAGGCGCTGAGCGCCGCCGCCAAGGATGTGCCGGGCGCGACTTCGACGGCCGTGGCCGCGGCGACCGCGAGTGGGGGCGGTGTGCTCGCCAACACGGTTGATGCGTTTGGCCTTGGGGACTATGAGTTCATCCTGGCGAACGAGTCCGACGACCCCGCGGAGATCTGCCGCATGATGGAATCGCTGCGTAAGGTCGACGTGCGGCAATATACGAAGCTCGACACGCCGATTTATCTAGGGCGACGGCGTGAGCCCGCCGAGGCGCTGGCCGACCTGTAAGGATCTCGTGCGCGCGGCCGGCACGGCGGCGTGCTGGCCGCGTCCGGCGGGCGCCGCAGCATCATGGGTCCGCTGGACGTCCCTTCGAGCGCGAACGCCGTGCCCCGGTCGCGGCGACTTCCTGGGCCTGTGCCGCGGCGGCGCCGGACCCGATTGAGTGTCCGGCAGGCGGCATGAGCGGGATCTCCAGCCAGAACAGGCTCCCGCCGTCGTCGCGCGCCCGCATCTCGACGGTGCCGTGGTGTTTGCGCGCCAGCTCGCGCGCCACGTAGAGGCCGAGGCCGAGGCCGCTGTTCTCGGCGTTGGATCCTGTGGTGTACGCCTCGAAGATGGCGGCGCGCTCGTCGGTGGGGACGCCGATGCCCCGGTCGAGCACTTCGATGCGCGCTTCTTCGCTGGCTTGCAGCACGCGCACCAGCACGTCGCCCTCGCCGCCGAACTTGACCGCGTTCGCCAGGAGAACGCCGAGTGCGAGACGCACCCGGCGCTTGTCACAAAGTGCGAAGAGCGTCGGGCTCTCGCTCTCCATGCGCACGGACGCGCTGCTGGCGCTCTGGGCGTACAGGTCGACGAGCTTGCGCGTGAGGTCGACGAGATCGCACATCTCCGGCATCAAGCGCACGCGGTGGCGTTGCAGGCGGGAGGCCTCCAGGTACACGTCCAGCTCGTGCTCCAGCCGCTCGATCTGATAGAGCATCTTATTCACGTCAGCCAGATCGGTTTCGCGGCCGGGCTGGCGTGCCAGGCGACGGCGGAAGAGCTGCGCCTGCCCCTTGAGCGACGTGATGGGTCCCCGCAGCTCGTGCCCGGCGAGGTCGAGAAATTCGGCTACGGCGTCGCCGCCGGCGTTGCTGCCAGCTTCATCATTCCGCGAGCGTGCTGCCATACGAGTCCGTCCCAAGGTCAGTTCACTCGGCGCCTCTCCAATCCCTTTGCCTTCGAGTATAGGGTTCGTCGCCGGGCAGGTCAACGCGGTCAGGCGTTCCACGCCAAGAAAGCAGCCAGGTTGTTCGCCAGGAAAGATACGGAGATGCTGGCGTCGCGCATCGCCGTGTGCTACCCTGCGCGTGAGGCCGCGGGCTTGCTGGTGACGTCACCGGGCATCGCTCGACAGCGTGCTCGGCGGGTGGATGGCGCAATCGGGGCGGGGCCAGCCGAATGGGCGGGTGGCACGAGCTGATGTGCGGCTGCGGTCGCGCGGTAGAGGGACGACCCCATGGGCGAGGAACACACGGCGGACGTGGTCGTCGTGGGAGCGGGCGCGGCCGGGCTCGCCACGGCGGCGTGCCTGAAGCGACTCGGCCCGGCGGCCATCGTGCTCGAAGGCAGCGACGAGATAGGACACGCCTGGGCGTCGGGCTACGACGCGCTGCGCCTCCACACCGTGCGCCGCTATTCGCGGCTGCCGCTGCGAGCGATGCCGCGCTCCTATCCCCGCTACGCCTCGCGCGATCAGGTGGTCGCGTACCTCCAGCACTACGCTCGCCGCCTCAAGCTGGACGTCCGCCTCAACCGGCGTGTCGAGCGTGTCGAAAGGCTCGATGACGGCTGGCGCGTGTGGACGGCGTCGGACGTCTACACTTGTCGCGTGCTCGTCTGCGCCTCGGGCATCGTGGCCAACCCGGTGCTGCCGGCCTACCCCGGCATGGAGTCCTATCGCGGCACGCTGGCGCATTCCTCCGCGTACCGCAGCGCGGCGCCATTTGCCGGACAGCGCGTGCTCGTCGTGGGCACGGGCAACTCTGGAGCCGAGATCGCGCTCGACCTCCTCAAGGCGGCGCAGTCCGTGACGCTCTCGATTCGCAACGGCCTGAACGTGGTGCCGCTGAGCCTGCTCGGCGTCCCGATCCAGTATTGGGCGCTGCTCGTCGCGCGCTTGCCGCGCCCTGTGACCGCGCCCCTGGCGAAGGTCTTGCTGCGGCGCTCGGCGGAGCGCCTCAAGGGGGCTGGTCTGCCGCCGTCGCCCGTGCCCGTGCTCGAGTCGGATCACGTGCCGGTCATCGGGCTGGGGCTGCTCGAAGCCGTAAAGCACGGTCGCGTCGGGGTGATGGGCGCGATCGAGCGTTTTACCGAGCCCGGCGTCGTGTTCGTCGACGGGACGGAGCGCGAGTACGACGCCGTGCTCATGGCGACGGGGTTTCGTCCCGCGCTGTCGTACCTGACCGGTCTCGTGACGCTCGACGGGCGCGGTTTCCCGGCACGCGAGGGCGCCCGCGGCGTGGATCAGCCCGACCTCTATTTCGTCGGCCTCAACTACGGCATTGTCGGCACGCTCAACAATATTCGTAAAGACGCCCCCGTCGCGGCGAAGCAGATCGCCGCAAGCCTGGCCAAAGGCGCTCGGACTCGCGCGACGAGCGCGGCGGTGATGCGCACCAAGTAATGCGCATCAACATGGCTGTCTGGATGCTTCCTCGGCGCGGGCGCTGCCTGCAGCGCCCCTACAGCATACGGGCCGCCGCGGGCTGAAGCCCCGCGGGTAATCCCATACGCGGACACGTCGCCAAACTACAACGATTCGAGCCAATGCCGTATCAGTATCATCCGGCGCCTATGGGCCGTCCCGCGCGCATAGCCCCTGCCGCCATCCGGCCTTACAGCTCGATGCGCGTTGGATTGCGGGTTATGCGGCCGGCTGTGAAGGTGCGCAGCAGGTCGGCCGAGGTGGCCGGCTCGCCGTGAGGCCAGACGCCCGCGCTCGCCGCAAGCGCGCCCACAACCCGCGCGGGCCGAACGCCGCGCGCCCGTAATGCGGAGAGTCCGGCGCTGGCGTCCCGCTTTGCCATGCGCTCGCCGGCCGCGTCCAGTGCGATCGGGACATGGGCGTATGCCTTCGGTCGCGGGTAGCCCAGCGCGTCGTAGAGGGTGAGCTGGCGCGGTGTGGACAGGAGAAGGTCGCCGCCGCGGACGATCTGCGAGACGCCCATGAGGGCGTCGTCCACCACGACGGCGAGCTGGTACGCGACGACGCCGTCGCTGCGGCGCACCACGAAGTCGCCGACCGCTGTGCCCACATCCTGTACCACGTCGCCAGCAATCTCGTCATGAAATCTGATCGGCCTGTCGGGGCTGCGAAATCTCCAGGCTGGCCGCCGTCCCGCCGTCTCATACTCGCGCCGCTGCCGCGCCGTCAGCGTGCGGCACGTGCCGGGATAGCGCGGCGGCTCGTCGCCGGCGTGCGGAGCGCTCGCCAGTCGCGCCAGCTCCGCCCGCGTGCAATAGCACGGGTAGAGCAGACCGCGCTCACAGAGCCGTGCCAGGGCGGCGTCGTAGAGGGCCGCACGTGCGCTCTGCACGTAGGGGCCGAGCGCGCCCCCGACGTCCGGCCCTTCGTCCCAGTCCAGTCCGAGCCAGCGCAGGTCGTCTAGCTGGCGTTCGGCGGCGCCCGGCCGGACGCGGGGCCGGTCGAGATCTTCCATGCGGAGGATGAAGCCGCCTCCCGCGTGCCGGGCGAAGAGCCAGGCGAGCAGCGCCGTGCGTAGGTTGCCGAGGTGCAGGGTGCCCGTCGGCGAGGGGGCATAGCGCCCGCGCAGGGCCGTAGGTCTCATGGCACGTCGCCGGGCGAGGGCTGATGGTGTACGACGTCGCGAGCGGGGAGCGGCGGCGTGCAGAGCGGGGACCAGGCGCAGGTGTGGCCGTCGCTGGGGGGCGGCGGGAGCGTTCCGCGACCGAGCAGGGCGGCCACGATGCAGACGGGCAGCCCGATGACGCCGAGGTGGCAACCCTCGAATCGGGCAACCGGGCGGAACTCCGGGTGCTGGATGGAGTACGAGCCGGCCTTATCCAGCGGATCGCCCGTCGCCACGTACGCGTCCACCTCGGCCTCGCCATATTCGCGCATGAGCACGTCGGTGCGGGAGGTCGCCGTCGTGACGGCCCGGCTCGCCGTGCTTGCCAGCGCCACGCCCGTCGCCACGATGTGCGTTCGCCCGCGCAGCCGCTCGAGCATCGCGCGAGCCTCAGCCCGGTCGCGCGGCTTGGCGAGCGACTCGCCGTCGAGGAGGACCGTGGTGTCGGACGCGAGGATGTGGCCGTGTTGCCCCAGCGCCCGCAGACGCGCCCGCGCCGCCAGTGCCTTGTGCTCCGCCAGGTACTCGCCCAGGAGCTCGATGGGGCCGCGATACTCGGCCGCGAGCCGTTCCTCATCGACGGGTGCGAGCAGCATCTCGAACGGTATCCCCGCCTCGGCGAGGAGCTGCCGCCGGCGCGGAGATGCGGAC
>CAYQFU010000294.1:0-5208 GCA_964416775.1 uncultured Ktedonobacterales bacterium
CCGGGGCAGGAGCTGCAGGCGCTGGCGAAGCCATCGGGGTCGCCGCTGGTGCGCCAGATGTCGCCGGTGAAGGCGCCATCGAGCCGGACGTCGCCGGTGAAGGCGCCATCGACCCTGCCGGCGCCGGCGACGTGGCCGGCGTTGCGCTCGCTGCCGGAGACGGTGCAGCCGTTGCCTGCGCGATCGCGTTGGGTCCAATGTTGCCATGCGATCCCGGAGACGGGGCTGCCACCGCGCTAAGTCCCATACCGACCGTAAGAACGGCGGCGAGGACTCCGGTGCTCAGTCGTTTCAAGTTATCCTCCTAGCTAGAATGAAACCTTGGCTTGCGAGGTGCGGCAAACCAAGCGTTATGCCGCAATTACCCCAAAGCAAGCAGTAATAATCCTTCGGGGACCGGGTTGCCCCCCCTGCAGCATAACCCAGGCGGGCGGCATTCCCCATTGTCTATAAAGGTAGCGTTAAGCGAGCTTCTCTTCAAGCTTTGCTAGGAATTTTGCGCGTTCCATGATATAGCGCTCGTGCGTGCCTTCAGCGACGGCTTCTTGCTCGTCGAAGACCTGAACGGCAAAACTGATTCTCGGGCCGTCGACCAGCACGACCTCGACCTCAGTTCGCACGATAAACCCGACGGGCACCGGTTTGTGGTGCTCGAGGTCGATGTGGGTGCCCAGAGTGATGTTGCCTTCTTCTAAGAAAGGACTCACGCAGGCCATTGCCGCGTCTTCTATGAGTTGGACGAGCATAGGCGTCGAGAGCACGTCCACACCCTTGTTTCCGGCCTTCTCGGCGGTCATCCACTCTTCGACCCGCGTCTGCCGGCTGAATGTTCGGCCGATATCCAGTTTCGCGCGCATGATGCCCCGTCACAATACAACACGCCGATGGCCGCTTCCCCGGCGGATTTAAGGTTTAAGCGGTAGTAAATGAATCAAAACGCGCCGCAGCCCTGTATTAACGTGGGAGCCCGTGCAACCGGGTCCACTTTTACGGCGTTGTTTTTTTCGTACTACACATAGAGGAGCAACATGCAAGTTCATCGCTTAGCGGCCGCCGGCGGGCTGGCCCTGACCGTTCTTCTGGGAGGATGCGGGGGGCAACAGCAGCAGCGCGGACCAGTCGCGCTCGACGTTGACGTCGCGCAAGCGCAGCGGCGCGACATCGCCACGTATCTCAATCTCGACGGCCAAGTTGCTCCGCTTCAAGAGTCGACGCTTTCGTTTCAACAATCCGGACCGATTACGGCGATTTACGTCAATCAGGGCGATCACGTAAACGCGGGCGAGCTGATAGCGAAGATCGATGACTCAACGCTGCGCGCCCAGCTGGCGCAAACCGAGGCGCAGATTTCACAAAGTTCTGCGACGGCGACGTCAACCGCTCTCAACGTGCCGATTACGCAAGCGAATACGACGCAGGCCGTATCCGCGGCGCGATCGGCGCTTGCGACGGCGAAGCTGACGTACGATCAGGACCAGCAGCTGTACAAGAACGGCTACGTTTCGCAAACGCAGCTCTTTCAAGCGCGCTCGAGTTACGATGCGGCACAGACCGCGTATAAGCAGGCCCTCGCGAATGTCGGCAACACGGGCGTGCAAACCTCGCAAGCACAGGCCGCACGCGAAGGCGTAAGGGCCGCACAAGCGCAGGCGAATGTGCTGAGCACGGAAATTGGTCAAACAGCGCTCTACGCGCCATTTGAGGGCGTAGTGACTGCGCGATTGATGGATCCGGGCGCGATGGCGCAACCGGGCAATGCCGTCCTTCGCGTCTCGCAAGTCAACACCGTGTGGGTCAACGTCAACGTGCCGGACGAAGATCTGGCATACGTTCATGCCGGCACGCCGATAACGTTTACCGTCGGACAATTGAATGGACGCAGGTTCACCGGCATCGTAAACACGGTCAATGCGGTTCCCACGCAGGGAACTCTTTCATATCAGGCGCGCGTTCGTATGCCGAACCCCGATGCGTCGCTGCGCGGCGGAATGCTCGTAAGCGTTTCGGTTCAAAAGGAACGGCATAACAACGTTGTCGTCGTGCCGCGGCAAGCCGTAGCACAAACCGATCAAGGAGCGAACGTGTTCATCGTTTCCGGCAATAATAAAGCCGAGCAAGTTCCCGTACAACTTGGCGTGCAGACCGATACGCTGAGCGAGGTGAAGAGCCCGCGGATCAGTCAGGGCACGATGGTTATCACCACGCGTCCGGACGCGCTGCAAAACGGCAGCACGGTTGCGATCGTCGGCGGCCGGCGCGGACAATAGCGGTGATTGAAGCGATAGTGTTAGCGGCGGCGCTTGCGTCGCCCGTTCCGATGATTACGCCGCTTCCCACGCCCAGCCCGGCACCGCTGCCGGTGCCGACGGCTGCGGCCGGAATTCCGCCAAGCGTGTCATTACAGCAAGCGGTCGATATTGCAGCCGCAAAATCTCCAGTGCTTGCTGCGGCGCGCGCAAACTACCAGCTTACGCAGATACCCGTGCAGCTGGCGCGGACAGCTATCTTCCCGTTGGTTTCCGGGACCGGCACTACGACGCATTCCAACGCCGGCAACGTCGCCGGCCGCAGCACCGGTGTGTTTACGAGTAACGGCCTATCCGCCACTCTACGGCAGCTTATCTACGACGGCGGAAAGGTGATCGCGCAGATCCATCAAGCGCGCGCGGCAGCTGTAGCCGGCGCCGGCACTTACGAACGTTCCCTGGAGACGCTTTCGTTCAGTGTTGCGCAGGCGTACTATCTGTATTTGCAAGCGCAGGCAACGGTTCAAGTGGACAAGCAGCTCGTTCGTCTGAACCAGGCGAATGAAGCGCTTGTCGGGGCACAAGTCCAAACCGGCGTTGCTCCCCGCATCGATTTGGTAACCGCGCACGTGCCTACCGTCCAGGCTGAGGTTACGCTCATTCAAGCCCAGGGCACGGCGGCTTCGGCGCTGGGGTCTTTCGCCAACCAATTGGGACTCGACGCCAATACGCTAGTGCAACCGTTGAGCAACACACCTGCGAATCCGGCGACGACGCTGGTCAACGTGCTCCCGTATGAGCAGGCCGTAACACGAGCGCTCGCGCTTCGCCCCGATTACCTTGCTGCGCAAAGTACGGTGCTCGCGCAGAAGTACAACGTCCAAGTGATGCGTTCGGCGCTTTTGCCCAGTCTTAGCGGAACCGCCTCTTACGGAACCGCTTCGACGACCGTGAACGGAGGCGGCTATATGCCGAATAGCACGTTCGGGCTTACGCTGAGCATTCCACTCTACGATCAGGGTGTCACCCGCGCGGAAACGGAGATCGCGCAAGCGGATCTCGATTTGGCGGTTGCGCAGCTGGCGCAAACCAAACTGACGGTCGAGCTCAACGTGCAGCAAGCCCTCGTGTCGGTGATCTCCGATCAGGCCGCCGTTACGCAAGCCGTAGCCGCACTTCAGAGCGCTCAAATCAGCTTGAAAGCGGCGCAAGCGCAGTACAAGGCCGGCGTTATCAATTTGTACTCGCTGCTGCAAGCGCAGACGAATCTGACGTCAGCCGAAACTACCGAGGTGACCGCGATCTACACGCTCCGGCAGGCGGAGCAAAATTACATTTACGCGCTGGGTGAAAGCTCGATCAACCCCACCTCGTCGTAGGAGCGCTTCCCCGTACGGCTAATAGCCGCCGCTATGCTTAATCGTATCGTGGCGGCTCTGGTCGCAGCGCTCGTCCTTGCTGCCTGCAGCAAGCAAGGCGGAACGACACAAGGCGGCGCCGGAAACGCTTGGACGCAGCCCGGAGTCCTTCGGTTCGCCGAGAGCGCAGAGCCGGCGTCGCTCAATGTGGTGTTAAACTCGTCCGCTGTTACGGGCGACCTTTCGATGTTCATCTACTCGTATGCGGTGCGCTACAACGAGAAGGCTCAGCCGGTGCCCGACGCGCTCAGCGAGATTCCCACGGTCGCCAACGGCGACGTCAGCAAAGACGGCCTGACGCTAAAGTACAAGCTGCGCCACAACATCAAATGGCAAGACGGCCCGCCGCTCACGTGCACGGATCTCAAATTCACGTGGCAAGCGGTCATTAACCCGCACAACAACGTCGTCACGACCGACGGCTATAAAGACATTCGCGACATCGACTGCAGCGATCCGTTCGTTGCGGTGATTCACATGAAGAAGATGTACGCTCCGTACTTGCAACAGCTCTGGGGCGTAAACGGAAACGCGGCGATTCTTCCGGCGCATTTGCTTGCGAAATACAACGACGATAAGGGTTCATTCAACAATGCGCCGTACAACGCGCTTCCTATAGGCAGCGGTCCGTTCAAAGTCATTCAATGGCAACGCGGCACCGAAGTGCGCATGCAAGCCAATCCCGATTTTTACCTGGGCAAACCAAAACTGCGTGAAGTGGTCTTCAAGATCATGCCGGATGAAAATACGATGGAGACGCAGCTCCAAACTCACGAGATCGATATGCTCGCGCGCGGAACGGGGCTGAGTTGGCCCCGATATGTCAGGATCGCGGGACGCGGTAGCGGTCTAACGGCGATCCGCGTCGACAACTTTCTTTTCACGCACGTCGACTTTAATCTGCGTAAACCGCTTTTACAGGATCCCGCGGTGCGTCAAGCGCTTGCGTATGCGACGAACCGGCAAGAGATCGTGGACAAGGTCATGCATGGATCGGCGCTTGCAGCAGAAACGGATCAATCCCCGGAACTTTCTTGGGCGCACACCGAGAGCTACGAGCACCACCCGTTCGATCCGGCGAAGGCTGCGCAGATTCTCGATGCAGCGGGCTGGAAGCGCGGACCGGACCAAATCCGCGTCAAGAATGGGCAGCGCTTGTCGTTCGACCTCTCCTGCGTGACCGAGGCTAACTACGGGCGGCAGATCGAGACGATTCTGCAACGGCAGTGGCACGAGATCGGTGTCGAAGCCGTTGTGAAAAACGTGCCTTCGGCGCTCATGTTCCAAAACGGCACGAACGGCACGCTGCAAGGCGGACACTACGACGTCGCGCTCTTTAGTTGGAGTGCAGCTGCGGATCCGGATGACAGCGCAATTTATTCCGCGGACAATATGGCACCGCACGGACAGAATGCGCTCTTCTGGGACAATGCTACTTCAACCGCAGCGATGAACGACGCGCTCAAGACGCTCGATAAGACGCGCCGCCGGCACGACTACGAAATCGTCCAGCAACAGATGGCCAAGGACGTACCGACGATCAT
>CAYQFU010000295.1:0-5178 GCA_964416775.1 uncultured Ktedonobacterales bacterium
TTCTGGCTGTTGGTGTCGAAGCCGTCCTTGTTGTTGTCGAACTGCGAGTTCTCGACCAGGACGTTGCCGCCCGAGTTCGTGCCCGAGTAGCCGAGCGCGCCGAACTCCGACCAGGCGTCGTTCATCGTCAGGTCGCAGGCGTTCTGGCAAGCGCCGACGTAGTAGTTCGAGTCGGCCATGTTCGAGCCGTAGGTGTGCTCCCACCAGCCCTTGGTGGCGTCGCTGGAGAAGATCGCGTACTGCGCCGCGGTCGACGTGTCCTTGTAGAACGTGCTCGTGCCCGTCAGGTAGTCGCCCCAGTAGAGCGACTCGCCGATGACGCCGTTGCCGTCGCCCCCGTTCCACCAGATCTCGTTGCCGGCGCTACCCGCGCCGTTGAGGAAGTTGCAGACGGTCAGGTTCTCGACCCAGGTGTCGTCGGCCTTCCAGATCAGGATCCCGTTGCGCCCGAGCGGCTTGCCGTCGCTGCCGGTCGGCCCGAAGTCCTGGTCGGCCTGCTTGTTCGAGCACTGGGGCGCGCCGGGCTTGGTGCCGTCGACGACGACGGTGTTGCGGTCCATGCCGCGCAGGTGGATGTGGGACGTGGACAGCACGACGCCGGCGGGCGTGTCGGCCGGCTGCGGGCCGCGGTTCGGGCGATGGTCGGCCTGCTCGTGGTAGTCGCCGGGCGCGACCAGGATCCAGTCACCCGGCTGCGCCGCGTCGAGCGCTGCCTGGATCGAGCTGTACTGGCCGGGGATGCCCTTGTAGGTGCCGACGCGAAGGACGCTGCCGCTGTAGGCGGCCTTGGTCGCCACGACGTGGTGGGGGCGGTGGCGATGGCGCCTATGGGCGGCATCGCCGGCAGCCGGCAGCAGCAGCGACAGCACGGCGATCGCTCCCACCGGCAGCGCGCAGCGCGACAGCGGACCATTCATCGGCGTAGGACCTCCCTCGTGAGCCCGTCTCTCCCGTGAAGCGCGCTCATTCTACGACCGCTGTGGCCGTCGCTGCGCCGCCACACCGCTCGTCGATGTGCGGCAGTGGGCGCTCTGTCAGGCTCCCGTAGATGACCGAGCTCGTCGTGCTGCGCGTATTCGTCGACGCCGCCGGGAGCGCCGGCAATCCGCTCGGCGTCTTCCTCGACGGCAGCGCGGTGCCGGTCGATCGGCGGCAGCGCGTGGCCGCGCGGTTGAACTATTCCGAGACGGTCTTCGTCGACGACATAGCGGCGGGCGCCTACGAGATCTACACCCCGACCGTGTCGCTGCCGTTCGCAGGCCATCCGACCGTCGGCACGGCCTGGCTGCTGACCCAGGCGACCGGCGCGCCGCCACCCGTCCTGCGTCCACCCGCGGGAGAGGTGGCGGTCTTCGAGGATGGCGAGATGACATGGATCCGCGCCCGCGGCGAGTGGGCGCCGCCGATGCGCTCGATCCAGCTCGACTCCGCCGACGAGCTGGAGGCGCTCGACGGCCCTCCGACCGACGATGACGAGCTGCACGTGTGGGCATGGCGAGACGAGCCGGCGGGCGTGGTCGCCGTGCGCTTCTTCGCTCCCGGCTTCGGCATCCCGGAGGATCCGGCCACGGGCGCGGCTGCGGTGATGCTGTGTGCGAAGCTCGAGCGCGAGCTGCGCATCGAGCAGCGGGGGTCAGAGCTCTTCGTACGACCGGCCGCTCAGGAGGGCTGGGTGGAGCTCGGCGGGCGCGTGATGCTGGACGAGCGGCGCGAGTTCGCGATGTAGCCGGACGCACATGCGGTGGCGTTACTCATCGTCGTCTCATGTTGACTTTGAGAGCCTGCCGCGGCGGTGGATCCGATTCTCTCCACCCCGCCCCGCGCCGAGCCGGCAAGCGCTGGAATCCCCAGCGAACGAGAGCGCGCGGCGGCAGCGCCGCTAGCCCAGCGCGCCCGCATCGCGAGCGACCGCGCCCGCGAGCGGCTGCTCTCGCTGCAGCATCACGAGGGCTGGTGGCGCGGAGAGCTCGAAACGAACGTGACGATGGACGCCGAGGACCTGCTGCTGCGGGAGTTCCTCGGCATCCGCGGCGAGACGGAGACGCGCGCGGCGGCGAACTGGATCCGCTCCCAGCAGCGCGCCGACGGCACCTGGGCGAACTTTCACGGTGGCGACGGCGACCTCTCGACGACGATCGAGGCATACGTGGCGCTGCGCCTCGCCGGCGACCCCGCCGACGCCGAGCACATGCGCCGCGCCGCCGAGTTCGTGGTCGCCCGCGGAGGCATCGAGCACGCGCGCGTGTTCAGCCGCATCTGGCTGGCGCTGTTCGGTCTGTGGCCGTGGGACGAGCTGCCGGCGCTGCCGCCGGAGATCGTCCTGCTGCCGAGCCGCGTGCCGTTCAACATCTACGACTTCGCGTGCTGGGCGCGACAGACCGTCGTCGCGCTCTCGGTGGTCATGGCGCATCGCCCGGTGCGGGCGCTGGACTTCGGTCTGGACGAGCTGCGAAGCGGAACCCGACCGCCGCGCCCGCCGCGCGGGATCCTGACGCGCGCTGGGCGCCTGGGGCTGCTTGACCGGGCCGCGCGCCTGTACGACCGCGCGCCGCTGCCGCTGTTGCGGCGGATCGCGCTCGCACGCGCCGAGCGCTGGATCGTCGCGCGGCAGGAGGCCGACGGCTCGTGGGGCGGCATCCAGCCACCCTGGGTCTATTCGCTGATCGCGCTGCACCTGCGCGGCTACGCGATCGACCATCCGGTGATGCGGGTCGGTCTCGACGGGATCGAGGGCTTCACCGTGCACGACGGCGACATGCGGCGTCTCGAGGCGTGTCAGAGCCCGGTCTGGGATACGGCGCTGGCGATCATCGCGCTGGCCGACGCCGGCGTGCCGGCCGACGACCCGGCGCTGATCCTCGCCGCCGACTGGCTGCTCGGCGAGGAGGTCTCCACCCGTGGCGACTGGGCCGTGCGACGACCCAGGCTCGCGCCCGGGGGCTGGGCGTTCGAGTTCGCCAACCGCAACTACCCCGACGTGGACGACACCGCCGAGGTGGTCCTCGCGCTGCGGCGTGTCGCGCATCCGCAGCCACGCCGCGTCGAGGCCGCGATCGCGCGCGGCGTCGCATGGACGCGCGGGATGAAGAGTTCGGACGGCGGCTGGGGCGCGTTCGACGCCGACAACGCGCGTGAGCTGCTGCGCGATCTGCCGTTCTGCGATTTCGGTGAGGTGGTCGATCCGCCGAGCGCCGATGTCACCGCGCACGCGATCGAGATGCTGGCTCCGGAGCTGGCGCCCGAGCACGACGACGTGCGGCGCGGCGTGCGCTGGCTGAGCGACGCGCAGGAGCCCGACGGCTCGTGGTTCGGGCGCTGGGGCGTCAACCACGTGTACGGCACGAGCGCCGCGCTGCTCGCGTTCGAGGCCGCGGGCGTCGAACGCGGCGACCTGCGTATACGCCGCGCCGTGCGCTGGCTCGAGCAGCATCAGAACGAAGACGGCGGCTGGGGCGAGGATCCGCGCTCCTATGACGATCCGGCATGGATCGGGCGCGGCCCGAGCACCGCCTCGCAGACCGCCTGGGCGCTGCTGGCGCTGCATGCCGCCGGCGAGCGCTCACGGGCGGCCGAGCGCGGCATCGGCTGGCTGGTGGCCAAGCAGGACGCAGACGGCAGCTGGGATGAGCCGCAGTTCACGGGCACCGGCTTCCCCGGCGACTTCTACATCAACTACCACCTCTACCGGCTCGTCTTCCCGCTGATGGCGCTTGGCCGGTGGCTGCGGGAGGCCTCATGAACGCGGTCGCTCCGCCAGTCGCGGACCCACGCATCGCGCTGCCGTCGGCGGCCGCGATCAGCGCGCGCGCGAACGGCGAGAACTTCCCGGTCGCGAGCCGGCTGCTGCCGCGCGCCCAGCGCGAGCACCTGCTGGCGCTGTATGGCTTCGCCAGGCTCGCGGACGAGCTCGGCGACGAGCTCGACGGCGACCGCCTGGCCGCGCTCGGCTGGCTCGAGCGAGAGCTGGACCTGGCCTACGCCGGAACGGCGACGCACCCGCTGCTGCGCCGGCTGCAGCCGACGATCGTCGCCTGCCGGCTGCCGCGCGACCCCTTCCTGCGGCTGATCGAGGCCAACCGGCAGGACCAGCGCGTGCGCCGTTACGAGTCGTGGCCGAGCCTGCGCGCCTACTGCCACCTGTCGGCCGATCCGGTCGGCGAGCTCGTGCTCCACGTCTTCGGCGCGGCGACGCCGGAACGGGTCCAGCTGTCGAATGAGATCTGCACCGCGCTGCAGCTGATCGAGCACTGCCAGGACGTGGTCGAGGACCTCCGGCGCGACCGCGTCTACATGCCGCTCGACGATCTCGCGCGCTTCGGGCTGCGGGTCGACGACCTGGCGACGCCCGCCCGGTCGCCGGCGCTGCGGCCGCTGATCGAGTTCGAGGTCGCGCGCGCCCGTGGGCTGCTGCGCGATGGTTCACCGCTGATCGCGACGCTGCGCGGGCGCGTCCGCGTTGCCGTGGCCGCCTTCATCGGCGGCGGGCACGCCGCGCTCGACGCGATCGTCGCCAACGGCTACGACGTCGTCGGTTCGGCGCCGCGCGCGTCGAACCGGGCGCGACTTGCGGCCACCGTCCGCGCGCTGGCGGGAGGACGGCGATGAGCGCTCGGCAGGAGCCCCCCGCCGCCACGGCCGAGGCCTACCGGCGCTGCGAGGCGATCACGCGCCACGAGGCCGCCAACTTCTACTACGGGATTCGCCTGCTCCCGCCGGTGAAGCGGCGCGCGCTATCCGCGATCTACGCGCTGGCGAGACGCATCGACGACATCGGCGACGGCAACCGACCCGACGCCGAGAAGCTGCGGCTGCTCGAGGAGACGCACATCGCGCTCGGGCGGCTCGCGTGCGGCTCGAGCGACCCCGTCTTCGTCGCGCTGGCCGACACGAGCTGGCGCCTGCCGATTCCGCTCGACGCGTTCGCCGATTTGATCGCGGGCGTGCGCATGGATGTCGTCGGCGCCCGCTACCGCCACTTCGGCGATCTCGAGCTGTACTGCCGGCGCGTCGCGGGGTCGATCGGGAGGCTGTGCCTGGGCGTCTTCGGTTGCCCCGATCTCGATGCGGCGATGGCGCTTGCCGACGACCTCGGCGTGGCGATGCAGCTCACCAACATCCTCCGAGACGTGCGCGAGGACGCCCAGAACGGGCGCGTCTACCTGCCGGCCGAGGATCTCG
>CAYQFU010000296.1:0-5127 GCA_964416775.1 uncultured Ktedonobacterales bacterium
GACGACCTCTCCGGCCTCGCCCTGCGCGAGCGTCTTGCGTTCACCCCCACTGCCAACATTGCCGGCCTCGTCAGCGGCTACACCGGCGCCGGCTCCAAGACCGTCCTCCCTGCTCGCGCCATGGCCAAGATGGACTTCCGCCTCGTCCCCAACCAGCGCCCCGATGACATCGCCGCGAAGCTGCGTGCCCACCTCGACGCGTCTGGCTACGCCGATGTCCGTATCACCGTCCTCGGCCGCGCCGAGCCGGTCACCACTCCACTGGACGAGCCGCTCGTGCGCCGCATCGCCGCCATCGCTCAGGACTTCGCCGGCAAGCCCGCCTCCATCTCGCCCCTCATGGGCGGCACCCTGCCACTCCTCGGCGCTCTCCAGCGCCACGTCGGCGTGCCCGGCCTTTCCGTCCCCGGCGACCCCCTCTACTGGGCCAACGGCGCGCACTCCCCCAACGAGCACATTCGCCTCAGCGACCTCGACACCGCCGTCCGCTTCAACTGCCATCTGTTCCAGCGCATCGCCACAGACACCCCGGAGGCTTGAGCCGCACCATGATCGCCTGCTGGCTCAGCTCGCGAGTCTCCTCGGTTCGTAGCCGCGCCGCGGATCGCCATCGGAAGCCGGCGAGCGGGCAAGATGGCATGGTCACGTGGCCCGCCACCACCTCGTGCCAGATGAGCGTACCCAGGCGGGCACGGAAGCATGCGTAGGGGCGTCCGGTGGACGCCCGCTCGCCCTCGCAGACGTATATCACCCCCGACAATCTCACATGAATGTGCACTGCCCCAGGCGATCTGGAGGTGTCTCAACACGATCCCCTGCGTGAGGACATCATCCCCGGCACCCCACCCCAAACCGGCACCTGGGCGCAGTGGGAGGGCATCTGGCGTCGCCGCTCGTGCTGACGACATTTGGCTCCCCACACGTATAAGTCGTGCGCAAAGGTGTGCCGAGAGAGAGAGAACCCGTCAGTATCACCACCAATGAGCGGAGCGTCGGCGACCATTGCGAGTGGGGCGCCTTGCCCCAGTGCGGCCTCGAAAGCGCCCTCTCGTACCCACTTTTCGTGCCCATCTTGCGTAGTCCGGGCAAGCTGACTTCGCGAGCAGTTGGTCTTACGATTCTAGGTATCGGCGGACGCAGAGGCGCTCCAGGAGATGCTACACTAGAGCACACGACGCGGCCAAAGGGGGCATGAGCATGGTGGCAGATGCACATCGGAGCGCAGCCGACGAACTGGAGCAGGCCATTGCTGACTTGGGAGACCCGGCCACCAAGCCATATATCGGTCGCACGGTGATTGAGAACTACTATGGTGCCGCGTTCCATTGGATTGCATATGGTTGTGAGCGCAAGCACGGCAAACATAAGGAAAACCACTCTGGTCTCGTGTCATATCTCCGCGCGCTGGGAGAGCTCACTACCGCGACGCGCTGGCACGATCTGGAAGATCTGCGCAACGGCGGCTGGTACGGTCACAGGAATAGCATTGCGGAGATACAGGAAGCGCAGCGCGACTGGCAGGAAATTCGGCAATGGGCACTGACATGATAGACGACATGGGCGGATCAGATTACCACGAGGACATTGAGGTGGGAACGTCGGAGCCCATGCCACATGATCACGACGACTACCGCATTTCCGTCGTGCCATGGCTCGATCCAGATACCATGGGGCTTGTCCAGGCCATCACAGCCACGGTGGCGCATCGGCATCCGCAATTGAGGGCGGTAATCCTCTTTGGCTCCATTGCACGCCACGAGGAGCGGCCCCTCAACGATCCTGTGCCGAGCGATGTGGACCTCCTGCTCCTATTCGATCTGCCTCCAAATCAGCCGGTGCTCTCGCGCGAAAGCCGTCTGGCAATCTTTGACTCGATAGGTCTTGCACTGGACCAGTTCCCTCAGACGCCCCGCGAGGTGCAGGTGCGGATAGCCACTGGTGAGTTATCAGATTGGGATCCCGCTTTCGTTGCAAATGTCACTCGCGACGGTTTACTTCTGTGGGCGCGCAGTCCTCTGCGTGGGCCTCTCGCTAACCTTTCCGCGTGGAATGGAAGCCTTCATTGAAATGTCGTCACAGCAGACCCAGCGTACGGCACTGAGCATTTCTTCCTCACGACGGTGTGGCCGGACAGACTCTCTGCTAATGGGCTCCATCTCCACACCGAGACGCCAATCGAAGGACTATTCAGGCGGCTATTGAAGCCCCTGTGAGCAGGAACTGACATCACTCATGGCTGACCCCGGCATTGTTCCTGCTGCCACTCGCCTCATTGTCATGCGCTCGTGCCGGCCACAAGCGAGGGTGAGTGCCACGCGACACCCAGTAATCCGCCCATGCAAGAGGACCACGCCGAGTCGTGTATGACAGTGCAGAGCGTTCGCTGGACAGCCGCGCGCCCACTAACAGATAGCGAGATATACGACCATGGCTCAGACACGCATGAAGTATTCGCCTGAGACGTTGCGCACCGCCTACGCGAGCGGCCAGCGCGACTTCCGCCACTGGCATCTGCGTGCGGCCGATCTGCGCGCCGCGACCCTCGATGGCGCGGACCTCGCCTGGGCGAATCTCTCGCAGTCGGACCTCAGCACGTCCAGCCTGAGCAACGCCACCCTGCGTGGCGCCGACTTGCGCGGCGCTCGTCTTCGCGGGGCCAGCCTTAAGGGAGCCGACCTCATCTGCGCTGATCTCGCTGGCGCGGACCTGTCAGGTGCGGACGTGGAGGGCGCCGACCTTGCCCTCGCCAACCTCGAAGGAGCACTCCTCGCGGACGTGACTATCGAGCCCTCCCAGCTTCGAACACTCACGGCCGAATGGGAATCGCTCAGCGGCGTGTTCATGCGCGACGAAGTGCCCGAAGGCGACTGATAGTGGATGCTGGTCATCGCTTCCGCCTTCGTCGGGGCGCATGGACATGCGCCCGGCCGCCGCGGATGCACCGGTTCATCCGGATTCGGTATGACACCAAGTCTCGGTGATTGCGCTGGTGGCGACTGATGCCACATCTCGGTGATTGCGCTCGCCTGGCGTAGCGGCGTCCGGTGGACACCCTGCCTACGCCGCCGCAACGACTCAACCAGATACGGTACAGCCCACCATCGGCCGCATGCACACACAGCCGCGACGGCCCAGCGCTGCGGTCTCCTCCACCCCGCTGTGGCGTCACAGTGGTGTACGTGTGGCCCACCCTGGCGCACGCTCGCGGAGCACTGTACCCCTATTCCCTGCCCGCGTGCTCCTGGAGCAGCAGCGCCACATCCTCATGGCGATTGAAGAGCGCGTGTGTCAGCGGCGTCTGGCCCCCGCTATTCCTCGCGTTTATGTTCGCCCCATGTGCCACCAGCACCCGCGCCATCTCCACATCTCCGAGCACCGCCGCTTTGTGCAGTGGCGACGACCCCGCTGTGCTCGTCTCGTTCACATCCGCCTCGTGTGCCAGCAGCAGCATCACCGTCTCCACGTGTCCACCCATGACGGCCCAGAGCAGCGGCGTGCTGCCGAGGCCATTGCGCGCCCGCGCGTGCACATCCGCCCCATGCGCGATCAGCACCTGCGCCACTTCCAGGTGCCCGTAGTGTGCCGCCAGGTGCAGCGGCGACCAGCCATCGTGCGAGAATGTGTGCACCAGAGCCGGATCATTGTCCAGCAACTCACGCACCGTCTCCACGTTGCCGGCCGCCGCCGCCTGGCAAATCGCCGACCATCCGTTCATCTGCTTATCCTCTCCTCGCTGGGAGGTAGGTCGGGACCGACAGCCGCACCACGATTTGCGTTCTCTCGCTAGCGCGGCTGTGCGAGCGCGTCGAGGACCTTGTGTTGCCAGCTATGCGCGGGAATCGCTGATGCGCTTCCGCAGGCGCGCGATATACGCCTGCTCGACGACCTGATAGGTCAACGAGCGGTCTGACCATTCGATCGCGCCATGCTCCGCCTTCCCATGCAACGTTTGCGCGCCCTTGGTCGCCGTGATCTTGCCGTCGTCTGTAATCTCGACGTCGTAATCGAGTGCGAGCAAGGCATCGAGTACCTGTTCACCGGTCGTGACCGTCATGTCGTTATCCTTGCTTATTGCTAGAGGCGAAGCTGACAGGGTCAAGCGGCAACGCGTCTGGCCCCTATGGGGAGCGCGTGGACCGGTTCATGGAGATACGGTTGAGCGCTGGCGTGGCCGGGCAGAAATTGGCTTCGTGCTGCACCGCGGGCACAGCAGATACGTTTCTGTACGGGTCGGCACCCGCCCCAACGCCCCGCGCGCTCCTCGTACCTCGACGAGCTCGTCACGCCGTTCTATCGTGATGCGCCGCACATGATGCTCGCAGCAGCCTCGCTCGCATGATTCGCATGCCGCCACCGCTGGCAGAGTGCACTCTCGGACATGACAGCGCGCCGGATTCGTGACGGGCAGCGTCTCATCCGCTGTTGAAGCGGCAGTGTTCGCGCCACCCCGTGTCGAGGCCTCTGACTCCTCAGCTGCCATGTGTCCACTCCATCCACTTGCGTGGCGCTGGCGCCCCTGAGCGACGGCGTACGATCAACAGCCACGCCAGTGGATGCGCGACCTGAAGCAGGCGTAGAGGCAGGCGATAGAGGTTGGGGCCGCCTGCCTCTACGCGGACGAAGAGCGTGCGCAATCTACTGCGTCCCAAGTGTACCACATACCGCTGTGTCCCGATCTCCTGCCTGCCCTGCCGCCCTTCCCTCCAGCCTCGCTCGTGCGCCCCACGACGGCGCGGATCTGGTTGGCCCGGCCATGACCTCGTCCTGACCTCAGCCGGTGAACAGGAGATACACCGCCAGCAGGATGCCCGCAAGCATGAGGAGTCCTGTCAGCAGGATGCCCAGCCGCGGATCCCAGCGAACGCGGTCGTGGAGGATGTCCTCTGCAATCTGCCGGTAGCGCATCGTCGCGAGCACGAGCAGCAGCGTGCCGCAGAGGGCGAGCGCGACGCCAAACGCCGTGGAGACGCCGCGCGGCGCCTGCGCCCCACCGACACCGGCGAGTTGACGAATCGCCAGGCCAAAGCGCGCCACGACGAAGCCCAGTCCCATGATGGCCACCGCCGTACGCGCCCATGCCAGCAGCGTCCGCTCGTTGGCGAGCAGATCGCGCGTCGCGCTCGGCGA
>CAYQFU010000297.1:0-5108 GCA_964416775.1 uncultured Ktedonobacterales bacterium
GGCGGCCTCGCTCTCGGCCTGGGCTTCGAGTGTCTGCTCGCACTCGTCCTTCGCGCCCATGACGATGTTGGGATAGAGTGAGCTGGTCCGCTGGAAGCGCACGAAGTAGACGTCCAGCATGGTCGCGATGATGGCCGCGGCGGGCCCGGCGAAGACGGCTCCCCACGCCCCGCCCTCCTGCGCGCCGACGAGCAGCGCCATGAAGAGCAGCAGCGGGTGCAGGCCCACGTGCGCGCTCATGATCTTCGGCGCCAGCAGGTTCAAGATGAGGTGTTGGCCGACCATCAGGCCCACGAACACGATGAGGACGTTGCGCAGCAGCGCGCTCGGCGACGACTCCAGCAGCACCAGGAGCATCGGCGGCACGACGGACACGATCGGGCCGACCAACGGGATCAACATCAGCACGGCGGCCAGGACCCCCACCAGCAGGGCCACCTGCCACAGGCCGACGACCGCCAGCATCAGACCCGTCAGCAGCCCGTAGGCCGCGCTGATGATCAGCTGGGCGCGCAGAAAGCCACCGAAGATGACCTCGATGTGGCGCTGGAAGAGCCGCACGTCCGGCAGCCAGGCAGGAGGCAGCTTCAGAACCCACCGCTCGAGCAGCCGATCTCCATCCAGCATCATGTAGAAGGACAGGATGGCGACCAGGACCACGTCGAAGAGCAACGTGCCGACGAGGCTGAACAGCTGCGTCGCCGTGGTCACCGCTTGATCGCCCAGCGTGCTGGCGAGGGTGGGGAGGCGGCTGGTGACCTGGCTCACGAGCTGGCTCGCTTCGGCCTGGCTCAGGCCCAACCGCTGCAGCCAGGTAGTCGCCAGCGCCCCGAGGTGGCTCAGGCTCGCCGGCGTGAAGCTGCTCGTCAATCGACCGGCGAACTGCTGGACCTGGCCCTGAATGATGGGGATGCACAGAACGATGCCGCCCGCGACGACCGCCACCGCCGCAACGTAGATCAGCGAGATGGCCGCCAGGCGGGGCAGACCCCGCCGCTCCAGAGCGATGGCGAGGGGGTAGAGGATGAAGGCGACGACCCAGGCCAGGAACAAGAGCAGGATGATGCCGCCGAAGTGTAGGAGCACCGACCAGATCAATCCGCCGGTGTAGAGCACGGCAAGGATCGCGGCGAGGTACATCAGCAGCCGCAGCGCGGCGTGCCGGTCCAAAATATCGCGGCCCATGGCACTACTCATCCTCTCCGTGGTAGCTCGACGGTCAGCGGGCGAAGCGGCCGGCGGCAGTGCGGCCAGTCGAGGAGGAGGAGGCTTCCGCTGCTTTGATGGTCACAGGCGGGCTCGCTTGCCGACCCGCCTGCCGCCCGTGATGAGCCTGATGATGGCCAACAGGATGACCGCGCCAATGAAGGCGGTCACGAACGTCCAGAAGATGCCGCCACCGGTCACACCGAAAGCACGCAGGATGATGCCCCCGATGAAGCCGCCGACGATCCCCGCGACGATGTCCAGCAAGAGACCGAGTCCAGTTCCCTGGACCAGCTTGCTCGCAAGCCACCCGGCCAATCCGCCAACGACGATCCAAACGATCCATGCCCATACCACGTTGTCGACAGCGGCGATTACGAACATACGTACGTCTCCCCTTCGGTGGCGCGGACCATGCCTCGTCAGCGTGGCGCTCCGCCTGTCGTCCGCGCAAGCATACGAGAGAGAGGGGCTACGCTACAGCACCAGTCTACGCCAAATCTGCATTGTGTCACCTAGCCTTCAGGCAGGGCAAGTTCTGTACCAGTCAAGGAGGGGCGCCAAGGACATGCACATGCGAGCTTGTGAGGAGATAGAAAGAGCAAAGCAACGCGACATACTCTGGTCCAGAGCTTGCATCTCAAGGTGGCAAGGGGCGGGCTACCCGACTGGCTGAGCGCCCTGGCACGCGCGGGGACGGCCTGGGCAGTGACATACAGGCCAGGCCGCCAGCGCAGCGACGAGCCGGATGGATCGCATGGGCTCGGCGAGATGCGCGCTGAGCATCCGGCGAGCATCACACGACGAGCCACACACAGAGAAAGATGAGAGGTGCATGCCATGGCCTCGGCGGCGCACTATCCCGCGGAACTTCGCGATCACCGTACGGCGCGGCGGGAGCAGGGCTCGGCTGCCACGATCAAGGCAGCCACGCGGCCACTCCTCGCCTTCTGGACCAAGGTCAACAGCGACTGGGTGTTCAACCTCTCGGGGCTGCTGGCCTATAGCTTCCTGATGTCGATCTTTCCCCTGCTGGTCGTCTTGCTGGCCGTCGCCGGCTTCGTCGTGGGCAGCCTGGGCGCGAGCCAGGCGGCCGAGCTACAGACCTACGTCGGCAAGACGCTGCCAGGCGGCGCCACCGTGCTCGCGGTCGTCGGGAAGCAGCTGAGCCACAGCGCCGGGCTCTTGCTCATAGTCGGCATTCTCGTCGCCGCCTATAGCGGTTCCCGCCTCTTCGTCGTGATCGCGCAGTGCTTCAACATCATCTTCCGCGTGCGCAGCCGGGATTTCCTCCACCAGAACCTGATGGCGTCCGGGATGCTGGCGCTCTACGCCGTTCTCATCCCGCTGATTGCCCTGGGCTCCGTCATCCCGTCGGCCGTGGTGCATCTGGTGAGCGCGCTCGGTAAGAGCGCCGTGACCGCGTTCCTGGTGCAGGTGGTAGGCATCGTGATCTCGGTCGGATTCGCGTTCGTCCTGCTGGCGGCGATCTATGCTGTTGTGCCCAATCGCAAGATGCGGTGGGCCGAGATCTGGAGGGGCGCCCTGGTGGCATCGGCGCTCCTGGTCGTCTACGACGTGCTCTTCCCGGTCTATGAGTCGCATTTTCTGCATCCCGGTAATTACGGGTCGGTGGCCGGGTTCGCCGTGGTGATCCTCGTCTTTTTCTACTACTTCGCCTTCCTCTTGCTGATCGGCGCGGAGGTGGGTGCGTGGACCGCTGGCCAGCGCCAGCCGCTGGGGAACATCACCGTCGCCTTGCAGGAGATGCAGGCGCGCGGGGGCGCCGGCGAAGTGAGCGGAGGCGCGCGCAGCCCCGCCGCGGGGGACGTGCGGGGCCAGGAGGGCTCTGGCACGGCGGCGCCGGTGGGCGCGCCAACGGGGATCGCGCACGGGCAGCTGGAGCGCACGCCCGATCGGCAGCCGGTGGGATCCGGCGGCGCGAAGCGAGGCGGAGGCTCAGCAGGCGAGCGCCAGGCGCTGGCGGCCGTACTGGTGGCTGGGGCGGCGGCCGTTCTCCCCGTGGTGGGGTGGCTGGTGCGGCGCGGGGATGGGGGTCGCGCGGCGGCATAGGCCGATCGCACTGGAGCAGTCGTGGCACGCGGCGCTCAGCGCACGGGCGGCGCGGCGCCGAGCACTAGGGGGTAGGGGGTAAGCGCATGGCGATCGAGATGCGTCAGGAGCTTCCAGGCTTCACCGCGGAACAGGCCGCGGCCATCGCCGCGCAGGTGAATGCCCAGGCCAGGACCGCCCCTGGCTTCATCGCCCATGCCTCAGGGCCCATCGCGGGTGGCTATCATGTGACCGAGTTCTGGGAGTCACAGGAAGCGTTCGAGCGGTTTTCCGATACGGTGATCAAGCCCTTGATGGGGCAGTTGGGCGTGGTGGGGACGTTCTCCCCACCACAGTACCTCCCCGCCGACAACGTCGTGACGCGCCGAGCCGACCGGCCACGCCGCGCGGGTCAGGTGCATGGCATGCTCAATCGCTGCAGCAGCAACCTGGCGCGGGCGGCGTAGCGGGGAGGGTGCGGAGACCTGACCTACCGGCCCTGCGTCTCGGCATCGCGGGCACGCGAGCGCTCGTGCTGCGTGAGCAGGCGCTTGCGCAGGCGGATGTTGCTGGGCGTCACCTCCACCAGCTCGTCGCCGTTGATGAAGTCCAGCGACTGCTCGAGGCTCAGCTTGACCGCGGGCGAGAGGCGGACGGCGATGTCGGAGGTGGACGAGCGCACGTTGGTCTGCTTCTTTTCCTTGCAGACGTTGACCATCAGGTCGGCGGGCCGCTGGTGCAGTCCAACGATCATGCCCTCGTAGACCGGTGTGCCCGGCTCGATGAAGGTCTGACCGCGCTCCTGCGCGTTGTTCAGTCCGTAGGTGACGGCCACGCCCGTTTCCGACGCGATGAGCGCGCCCATGCGGGCGGTGCCGATGGGCCCGCACCATGGCTCATAGCCGAGCAGCAGGCTGTTGGCGGCGCCGTTGCCCTGCGTCAGGGTGAGGAAGGCGTTGCGGAAGCCGATCAGCCCGCGAGTGGGGATGTCGTATTCCAGCCGCACGTTGCCGTTGCCGTCGTGGACCATGTTTTCCAGGCGCGCCTTGCGCACGGCCAGGTTCTCGCTGATGGGCCCGATGTAGGTCTCGCGCGTGTCGATGATCAACCGCTCCAGCGGCTCCATCACCTTGCCGTCCACGTCGCGGGTGATGACCTCGGGCCGCGACACCTGCAACTCATAGCCTTCGCGGCGCATAGTCTCGATCAGCACAGCCAGGTGCAGCTCGCCGCGGCCGGAGACGATGAACTCGTCGGCGCTCGCGCCGTCCTGCACGCGCAGGCTGACGTTGGTCTCTAGCTCGCGGTAGAGGCGAGCGCGCAACTGGCGCGAGGTGCTGAACTTGCTCTCGCGGCCGGCGAAGGGGCTGGTGTTGACGCCGAAGGTCATCTTGAGCGTCGGCTCGTCAATGGCGATGCCCGGCAGCGCCTCGGGGTTCTCCGCGTCGGCGATGGTCTCGCTGATGTTGGCCTCGGCGATGCCGGTCAGGGCGACGATGTCGCCAGCCGTGGCCTCGGGGACCTCGACGCGGCTCAGGCCCTGGTAGGTGTAGACGAGGGTGATCCGGCCGCGCGTCTGCGCGCCCTCGCGGTCGATGCGCACGATTGGCATACCCGGCCGCACGCTGCCGCGGCTGATGCGGCCGATGGCGTACTTGCCCTTGTAGTCGTCGTAGTCCAGCGCGGTCACCAGCAGCTGCAGGGGCGCGTCCACGCGCACGACGGGCGCGGGCACGTGGCTGATGATGGTCTCGAAGAGCGGCACGAGGTCCGTGTTGGGGTCGTCGGGATGCACGCGGGCGATGCCCTCGCGGGCGATGGCGTAGAGCACGGGGAAGTCGAGGTGGTCG
>CAYQFU010000298.1:0-5102 GCA_964416775.1 uncultured Ktedonobacterales bacterium
GCAGGGGCAGGCGCTGCCGCCCTGGGATCGCCAGGCGTACGGGGTGCTGGGCGCGGCAGCGGCCGTGGTTGGAGGTGCTGGTGGTGGGCGGCGGCTGCCTGCTGCAGGCGGTCTGGATCACGCTGTTCGTCGATGGCGGCTTCCTCATCTGACCCGCACACGGTCGGTACGCGCGCATAGAGTGCGGTGCGGAGACTTGGAGCCCGGTGGGGACTCATACGAGAATCCAGGTTTTGAGCGGTCTCAAAGTGGGCGGCGATTCCCGCACTTCGGTCGCCTGAGGTCCCATGAATCCCCGGATTCTCGTAAAGGTCCCGGACTCGCTCTAGGGCAGGATGCCTGGCATGACCTTGGTCGCGTCGGACCGCATGCGACCCGTCCCGACGGGCGAACCGTGTAGTCCAAATGGGCTTGGTGCTCGACATTCGAGCGCCATTCCGATATCATGGCGGCGAAGGTGCGCGTGCAGGCCTAACCTCTGATGCGGGACATCGGACGGAGACGGCGAACAACCGCCTTGCCACCGCTAACGGGCTGTCGTTCTCAGTGTCGGCGACCGCTTTCACGGCCCGTTGAACGCCCGGTAAGGCGAACTCCAAGCGGCGGGACGATTGCGGCGCTTTCACGAGGTGTGATGGCATGAGCATTGAGTCCAAGTTGCAGGCATCTCCCGTTGAATCGCCGCCGGCAGTCGCACCCCCAGTCAGGCGCGGTTTGCTGCGGCAGCTGCCATTTGCCGTGGCCGCCATGCGGCCGAAGCAGTGGACCAAGAACGGACTGGTGCTGCTGGCGCTGGTGTTCGCGCGCAAGCTCACTGACCTGGCGGCGGTCGAGCGCGCTGTGATAGCCTTTTTCGCTTTCTCGCTGGCGGCCAGCGCCATCTACATCGTCAACGACATCGCGGACCGCGAGAAAGATCGCCTGCATCCCAAGAAGCGTCACCGCCCCATCGCCTCAGGCCGCGTAGGCGTGCCACTGGCCGTGGCAACGGCGCTGGCAAGCGTATGTGTCGCGGGTGCGTTGACTTACTGGCTCGTGGCCCAGGTCATGACGGGGGTGGCCGATCCCTTCCTCAAGTGGGGCGGCTCGCCCATGCTGTTCGTGGCCACCATCGCGGGCTACGTAGTGATCAACCTCCTCTATTCGGTGTGGCTCAAGCACCTGGTTCTGTGGGACATCTTCGTCGTGGCGGCGGGCTTCGTCCTGCGCGCGCTGGCGGGGGCCTACGCGGTGCTCGTGCCGATCTCGCCGTGGTTCTACCTGGCGACGACCTTCCTGGCGCTCTTCCTGGCGCTGGGCAAGCGGCGCGCGGAGCTGGTGCAGCTGGGCGACGATGCCGGGCAACATCGGCGCATCCTGCGCGACTACACGCAGCAGCTGCTCGATCAGCTGCTGGCAGTGGTCGTGACGTGCACGCTGATTACGTACGGCCTATACACCTTCCAGGGGGAGAACGCCAGCCACGCGCTGATGATCACCTTCCCCTTCGTGCTCTTCGGCGTGTTCCGCTACCTGTATCTGATCTACGTCAAGGGAGATGGCGGCCAGCCCGACGAGGTGCTCTGGCACGACCGGCAGATCCTGGGTGCGGTCGCGCTCTGTGTGGTGACGCTGCTGGTGCTGCTGTACGGCCTCCCGTTGATCCAGCGCTGAGCACTGCCCGCTGCCCGTTGATTGCGAACGAGGGCGTCGCCCTCCTACAATGGCTACCACAATGGCGCGCAGAGGACGCGTGCAGTAACGTAGGCGCTAACTCGACCGTCTGTGCCGCCGTCTGATGGGCACAACAGAGGATTGCCCGGACGGCGCGCGGCAAGGAGACGGAGCAAGACGCAACGACGACCGAGACGGTAACGACAACAGCGACGATAGCGACAATAACGACAACAGCGGCGATGGACAGGAGCGCGCAGGTGGCAAGCGGTAGAGGTAACGGAGGAGCAGGCGGAGAGCGCCCGGGCGCGCTGGTGGTTGGGGCCTCGTCCGGGATGGGAGCGGCGCTCGCCCGGCGGCTCGTGCGCGAGGGGTATCGCGTGGCGTTGGTCGCCCGGCAACGCCCGGCGCTCGATGCGCTCTGTCAGGAGCTGAACGCCACGACGTCGAGCGCAGGCGGCGCGGTGGGCGTGTCGCCCGCTGCCCTCGCGTACGAGCACGACGTGTGCGACACCGACGCGGCGCCCGCGCTCTTCGCGCGCATCGCCCAAGAGGTCGCGCCGCTGCGGCTGGTGATCTACGCGGCGGGTGTCATGCCGCGAGTCACCACTGGCGAATCGTTCGACAGCGAGCGCGATATGGTCGCGGTCAACGTGGTCGGCGCGATGCGCTGGCTTGGTCTCGCGGCGGACTACCTGGCCCAGCAGGGCACAGGCACGCTCGTGGGCCTCTCGTCGGTGGCAGGCGACCGCGGTCGGCCGGGCAATGGAGCGTACATGGCGTCGAAGGCCGCGCTGAGCACGTATCTCGATTCGCTGCGCTTCCGGCTCCGCCCGCGCGGTGTGCGCGTGGTGACGGCCAAGCCGGGGTACGTGGCCACCGCGATGACGGCCGGGTTGAAGCTGCCCAAGCCGCTGACCGTCTCGGCAGACCGCGCGGCGCGCGGCATCCTGCGGGCGGCGCAGGGCGGCCGGGCGGTGGCCTACGTGCCAGGCTATTGGGCCGCGATCATGTGGCTGGTGCGGCGGCTGCCCTCCGGCGTGCTGGCGCGAATGCCAGGCTGATTCCTGCGTGCTGGCGTGGTGTCTCACGGCGGTTGGCGCATGCCAAGGTGCTGGCGCAGGTGGCGTGCGGGTCCGGGGTGTGGATCTGGGGTGTGGGTCCGGGGTGCGTGTGCAGACTGAGGAAGGATAGCGATGCAGGTGCAGGCGAAGGCGGCGACCGGTATTGGGATTGGGAGCGAGGAGACGCTCGAAGGCTACGGCATGCGTAACAAGGTGCGCTGCCGCGTCGTGCGTCCGCGCACGGTGGAGGAGATCGCCAGCGCGTTCCGCGCCGCCGCGGCGGCGGGGGAGACCGTGGGGCTGCGCGGCGGCGGCTGCTCGTACGGCGATGCCGCGCTCAACGGCGGTCACGTCGTGCTCGACGTCTCAGGCATGAACCACGTGCTGGCGTGGGACCCGCAAGCCGGCGAAATCACCGTCGAGCCGGGCGTGACCATCGAGCAGCTCTGGCGCACGACGCTGGCCGACGGCTGGTGGCCGCCGGTGGTGCCAGGCACGATGGCCGTGACGGTGGGCGGGGCCTCCGCGGGCAACATCCACGGCAAAAACAACTGGCGCGATGGCTCCTTCGGCGAGCACATCGTGCGCTTCGACTTGATGCTGCCCTCCGGCGACGTCGTCACCTGCGCGCCACGGCCCGACCAACATCCTGATCTCTACAACGCCGCCATCGGCGGGTGGGGCCTGCTCGGCTGCTTCACGTCGATCACCTTGCGGCTGCGGCGCATCTACTCCGGGCTCGTGCAGGTCGTGCAGACCGCGCACCCCACGCTGGACGACCTGCTGGCGGCGGTCGAGGCTGGGACCGCGCACAACACCCACCTCGTGGGATGGATCGACACAGCAGCCCGCGGCAGGCGCATTGGGCGCGGGCTGCTCAAGGCGATGCGCGAGCCGGGCCCCGGCGAGGACCCGAACCCAGCGCGGACGCTCGACCCGCGCCGCCAGCCGCCCTCGGGCCGGATCATGGGCGTGGTGCCGGCGTCGTGGGTGCCCGTGCTGGGCAAGCCCATCGCGACGCGGCTCGGCGTCCGCCTGGCGAACACTGGCCAGTGGGTGCGCGGGAACTTGCCGGGGGCGCAGCGCCCGCACATGGAGCGCTACGTGCCCGCGAACTTCATGCTCAACTTCATTCCCAACTTCAAGCGCATCTACCGCCCCGGTGGCCTCATCCAGCATCAGACATTCGCGCCGCGTGACGTGGCGCCTGACCTGTTCCGCGAGGTCCTGGCGCGCTCGCAGAAGGCGGGCCTCGCGCCGTCGCTGGCGGTGCTCAAGAAGCACCGGCCAAGCCCGTTTCTGCTCAACTACCTCTCGGATGGCTACTCGCTGGCGCTGGACTACGCCGTGCCGCGCGGCACCGAGCGGCGGACGCTGGCGCTGATGCGCGATTTGAACACGCTCGTCGCCGAGCGCGGCGGCTCGTTCTTCCTGGCGAAGGACAGCACGCTCGCGCCGGAGGCCTACGCGCGGGCGTTCGCGCCGGAGGCGCTGGCACGGTTCCGCGCGCTGAAGGCGCAGTACGACCCGGGCGAGCTGCTGCAGACGGATATCTACCGTCGCGTGGTGCGTCCAGCGCTCGAGCTTGCCGCCACGTTCGAGCAGGACGCGGGCATACAGGCATCCAGATAAACGGTTGGATGTCATCGTCCGGCACTGTGACGGCTGCGATGGCTTGGATACAGGAGTGAGCATACCGGTGAAGTCCTTGATCGTCATCCCGACGTACAACGAGCGCGAGAATATCGCTATCCTGATCGCGGACATCCAGCGTGTCGTGCCCACGACGGACCTGCTCATCATCGACGACAACTCGCCCGATGGCACGGGCCAGCTCGTGGACGAGCTGTGCGCGGCCGACCCTCGGCTGCACGTGCTGCACCGGCCCGGCAAGCTTGGGCTGGGCACGGCGTATGTGCGCGGCTTTCAGTACGCCGTCGAGCAGGGGTATGACCTGGTGTTCGAGATGGATGCCGACTTCTCGCACGACCCGAAGTACCTGCCGGACTTCTTCGCAACGATCGCGCAGGCGGATCTCGTAATCGGGTCGCGTTACATCAAGGGCGGGGATACGCCGAACTGGTCGCCGCTGCGCAAATTCATCTCAGGCGGCGGCAACACCTTCGCGCGCTTCATGCTCCGCATCCCTGTCCACGACTGCACGAGCGGGTATCGCTGCTATCGCACGGCGGTGCTGGCCGATGTGGACCTGAGCGCGATCCGCGCGCAGGGCTACGCCTTCCAGGTGGAGATGGCCTATGTGCTGTGGAAGCGCGGCAACCGCATCCGCGAGACGCCGATCGTGTTCCTGGATCGGCGGGTAGGCAAGTCGAAGATGTCGCGCAAGGTCTTCATCGAAGCGTTCCGCTGGGTGGTGGCGACGCG
>CAYQFU010000299.1:0-4974 GCA_964416775.1 uncultured Ktedonobacterales bacterium
GTGAAGGTGAGCGAGGCGGCGAGCGTCGAGGGGAAGACCTGGCCGACGTAGAACAGCGCGGGCCCGGCGAGGATGCAGCAGGCGGCGCCGAACAGGGCGGCGGCCGTCGAGCGGAAGAGGCGGCGCGCCTCATAGAACAGGAGCGTGGCCGTGAGGGCGGCGCAGAGTGCCTGGGCCAGCAGGATGCCCTTGCGGCCGTGCCAGGCGTCCAGGGGCGCGATGAACGCGGCGTAGCCCGGAAGATTAGGCAGGACGCGCACCCCGTTGCGCAGCGGATCGCCTGTGTGATCGTCGGGGACGCTGCCCAAGAAGGAGGCGTAGATGTTGTGGTCGTGGAGCACGCGTGCCAGGTCCACGGTGTGGTTGTGCCAGAGCGAGTACGCCTGCAGCAGGTACCAGGGCTCGTCGCCGGTGGTGCCCAAGCGCTGGATGATCGGGAGGTTCGCCATCCAGCACACGGCGGCGCTGGCCAGGAAAATGGCCGCGCCCCACGCGGCCTCCCGGGACGCCCGGGCGCGGAACACCGCCGCCGCGCGATCGCGCCGGGGGCTGCGAACTGCTAGCGACACTGGAGGCTCCTGAATGTCCTTGCTGCAAGTCGTTGCCGCGGTTTCCACAGTCGTCGTCGACGTACGCGCTGTCGGTACCCGCGCTTTCACCCGCTATACTACATGAAGTGTGCCCCCTGCTTGGGTTAGCGCTGGCCTGCCGGCGCCCACTCATCGGGCAGCAGCTGCACGTCGAAGGTTCCGTCGGCGGTGATGTGCACGCAATAGAGGCGGTCGAAGCCTTCGGCGTGGGCGGGCGGCGCGAGCTTCTTGGCGGTGGCGAAGAGGGCGACGTCGGGCACGCGGGCGTGGCCCTCGCGCGCGCGATTGCGCTCCAGGCAGGCTTTGAGCGGCTCGTCGAACCAGTAGCCGGCGATGGTCGCGCCGTGCTGGCGGGCGAGGGCGATGAGCGGCGCGCGGTCGTCGGGGGTGGGGTTGGTGTTGTCCACGACGACGGATTGGCCGGCGGCGAGGGCCTCGGCGATGAGCTGCGCCTGGCGCGGGCGCGGGCGCGGATTGTTGCGCAGCAGGTCGAGGCTGACGTGGGTGTGGGTGGCGGCGAACCGCTGGCGGTAGAACGTGCTCTTGCCGCTGCCCTGCAACCCCACGAAGATGACGAGCTCCATGCGGGGGATGATAGCATCGGCGCCGCTCACCCTCAATGGCCTTCGGTAGCAGGCGGCCTGTAGCACAAGCAGCGACGGGCGGAAGGCGCGCGGGCTGCCTCGCGTATGCTCAGGGCGTGTGGGCTCGGCCCCGGCACGCATGGTACAGTGCGTGGGCGGCGGTACGAGCGGGCAGCGCGGAGCACAAGAGGAGCGTGGCATGGCGGAGCGCGAGACGGACAGCACGGGGCAGCGCCGGATGCGAATCGGCGTCATTAGCGATCTGGGCGACGACGCGATAGACGGGCGCGCGGCTCGCTGGGACGAGATCCGGGAGCAGGCGCGGGCCGCCGAGGAGATCGGGCTCGACTCGTTCTGGGTGCCCGACCACCTGCTCTTCCGCCGGACGGAGCAGGTGGACGTGGACGAGGGCGGCGCATGGGAGGCCTTCACCTTCCTGGGCGCGCTGGCGGCCAGCACCTCGCGCATCGCGCTCGGCCCGCTGGTCGCGGCGACGTCGTTCCGCAATCCGGCGCTGCTGGCGAAGATGGCCGACGCGCTCGACGAGATCAGCGGCGGCCGTTTCATCCTGGGGCTGGGGGCCGGGTGGCACAAGCCGGAGTACGACGCCTTCGGCTTCCCGTTCGACCACCGGGCGTCGCGCTTCGAGGAGGCGCTCAAGATTATCGTGCCGCTGCTGCGCGAGGGGCGGGTGGACTTCGCGGGCCAGTACTACACGGCGCGCGACTGCGTGCTGCGCCCGCGGGGCCCCTCGCCGCGCGGCCCGCGCATCTGGATCGGCGGGCGGCAACCGCGTATGCTGGAGCTGACGGCGCGCCACGCCGACGCCTGGAACACCGTCTGGCACCCGCGGCCGGAGGGGGTGGCGGGGGCGTACGCAGGATTCAAGGAGGCGTGCGCCCGCGTCGGGCGCGATCCGGAGGACGTGGAGCTGACGGCCGGTACGTTCGCGCGCGTGCTGCTGCCGGGCGAGCGCTCCGAGGGCGAGTGGCGCGGCGTCGCGGGCTCGCCGGAGGAGGTGGCGGCGCACCTGCGCGGCTTCGCCGCGGTGGGCGTGCGGCATCTGGTGGTGGTCCCAGGTCAACCGGGCGTGGAGGGTGTGCGCCGCTTCAAACCCGTGCTGGACATCCTCGACGGGCAGGGATGAGGATGTCACCGCAGAGGTCGCAGGAATCGAAAAGGATCGAGAAGGTGTGCATCACAGAGTTCATCGAGTCGAGGGAGGCTACTAATCGCGGAGGTCGCGCGGCGGATGGGTCGGGGGCCCAGTGCCGCCGGCGATGACGTCATCGCCGCTCGCAACGTGTATTCGAGGAGATGGCGTGGTACACTTGCTTCCGTCTCCCACTCGTACTGCGTGCCCGTGGCGTGAGGAAGCCTCTCGTTATCCGGCCGGAGATGGAGATCCCCGCCGAGCCGGAGCCAACTGTGTGCCTGTGGAGGTGGCCCCATGGCATCGGTCCAAACACGCTGGCAGTTCACCGGCGACTATTTTGAGAACTGCAATTGCGACGTCGTGTGCCCCTGTGTCTTCTCGACCAAGCCGCAGCTCACCTCGCAGCCGACCTATGGGGTATGCGACGTAGCCTTTGGGTTCCACGTCGAGCGCGGTCGCTACGGCGATGTCCCGCTCGATGGGCTAAACGTGGCCATGATGGCACACACACCCGGCCCGATGGCCGACGGCAACTGGACGGTAGCGCTCTACCTCGATGAGCGTGCCGACGAACAGCAGCGTCAGGCACTCCAAGCGATCTTCACGGGTCAGGTCGGTGGGATCATGGGCGGGTTCGCCCCGCTGATTGGCACCGTGCTGGGCATCAAGTTCGTGCCGATTACGTTCCAACAGGTCGGTAGGCATCGCGCGCTGGAGATACCCGGCCTTGCGCATCTAGCGGTGCACGCCCTCCCCAGCGCTGTGCCCGATAAGGAAATGTGGGCGGTCGACGCGCACGACTTTAACCTGCAGGGCGTCGCCCTGGCAGCGGGCGACCAGGGCAGCACCTGGGAAGACTATGGCATGCGCTGGGATAACTCGGGCAAGAACGCCCACTACGCCCCCATCAACTGGTCCAACGCCTGAGACCCCCCTTCACTTGTTCTTCTGGCATGTGCGGCAGGCGCGGCTGCCTCGCGGCGGGCGTCTGCTGCGCTCCCCGATGGGAGGTCCGGTGTGAGTGCGCCCGCTTCCGCTCCGCTTGTCCGCGAGCGCCGCCTCATCCTGGCCGTGCTCATCGCCATCGCCGCCGCCGCCTGGGCCGTGGTGGTCTGGCAATCGTCCGCGGCGGGCGCGCAGGGCGCGATGGGCATGGGTCTGACGATGGGGATGACGTGGCCCGTGTTCCTGGCCGTCTGGGTGGCCATGATGGCCGCGATGATGTTCCCCGCGGCCGCCCCGATGATCCTGATGTTCGCGACCATTTCCGCAGGCAAGCGGCAGCGATCCCAGGCGTTCGTGCCCACCTGGGTGTTTGTTCTGGCGTATCTGCTCGTCTGGGCCGCGGCCGGCCTCCTGGGCTACGTGCTCGCGCTCGGCGGCGACGCCCTCGGATCACGATCGCCCTGGCTCGCGGACCATGCCCGTCAGGTCACCGGTGCCCTCCTCGCGGTCGCCGGGCTGTATCAGCTCACGCCGCTCAAGCGCGCATGCCTGGCGCGCTGCCGCACCCCACTCCAGTTCATCATGACCTCGTGGCGCGATGGTTACGGCGGCGCCCTGCGCATGGGCATCGCGCACGGCGTCTATTGCCTTGGCTGCTGCTGGCTGCTCTTCGTGATCCTCTTCCCGCTGGGCATCATGAACATCGCCCTGATGGCCGTGCTCACCGCGGTCATCTTCGCCGAGAAGGTGCTGCCGGTCGGCCGGCTTACGGTGGGGCTTGTCGCCGGCGCGCTCCTGCTCTACGGCGCGCTGCTGCTCTTCGTGCCCGGCGTGCCGGGACCGGGTGGGATGATGTCGTGACCCATCTCAACGCGCTGCCTCGGTAGACCCGCCCGATTCGACGGCCCCCGCGATCTTGTCTATCCGACGTCTATCCCGCGGGCGTGGTCATCTCTCGCAGTGCGGCCCGTAGTGCGTACACGGTTTCCCGGTTGTGCATCCTCAGTTTACGGGAGTGCGGCCCCCTCCTCAATGGCCCCGAGGGGGGCGTTCGCGTCTATGCCGGCGGCGTCTCCGCGCGCCGCTTCAGGCGGGCGAGCGCATCCTCCACGCCGCGGTGTATCTGGCCCGCCATGATGCGCTCGAGCAGCCGTCCCCGCCAGCCTGGCGGGAAGCTGAAGTCTCAGCCGAAGGTGACGCGGCTGCTCCGTGCGTCTATCGGCTGGACGAGGATGTGGTTCTGCACCACGATTCCCAGCGGCAGCGTGGTGCGCAGGTCCAGCGCGCGGCGGTCGCCGTCCACCGCGAGCACCTCCGTCGTCACCGGCCAGCGCCGCCCCAACGTGCGGCTCGACGACGCGACGACTTGCCCCGGCCGCGCCGGCCCCGGCGGCTCGACGCGCTCCGTCCGCGCGTCCCACCACTCGCCGTACTGTTCGGGCGCCATGAGCGCGGCCCACACCCGCTCCGCGGGCGCGGCCACCGTCGCTATCGGGCAGACCGAGATCGGCATGCGCCACCTCCCCCCGCGCTCCCGCGTCCCCGCGCTCCCGCGCGCTGAACCTTCCCCCGCTCCTATGCTACACCGGCAGTGCCACATGCGAGAAGCCCGGTGGGCTCGGCGGACTGGCGAACCTTTTCGATGGGTATCTCGTACCGCCTCCGAGCGCACACGGTGAGGCGGCTCGATGGCCGGGGA
>CAYQFU010000300.1:0-1545 GCA_964416775.1 uncultured Ktedonobacterales bacterium
CACATGGTCGGAGCATCCGGTGGACGCCTGCGCTTCGTAGGGGCGTCCGGTGGACGCCCGTCGGTCGAAGGCGCCACGGTGCAACCAGATTCCGCACGATGGCGCATGGGGATGAAGCCGACTGGTGCCGACACGCCTGTGGGTATCCTCTGACAGGACGGTGCACATCGCGATGCATTCCGACGTCAAGCGGGAGCGATACACCCGGATACGACGACATACTGCCTTCACGCCCAGCGCGCGAGTGGCGTCGCGTCAGGATAGTTCTTTACGCAGGGCACGCAGCTCCTCGGCGGGCAGGATGTGGAACATGATGAGGAGCGTTTCGAGGTCGTAGTCCATGCCCGAGCCGCCTAGCTCCTGCTTGATGCGCCCGAGGGCGGCGATCTGCTGCGGGCTTACCACTCCACGACTGACGAGCAGGGCGGCAAGCAGCTGGTCGGGACTGAGGAACTTGAAGAGCAGCGCCAGCTCGCCCAGCTTGAAGTCCATATCCACAGTGGAGAGCATGCGCTGAATGCCCCTGAGCACGTCTACCTTCTGGGGAGTCAGCAGCGCGCCCTCTACGAGCACCGTGCTCAGGGCGCGCTCGCCCGCCGTCGCGGGCCCGTCCGTGAGCGCGGGGAGCTGGGCGCTGACGGGGGCGGTCGCATCGTGCAGCTGGAGGTCGTCGTCGGCGAATGGGCGCCGGCGCGCCATGGCAGTATCGTAGGTCGGGAAGGCGACCTCGGTGTCGCCCGCCTGTACGTGCGTGAGACGGCCAGATATGGCGTTCCGCTCTGGGGTCCAGTCTTCGCCGACGGGCCGTGGACGCGGCGCAGTGGCGGGCGACGACGTCTGTGGTGCATCGTCCCCTCCGGGCGGCACCCAGACGTCGTCCACGATGCCACGCCCGTTGGCCGCGCCGGCACCGGCGCGCGCGCCGTTGTCCAGGGCCGGCTCAGGCGCCATGCCGAAGCCGGCGGCGCGATGACCGTTGCCGTTCATAGCGTAGCCGCTTGACCCGGGATTCGATCCGAACGCGGCGCCCAGCACCGGCTCATGCGCGCCGGCAGTGTCGAGATGCAGGCCGTTCGGAAGGGCGCCCAGGCGCGGCTGGCCCATCGCGGGGTTCTTGACAGTGCTCCTGGAAAGGTCGGGGTCGGCGAACGGGTTACGCCCCGATGGCGCCGCTCCCAGGCTTCCCGTGTTGGCGAACGGGTTGCTGGCCAGCGGCTGATCGAAGGGCGACGCCTCGCCACCCGTCTCGAACGGGTTGACGTTGCCGGGGTGCGCGAAGGGGCTCTGCTGGTTGGCCGGCGACGGCGCTGTGCCACCGAACGATGGGGCGCCGGGAGGATAGCCCGGCGCACCGGCGGGGCCATAAGGCGAGAACGCGGGAGAGGGGGACGGCGCGAAAGGACCGGTGGGATCGGAGAGCGGACTCGAGCCGAACATACCTGTCGGGGCGGCAAGGGGATTGCGCGCGGACGACGACCCGCCAACCGGCGCGAAGCCAGGCGCGGCGCCATTATGCCCGTTCGCGCCGTGGCCGCCAGCCAGACC
>CAYQFU010000300.1:1645-4964 GCA_964416775.1 uncultured Ktedonobacterales bacterium
GCGCTGGCGATGCCGCCCATGCCGAGTGGGGCGGCGTTGGCCGGCGCGGCGCCTCCATGCAGCGGAATGCGCTGGCGCACGCTCTCGATGATGACCTGCAGCTCGTGTGGCCCGCGCACCTCGACATCCGCCAGCGCGCGTGCAGACACGTCCAGATCCAGGTCTACGCCGGTGGCGTCGACGACGAAGCGGAAGGTGAGCACCTGGATGGAGCGGCCACGGCGCTGGGCATCCAGCGCGACCCAGAATTCGCGCCGGCCCGCGGCGGCTGAGCCGAGGTCCACCAGCACCAGGGCGACGGCGTGCTTCTGCACGGTGTCGAACAGCTCGACGGGCGTGCGCGCGCCCCGGACATCATAGCCAGCCATGCGCAGCTGCGAGAGGAGGGGCACGGCAATGCTGTCGTCGCGCTCGAACACGACGATCAGAGGAGCGCCGGCCCCTGCCGGAGGACTGGCCATTTGACCCAGAGGGAAGCCCGGTGAGTTAGAGGTCATGTGCTGCACTTCCGATCGGAGAGACAGGTCGTCCGCCGAATCACCACGTCGAGGATAGCACAGGTGCCGCCCTCGGGCAAGCGGCGAAGTGCGGCGGAGTAGGCCCGCGTGACCGGCCTGGCACGCTCTCCGAACCGGGTGCAGCGGGCTGCGCCGATACGCCACGTCCAGTGTATACCCCGAAACGGCAGGTGTCTAGAATCGCCCAGGGAAGCGGGACGTATTTCCACCACGTCACAGGAAGTGAAACTCATTACGTCCATGTTACGGCGGCATGGGATTTGCCACAGCGCGCGATTGGCGCTCGCAATCTTGGATGAAAGGAGGGACGCGGCTGGGTACAGCGTCGCCTCGCGTTTCAGCACGCTCGAGAACAGGGTAGCTCAACGTTGACGATTCCCGGTTAGCTGACTGGAGGGGCAATCGCATGCGATGCATCAGTCGCTCGTCAGGCTTCCGTTTGCTTGCCGTGTTTACGTTGATCATGCTGGCAGTGGCCGGCAACCTGGTGGTGCAGATTGTACCCACTCACGCCGCCACTGGCGGCGTGGCACCCAACAGTCGGAATGAGCTGGACTGCAACGGTTGGAGCTCGAAGTATGCCTCGGTCAAGCCGGGCATGCGGATGCTCTGTGCCGATCCAATTGCGGTGCTGAATGGCAAGCCAACACGCTTCGTCGACAACGGCTGGTATGTGGGCCACGACGAGCCATCAGTCAAATTCATCTCTTCGGCGCCTGGCAGCGGCAACCACATGACATATTTCATGCAGCTCGCCGTGGACCCAAAGCGCACGCCGACGACCAGCCCCAGCGGCACGACAGTCAGTGACTATGCGGAGCTGAGCCTGGCGCCGTGGTTCGGGCTGCCCATGTGTGATCCACGGTCATATCCCCAGAATCCATGCCGGCCGGACAGCGATACCAATACCGGGCTGAACTCCCCCACCGATGCCGGCTCGGCATTTATGGAGCTGCAATTCTACCCACCGGGCTATCCGCCGTTCATAGATGGTCCCAGTTGCGACCGCACGCACTATTGCGCGGCACTGACTATTGATAGCCTGGAGTGCACCTTCGGATTCGCCACCTGCAACAACGCCTGCATCGAGCCCATCAACTTCGCCTACCTCCAGCGGAATGGCGTCCCGGCGGGGCCGCCCAGCCCGCAGCTCACGGATGTCAGCACCCTGACACCCAACGGCGAAACGCTCAAGATGAATCAGGGTGATTCGCTCGCAGTCAGGATTGAAGATACGCAGGACGGGCTCAAGACTACCGTGATTGACCTCACGACCGGGCAATCCGGCTTCATGGTGGCCAGCGCGGCCAACGGCTTCATGCACACGAGCATCGCCGACTGCTCGGGCACTCCGTTCAACTTCCACGCCGAGTACAACACCGCCAGACAGCCCAATCAGGTGCCCTGGGCGGCCCTGGAGGGCGGCGTGCTGATGGAGAACGAGATCGGGCACTTCGAGCCGTGCACCAATGTCACCCACAACCTCCCGCTTTCCTTCTCCAACAATGGTCAGTCGTTCAGCGACCCGCACATGTTCCAGACCTGCAATGGTCCGTTCGAGCCTGGCGGAGTCGGCGAGGGGCCATGTAATCCATTGACAGGTCTGTGCGCGAACGCGACGACAGAAGGCGGAGGGCCCTGCCCAACCAATAACGCCGCGAGCGGGGCGTTATGCGAGTTCTCCGATGCGTCGTGCTTCCCTGCTGGACCACGCCCGGTCACCAGTAACGGCGTGTTGGAGATGATTTCGTGGCCGGTCGCCGGCTGCGAGGCCAATCTATTCCAGAACGGCGATCTCGACTACGATGGCAGCTCCTACATCGCCGACTGGCCGGATGGCTCGAGCACCCACCCAACGACGTTCCGCTACGTCGGTCCGTTCGATGCGAGCGGCCACTCCTACCCATCGATCCAGTTCGAGACGGATGCGGCAGGCTCTGAGGCCTTGTGCAACGTGACGACCGGGGCCGGCTGCGCGGTGCCGCCTGCTGGCGCCGCGTTCTACCCGTTCTGGACGCTGGGGTCCCTGTGCCAGTGGAATTTCGGCAACACCATCGAGCATCAGACCATTAAGGACTTTGGTGGGAGCGCCGAGTATGGCACCCCGGATGTCGCGCGGTATGGCGGCACGCTCACCAGTCCGGTGATGACCAATCCGCAGTTCAGCGGGAGGTGCAAGCGCTAGACGATCATCCGGTTGCTGACTCGAGTGGCGACGCGGGAGCGCTGGGGGATGGGAAACACCCGGCGCCACCGCGTCGCCTGTATGTAGGAACGACGCACTAACTGGCACGCCGATGCGTGCGACCATCACGGGCGGCCGGCGGGGCCGGCATCGGGGGCACGACCGGAGACGCGGCGGTTGCGAGCGGCGCCGCGCGGCGTCGAGTTCGAGCGGGAGCGGACGGAGCCGGCGTAGCGGGGGCGGCCTCCGCGGCCAGCCCGGTTCGCCTGGCGCGGCTGGGCGCTGGAGCGGCTGTAGTGCTCTCCTGAGACGGCGCACTGGCGCGCCGCCGGGCGCGAGCCGGGGTGGGCGCCTGCGCGGCAGGAGCGACCGTCTCGGCCGAGGGCGCCGCCGCCTTCTTGCGGGCGCGAGACGCGATGGGCGCCGGCACGATTGGAGTGGCAGGACTCGCGGAGGGCACCGCGGAGGATGAGGCTGGGCGCTTGCGGGTACGGGCGGGTGCTGGCGGTGTGGTAGCGGGCGTGAGGCTGGCAGACGCGGGCGCGCCCGGGGCCGTGCGCTTGCGTCCACGTGAGGGCGCGGACGCCGCAGGCGCGGATGCTGGAGCGGCGGCGCT
>CAYQFU010000301.1:0-4949 GCA_964416775.1 uncultured Ktedonobacterales bacterium
CGGACGCCCCTACGCAAAGCGGAAGCAATCACCAGAATCTGGTATTACACGGAGGTCACGGAGGGAACACGGAGGAGAGACGAAGGGGACGGTGTGACACGGAGGGAACACGGAGGGAACACGGAGGGAACACGGAGGGAACACGGAGGGACACGGAGCTGGATGGACGAGATAGGTGGGAATGGACGGTGGGGGACAGGGGAAGGGCGAGGACCAGGGGTCGTTGCCCTTCCCTCCGTTTCCACATACGAGTCAGTTACGTCGCGGCGCTCAGACACATCTGATGTTAGACAGAGCTGACGTCAGACCTGGCCCGAGAGCACGTCGGTGGACGGCGAGGTCGGGTCATGGCTGGGCGGCGCGGCGTTCGAGATGTTGTCGGCGTCGCGCTGCCCGGACTGGCCCGCCGCGGCGTCGGGGGTGGAGGTGCTCTGCGCGCCGCCAGCGGAGGCAGGCGTGGACGCGCCGCTCCCGCCGGGTATGGCCGTATCGCCGATGTACGAGATCTCAGATTCGCCAGAGTCGTAGTAGCCGGCGGGGCCGCGCTCACCCTGGCCCCACTCCATCTGACCACGAACGACCGCGTCCGGGGGAGCCTCTTCGATGTCGGAGGCTGGATACACGGGTGTACGGCCTACCTCGTCACGCCGACCCTGGCCGCCACCAAACTGGCCACTCTCGCGTTGCGCTTCGTCGGGAGGCATCGCTGTGCGATCATCGCGTTGGGTGTCGTCACGCTCTATGCCCATGATACTAGCTCCTTTGCTGTGCTGGTGCTGTGCTGGGGCGGCCGCTGCCGCCGGCTCGTCGCCGCGAGACCGTCCCTACGGAAACATCCCGCAGGATGGGGACCCACGGGTCCGAACGCGACGCGCTACACCGCGGATGGGTACGTCTCGGGCAGCTCGCCGCGCTCCCACTCGGCGGTACGCTCCAGGGGCTCGACGGCACGCGTCTGGTCAATGGCAAAGAAGGTCTCGTCTTCCTCCACGGGGCCCCTGGGACGCGGCATAATCGGCGGCGTGGCGCTGCATCTCCATGAGCTGGCTCACCACCTCGTCCTCATAGGGCTCGACGAGACCGGCGGCGGTAGCATAGCCATAGCGCTGGGGATGGTCGCCGACGAACTCGAAGCAGGAGTAGCACTGGCGCGCGCTGCGCCGCGGGATCGACCCGGTCCAGGTAGCGGATGACGGCTTCTCTGAAGGCGTTCAGGCTGTAGAGGTCGAGCCCGTAGAAGCCGGCACGCGCGCTGTCTTTGGAGAGCGCGTCGTTGTGGTCGCGCAGCCAGCCGACGAAGTCGAGCACGTCGGCGTTGCGCCACATCCATACAGGGAAACGCTTGAAGTCTTCGAGGGCCTCCACGGCGGTGGCCGCGTCTCCTCGACCATGCACGAAACGGTTGACGCGGTAGGCGTCGGGCCAGTCGGCCTCCACCGCGACGGCCGTGAAGCCGGCTTCGGCGATGAGCCGCTAGGTGATGGCGGCACGCGTCTGATAGAACTCGTGCGTGCCATGCGTGGCCTCACCGAGCAGAACGAAGCGGGTGTCGCCAATGAGCTCCAGCAATGGGTCGAAGTCGTCGATGGCGCCGGTCAATGGGCGAGTGGCAGTGCGTACAGTGTTCCTCAGGGTGGTCCCGTCTGCCATGAATCTGATCCTTCGGACGCGATGTCGTCCAGTGAGCCACGAGCCGAGTCAGGCGCGGCACGGGTATTGGCGCGCTGGAGCAGGTCGCGTATCTCGTCGTCGGTGGTCTCGGAGAAGTTCTGGTACCACAGTCCAACGGCGTAGAACGGTTCGGGGGTGAGGGCGCATACGATGTCGTCGACCTCTTCGCCGAGGTCGCGGCAGGTGGAAGGGGCGGCGACTGGAACGGCCACCACGAGGCGAGCGGGGTGGCGCTGGCGCAGGGCGGCGATGGCAGCGCGCATGGTGGACCCGGTGGCGACGCCGTCGTCGACGAGGATGACGGTGCGGCCGGCGACCTCGAGCGGCGGCCGGTCGCCGCGATAGGCGCGCTCGCGCCGGGCCAGCTCCTGGAGCTCGCGCGCGGTGACGCGGTCGATGACTTCGGGAGGGATCTTCAAGCTCTCGATCACGTCCCGATTGAGCACGCGGACACCGCCGGAGGCGATGGCGCCCATCGCGAGCTCTTCATGCCCTGGCACGCCGAGCTTGCGCACGACGAACACATCCAGGGGCGCATCCAGGGCGCGCGCTACTTCGTACGCGACGGGCACGCCGCCGCGCGGAAGCGCGAGGGCGAGCACGTCGGGCCGGTGGGCGTACGCACTGAGCATCGCGGCCAGGCGCCAGCCGGCATCCGCCCGATCAACGAATGGCGTCATCGCGGCCTCCCTCCGGATCGGCCCGCCGAAATGATCTGGCGTGAGGGGCGGTGCCGGCACACGTGGTAGGCGTGGCTCCTCCTGGCCGGTCCAATGCCATGTGGCGTGCAGGAAACGCACCAGGAGACCCAGCCACACGCGGCGATGGGGGCGAGGATTCGGAGACATCGCGGACCCCCTAGCTGCCGGCTGGTGGCGCCGCGGGCCGACGTGGCATGCGGCTTGCCGCAGGTGGCTGCTATGAACGACGCGCGTACCGCGGTGGCGGAGATTGGTGCGGAACGGCGCACGGCTCAGCCAGCCGGCGACGGGCGATTGGCCGCGCCATCAGGGGCGATAGGGCGTCATGAAGGGAAGCGAGAGACGATGCAAGAGCGGATCGCACCGCAGCACATTCCGGTCAAACTCTACCGCAGCGACGAGCGGCTGACCATTGCCGCGCCGATGCCGGGGATGGAGCCGGAAGACATCGCGGTGGAAGTGACGGAGGATGGGCGGCTGATTCTGGACGGCAAGCTCGTCGGGGCGCTCAAGGGGGTGAAGGATCTGCTGATCGACGAGTGGAGCGTGGGCGGATACCACCGCGAGCTGCCCCTGCCAATGGCCGTGGACGCAACGCTGGCTACGGTCACCTACGGCAACGGCGTGCTGGTCGTCACGCTGCCCATCGCGGAGCGCATGCGGGGAACCAGATTGACGCTGGAAGACGTGGGGTCGGCGCATGGCGAGCATGTCGGCAGCGCCGGCCATCCGGTGCGGCCGGTGACGAGGCACGAGCACCACGGGCCGCAGGGCGGGGGCCCCTCACCCGCAACGGCAGGTGAGGGGAGTTAGGGCGCGGCCGATGAGCTAGCGGGCGAGGGCGCCGCTGCGCTCGCGTTCCGGCTTGTCGACCTTCTCGGGTGGTGCGCCGCGCACGATCCACACTTTGCAAGGGGCATTGCGCAGGACGTACTCGACGGTGTCAAAGCCTTCGATCTGGTCACCAACGCCGGGGCGGAAGGGCAGGCCGATGATGAGCAAGGCGCAGTCGTGCGCCTCGGCCTCGTCCACCAAGCTGCGACCGAAGTGGCGCGACTGGACGATCTCTGGCTCGATTTCCAGACCCATCTGGACGGCGACATTCGCGACCTGATTCAGCGCCTGGTGGGCGGCCTCGGTCTCTTCGGGCATGTCGTCGTCAATGGCTTTGGTCCGCGGCACGACGATGCCGTAGACGGCAAAGACCTGTGCCTTCTTCTCTCGGGCCACCTTGCCAGCTAGTGTCATCACTTCGCGGTCCAGCTCGCTACCGCTCACGGCCACCAGGATGTTGCACTTGCAGTGGCCGGTACGACCGTTCTGTTCTTCAGCAAGCGGGAGCATGTCAGGCTTGAGCGTCTCTCCGCTGGTTTGCGCTGGGGCGCCCGTGGGGTGCTGGCCGTCAATGATCTTGGCACTCCGCCTGATGGGCAGGCCTTCCAGCAACTCTCGAATCTTCACTCCCTGGTCCTCCACAGGAGCCTGTGGCGTCACCTTTAGGGCGGCGTCTAAATTATCTCTTCATATGTATCTACACTGGGAGGGGTCAACGGGTTACACAACCCGGACACCCACCACGGTGTGGCTATCGCCAGGCTTGCACGCGTTGTCCGCGGTGCCGGTTGCCTCCACGCGACCCAGTGGGCATTCACGTCTCGGAGACACTGTGTGTCGTTGATGGCGGGGATTGTCCATCTCTAAGCGTACCACACCGCGTCTACCCGTGCGAAGCACGCCCGCAGCATACACCCCAGAAGAGTGAGACGCAAGACGTATACCAGTCTTGCCCATACGTGGCCACGCTGCGTACAATGAAGACGAGCGACGGCGGTGGGGCGCCACTCAGCCGGACCTGCCGCGGGCGCAATTTCACCTCGCGTCACGTCGCTCACCACGGTCCGCTCACATGTTCCGCCAGCGGGCTGACATTTTTCACCTCACGGGACCACACGAGCATGCACGACCACAACGACACGCCTGGCGCACGCGCAGCGTCCAGCCAGGATGCGACGGATCCGCGCGGCGCCGCGACAGAGCCAGCGCCAGGCTCTGAATCGGCTGGCGCCTTCTCGCCCGTCGCGATGGGGGAGTGGATCTGCCCGGGGGTGCCGCGGAGACGGCGCATCATCACGGGCATCGGGGTGACGGCCGCGGCGGCGCTCTTCTTCTTCCTCGCGCTCTGGCAGGGCGCGACGATGCTGGTCAGCACGATCATCGGCGTCGTGTTCATCGGTGGCTTCGTGGGCTACCTGCGTGTGGTGGCGCCGACGCCGTTCACCCTCGCGCTGGACGGCGAGGGCCTGACGCGCACGGAGCGGGGTGGGACTCCCGCGCGCATCGCGTGGCTCAACGTGGCCAAGATCAAAGAAGAGCGGTTCAAGAACGGCAAGACGGTCAGTCTGACGGTCTACAAGCGCGTCGGGGAGCGCGGGCTGCACCGGGCGTTCGTCGTCTACCGCGACGATATCGGCGACTTCGACGGCTTCGCGCGGGCGCTGCGCGCGGGCGTGCCGGAAGAGCGGCCGTGGCTGGTGGAGATGGTCCACGAGTAGTGGACCGAATGCAGGATTGCCCACC
>CAYQFU010000302.1:0-4930 GCA_964416775.1 uncultured Ktedonobacterales bacterium
GCCCATTGGCGCGTCGCCGCGCCGTCCCACGCTCCTCACCTGATCCGTAGGGGCGCCGGTGGACGCCCGGCGCCGTAGGGGCGTCCGGTGGACGCCTGCCGCGGCCTGCCCCCAATCGTGGCTGGAACCTCGTCCACACCCGCATGTGGGACAAAGCTTGTCAGCGCACGCGCAAAGACGTACAATGCGCCCGGATGGCGATGGAGGCATCGAGAACGACATGGTAGTCCTGGCGCTGGATGTCGGCGAGGCCCGCATCGGCGTCGCCGTAAGCGACCCGACCGAGCTGCTGGCATCGCCGCGCGGCGTGATCCGCCGCCGCTCCCTGGCCCAGGCCATCGAGGCCGTGCTGCGCATGGTCGAGGAGACGGAAGCGGAGTTGGTGGTGGTCGGACTGCCGATCAGCCTGGACGGCCAGCTGCACGATCAGGCTCGCGCGGTGCAGGCGTTCGGCCAGCGGCTGGCGCGGCGGCTGTCCATCCCGGTCGAGTACTGGGACGAGCGGCTCTCCACCGTCACCGCCACCGAAGCCCTGCGGGCCGCTGGTGTCCGTCCGGATCGCATCCGCGAGCGTGTGGATGCTGCCGCAGCCGCGATCATCCTCCAGGACTACCTGGATCAGCGGCGGCGCGCGGCGGCCAGCGCACCGGAGGCGCCCGCTGCCGAGCGGGACGCTCCGCGCGAGGAGGCGGACGAGCCGGACGTTTAGGGCCTCTTCTGGCTCCCCTCTCCACCGCAGTGGGGAGGGGCCGGGGGAGGGGTGGGGGCACAGGAAGAGGAGGGGGCGATGCGCGGGAGATGGCTCGTCGTCACCGTCATCTGCGCCCTCCTGGCTTTTTGTGGCGGCTTCGCCGGGGTCGCCGTCGGCCTCGATCTCACCCAGCCAGCATTGGCCGGCGCCGACACCGCCATCCCCTTTCAGGTCAATCCTGGCGATGGCGCCTCCGCCGTCGCGGGACACCTGAAACAGCAGGGTCTCATCCGCGACGCGACCCTCTTCCGCGTGCTGGCCACCATGCAGCACCTCGACGCCCATCTGCGGGCGGGCATCTACCAGCTCTCCGCCGACATGAGCATGAGCGCCATCCTGAAGCGCCTGCTCGCCGGGCAGCCCGACCAGCCGCTCGTCATCGTGCCCCCTGGCAAGACGCTGGTTGTCATCCCCCCTGGCCTGCGCGCCACCGAGTATCCGCCCTTGTTGGCGGCGCTGCCCAACTTCAACGCCGCGTCATTCCTCAAGATCGCCGCCAACGGCGTGCTCCCCAACGGCAAACACGTCTCCGACCTGTACTGGTACGTCCAGCCCAAGGGGCAGGGCGTCTACTACGCGCTCGAAGGCTACCTCTTCCCTGACACGTACCTGTTCAACACCACCGACGACGAATCCGCCGTCGTCCAGCGCATGCTCGACGACCTGGGCGAGCACCTCTGCCCTGGGCCAGACGCCGCCCACGCCAACCAGTACATTCACGACCAGGCGCAGTGCAAGGCGCACGCGGCGGCGGTCGGACCGAAAAACGACAGCATCTTCGCCGAGATGGAGCAGCGCTATTTCACGGGCGGCGACCGGCTCGCGCTCTATGACACGCTGATCATCGCCTCCCTGGCGGTGCGCGTCACCCCACAGGACGCCAGCGCGCCCGGCGTGGCCTCCGTCTACTACAACCGCTACCTCGCCTCGCGCAAGAACGGCTATTCCCCGGCCGGCGACTACGTGCCCAACCTCGACTCCCCAGCCAGCGTCCAATACGCGCAGGACAGCGACCACCCGCCCAAGAATGGTAACTGGTGGGCGCCGCTGCTGGACGATCCCGCCAACGTGGACTCGGGCAGCGCGTACAATACCGCCCTGCCCGACAACACAGGCCTGATCCCCGGCCCCATTGCCGCGCCCACCTGGGCGGATATCGTCGGCGCGGCCACCGCCGATCAGCCGTCCGCCTCGCCATACTACTTCGTCGCGGCCGACCGCTGCGGCACGGCGCACTTCGCCCGAACGCTGGCAGATTTCCTATATGTGTCGCAAAATGCCGCGGCGGGATGTTACAACAACTGAGTGCTGCGGCAGAGGTGGCGACGCCACACCCCGCATCGAGCCGCTCGCGCCCGAGCGTGAGCGCTGAAGAAGGAGCGTAGAGAACCGTGAAACGCGCAGGACAGGTCATTACGGTGATCTTCGCGCTGCTGGCCTTCAGCTGCAGCTTCGTCGGCGTGGCAGCCGGGCTGGACGTGACGCAGCCCGCCGTCAAAGGCTCCGGTACGACCATCCAGTTCCAGGTCAAAGCCGGCGACAGCACCGCCGCCGTGGCCGACCGGCTGGCGAAGGGCGGGCTGATTCGTAACGCAGTGCTCTTTCGCGTGCTCGCCCGCTATCGCCACCTGGACACCAAGCTGGAGCCAGGCGTTTACAAGCTCTCGCCCAGCATGACCATGGACGCCATCATCCGCACCCTCCTGAATGGCCAGCCCGACGAGCAGCTGGTGACGATCCCACCCGGCCTGCGGGTGACCCAGTATCCCAAATATTTCGGCTGCACTCCCGACTCGAAGGGAGCGTGGGGCGCCAAAGGCTCGTGTAGCATCTTGCCCAATTTCGACCCCACCAGCTTCATGCACATCGTGCAGACGGGCGTGCTGCCCGACGGCACCAAGCTCTCCGACAAGTTCTGGTACGTCCAGCCCAAGGGGCCGAACGTCGCCTATGCGCTCGAAGGGTACCTCTTCCCCGACACCTATTACTTCAACAGCTCGGACACCGAAATCGCGGCTGTCGAGCGGCTGCTGACCGCCCTGGGACAGCAGCTCTGCCCCGGCTCCGATGCGCAGATTCACGACCCGGCACAGTGCAAGGCCAACGCGATCAAGGTAACGGTCGGTACCAAGCAGGTGAACATCTTCACCGAGATGGAGGGCCGCTACTTCACCAACAACGACGTGACCGCGCTCTACGACACACTCACCATCGCCGCGCTCACCATCCGTGAGATTGCCAACGACAGGGACGCACCGGGTGTGGCCGGCGTGTACTACAACCGCTTCCTCACGTGGAAGAACAACACCAACAACGCCGCCGGCGACGTCGTGAACAACATGGGCTCCGACCCCTCATCCGAGTATGCCCGCGACACGGACAACCCGCCGGCCAACGGCAAGTGGTGGACCGATCTCGTCGGCGCGGGGGCAGATACTGACCCCAACAACCCGTACAACACCGAGAACCCCGTCCACAAGGGACTGCCGCCTGGCCCTATCGCGGCTCCTACCCAGGCAGACATCGTGGCCGCCGCTGCCGCTAGCGATCCCGCGCCGTCCAAGCTGTATTACTACTTCTACAGTGACTGCAAGGGCAAGATTTGGTATGCCCAGTCGTTCGCGGAATTCAAGACCACGACTATCCCTGGAGCTCAGGCGGTGAAGTGCCCGTGAAGTGCTGAGGGCGGGCCAGGCGGCCGCGAAAGTCGCTCGTGGCCGCGACTGGTTGGCCACCCACACGGCGCCCTCGGCTACCGTGCATGACGAATCGCCCGCTCGCGCGTTGATACACAGTGAAAGTGAACGGGCCAGTTGGGATGCGCCGCATTCGGTCCGAGAAGGAGGTGGCCCCATGAAGTGGTCGGCATTTTACCTCGCCATCCTGCTGGCCCTCGTCTACGTCGGCATCGGCCTGTTCTACCTCTACCCCGCCGTCTACCACCCCTTCTCCTCCGACACCGTCAACGACACGCATGCCCACCTCACCTACGCCGGCATCTCGCTTGCCCTCGCCGTGTGCGCCATCATCGCCGGTCGCTTCGCGCGCCCCTCCGCCCGCTCCTGAGCCCCCTCCACCCACACAACTGCTATGCTATAATGCCCGCGGTCGAGGAGTCGAGGACGTGACAGATGTGCGCGCGGGGGGAACCGATAGCGATGACAACGACCCAAAACGGAACACCCATCTCACGCAGAGAATATGAGCGCCTGGCGCGCCAGAACCAGACGTTGAGCGAGCAGGTGCGCGCGTTGCTCGTCCTGCAGAGCATCGCCAACACACTGAGCGCCGAGCTGGACCTGCCCGTCTTGCTGCGTCAGGTCGCGCTCGCCGCCGTGCGTCTCGCCTCTGGGTCCGCCAGCGCGCTCTATCTGTTCGATGCCCGCGGTGAGAACCTGGTGGTCGAAGCTGTCGAGACGGGCGGGCAGTCGCCGCTGGCCAACGGGGGCTATGCTCCCGAGCGCGCCGGCCACACCACCGTCCTCGCCCTGCCGCACGCCCCTGGCGACGCCCTCAGCCAGATTCCCCTGGGCCATGGCCTCGCCGGCCAGGTGGCCATGACCGCCGAGCCAGTGCTGGTCAACGAGCCGCACGCCGATCCCCGCTTCCCCACCAGTGTCATCGCCGTGGATGCGAGCGTGCTCGGCGTGGATCCATCCGCCCTGATCTGCGTGCCGCTCCTCTTCAAAGGCCAGGTGATGGGCGCGCTCGCCGTCGCCCAGACCCAGCCTGACGAAGGCTTCGACGCCCGCGACCTCGACCTCTTGCAGACCCTCGCCGCCCAGGCCGCGACGGCGGTCACCAACGCCCGCCTCTATCAGAACCTGATGGGCGAGCGCGACCGCATCATCGCCGCCCAGGAAGACGTGCGCAAGCAGCTGGCTCGCGACCTCCACGACGGGCCGGCACAGTCCCTCGCCCAGATCGCGATGTCGCTGGATTTCGCCAAAAAGCTCGCGCAGTTCGAGCCCGAGAAAGTCCCCTCCGAGCTGCAAAAGCTGCACGAACAGGCCCTCCACACCACGCGCGACATCCGCAACCTCCTCTTCGATCTGCGCCCCCTGGTGCTCGAATCGGAAGGACTGGAGGCCGCCTTGCGCCGCTTCCTGGAGCGATTCCAGGCGGGCGATGGTCCAGAGATGCATTTCGCCGCCGACTACACCACCCGTCTTCCTCACA
>CAYQFU010000303.1:0-4918 GCA_964416775.1 uncultured Ktedonobacterales bacterium
CCCACCTCGTCGCGTGGCTCGCCTCCGACGCCAGCTCCTATGTCACCGCCACCACGTACTTCATCGACGGCGGCATCATGCAGAACAGCGCCGGCCTTTGACCTGGCACCCGTTGTCGGTCAACCCGGCACTCAGATCGCCGATAATGTATGAGGGCAGCTAGCCCCGTCCGCGTGCGAAGGCGCGCGTAGTAATCAGCGCCCTCCGCCGCCCGGCCCTAAAACGCGAGGCCCGCCTCCCCATCAACCCTGCCACCGGCCCGAGCGGAGGCTCAGACGAGGGTACGGCGGTCGCGGCGCCGTTGCTCGGTGACGTCGCGGGCGATGCCGACGGCGTCGGCGATGTGACCCTGCTCGTCGCGGATCGGCGTGCCGCTGATATTGAGCGCCAGCAGGCGACCGTCCGATAGGCGCGCCACCATGTCGGCGGACGATGGCCCCTTGAGCGTCTCGCCACGCAATACGCGCTGGATCGGCCACTGATCCGCCGGGAGCGGATCTGGCCGCGAGGATTCGGCCGCCGGCGTCGTAGACGGCGACGCCGTCCACCAGGGCCTCGAAAATAGCCTGGAGCTGATTAGCACGCTCCGTGGCATCGCGGGCTGTCCGGCGCTGCCGATCCTCGAGCCGCTTGCGCTCAGTGACGTCGGTGTGGACGCCGATCCACCCACGGACGGCTCCGAGCTCGTCGAGCGCTGGCACGGCGCGGACGAGGAAGGATCGATGGATGCCGTCGTGCCGTCGCAGGCGGTACTCGATCTCCTCGTGCGCGCGGCCGGCGACGGCGCGCGCCCAGGCGGCCCCGACGCGCGGCCGATCGTCGGGGTAGACGGCATCGAGCCAGCCCCAGCCGCGCACCTCGTCGGGGGTTTGCCCGGTGTAGGCGCGCCGGAGCGGCATGTCCACCACCTGGCCGTCGGGCGGCGTCGCCCAGACGGGCTGGCCGATGGCCGCGACCAGCGCCCCGAATCGTTCCTCGCTTTCCCGGAGGCGCCGATTGATATCGCCATGAGTCGGCGCGCTCTCGGCCAGCACACGCGCGGGCTTTTCCGCATTTCCGTCGCGGTGCTGTAAGTACATCGATGCGCTCGTTCCCTCTTCGGGGCGAGCCGTCCCCATCGTTCCCGCGTCATCGCAGACTCGCGGGTAGATCGTGAGGGTGTCGTGGATAGCGGTTAGGCCGGAGGGAACAGCGGAGTCCGGTCTTGGCCGATTGCCGTTGGCCGCCACCGGACCCCAAAAAGACGTGTCGCGGACGGGCATGTTGCCGCATGCCCCGAGTGTCCATGCCTGCTTGCTACAGACGAAAGGAACGACACCTCTATGCATCGTAGTGTAGTCGGCGCGCGACGTGGCGCGCAATCGCCGGTGCGCGCTATCACCCTGCGCGCTGCTGTGGCCTGCGCGCTCGCGGTCCCGTTGCTGGCAGCCGGGTGGGCCGCGCGCACGCCGGCGCTCGGCGCGCACGTCGCGGGCGAGCTGGCCAACTACCATGGCCCTCAGGGGCCATGCTCGGGCATTCCGAGCCCCTGCTAAGAGCCCGCCTGCCCCGGCAGCTACGTCCCGCGTAGCGCGATCTCTTGGCCCCCGGTCCACTCGGACCGGGGGCGTTCTCATGCCGGCGGCGCCCCGTCGGGCAGTCTCTGACGCCATGCTACAATGTCGGGACCGCTCATAGCTTTCTCGTTGCTGGGCTGTGTGGGATCTGGGGGGAAGAACATGGAACGGGAGCAGCTCACGCTGTCGCTGCGCCACCCGGCGCTCCTGCTGAGGACATCGGACTGGGGCTTCTCCGCGTCGGTGGCGGTGGAGCTGCGAGGCGCCTTCGAGATGGTGCAGGCCGCGGACGGCGACGCGGCGCTCTTCGAGCGGGCGTATGCGGCGCTCAAGCCACTGCTGCCCCGACGCATGTCGCGCGGCGAGCGCCTGCTGGCATATCACATCCTCGCGCAGTGCGCCGGGCAGTGGGACCTGGCGGAGGCCGTCGCCTACGGCAGCCGCGCGCTGGAGCTGGCGACGGATGCCCAAGACCAGGGCGCCATCGTCGACATTCTCCACCTTCGAGGCATCCAGTTTCGCAGGGCGAGCGAGCTGCGGGCCGCGGCGTACGACTATGCCCAGCTCCTCGCGCACCTGCGCGAGCATGGGACGGTGCCGGGGAGCGAGGCCGGCCGGCTCGAGCTGGACACACTCGTCGGCCTGGCGCACTTTCGGACATTGCTGGAAGAGTTCGCCGCGGCGGAGCGCCACATCGAGGAGGCGTACGCCCTTCGCAGGCGCGCGCCGGCGGAGGAGCTGACGGTCGTGACGCTCCTTTGGATAGAGGCGCTGCTCGATCGCTTCCGCAACCGCCCCTATCCGGCGCTCAAATATGCCATCGCGGCCGCCGAGGTGTACGAGGCGTCTCCGCGCCAGGCGCTCTCGACGGTGCGAGTGATGGCGCTCGCGTCCGAGCTGGCGCTCGACATGGCGGCGCTCTTCCCAGACGAAGCGCGGGCAAACACGACCTTCGCGCAGATGGCCGAGGAGTACACGGACTCTGGCGAGCGCCTGGCGCGCCGCCACGGTGACGAGTCGGGGCGCGGCCTGATCGCACTCGCGCGCGCGCGGGCCGCGCGCGCCCGCCGCCGCAACGAGCAGACGCGCACGCTCATCGAGGCGGTGATCGCGCTGGCGGGCCGCCAGCGCGACTGGGCGCTGCGCTCGCAGGCGTGGACGGCGCTCGGCTTCGATCTGCTCGAGCGGGGCGAGGCGAGCGCGGCCGAGGCGGCGTTCCGGTCGGCGCTGGACGACCTTGATTTTGCCCATGTGCCGGCGCTCGGCATCCTGCCACGTCGGGCGCTGCTCAATCTGCGCGAGGGCCGTACGCCTTGAGCGCTGGGCGACATCAATAGATGAAGGACACGCCAGCGCCGGCGTGCGCATAGCGGTAGTCCACGCGGCCCCAGCCGCCGCCGTTCCAGTAGAAGTTCATCTCGGAGACGAGGAACCACCCGCCGGGATAGACGGCCTCGACGTGGGCGACGTGGCCCGCGCCGCCCGCGCCCTGCACGCCCGGCTGGAAGACGACGGTCGCGTTCGCCGCGGGGGTCGAGCCGACGCGATAGCCGCGGGCCGCCGCGCTGCCGGCCCAGTACTGGGCGTTCCCCATCTGTTGGAGGTTTTCGTCGCGGCGCTTATTCTGGGCCCACCAGGTGCACTGCCCCCAGGCGACCAGGTAGTAGCCGTTGGGGCTGCTGACGGCGAAGGCCGGATGGCCGGGAACCGCCATGTACGGATTGCTGGGCGGCCAGGGCTGTACAGGCGCCGCGAGTATGCCGGAAGGCGGCGGGGCCGGCTGCGCGGCCGGCTGCGGGGCTGTCGGCTGCGCGGCCGCCGGCTTTACGGGCAGGCCGGCGCTGCCGGGAGCGCTCACACCCGGGCCGGCACCGCCGCCGACGTCCAGGCCTGAGATGCCCGCGCCGCTCGCCCACGGCCCCGAGGGGGCTACGTCCGGGCGTAGGGTGAGGACCTGGGCGCCATGCGGCGTGAACTGGCGCGAGGCGATGCGCTCCCCGATGGGCAAGGCGAGCGAGAGCAGGCCAACCACCAGGGAGATTCCCACCAGCCAGAGGCCGACGCCGTGCGCGGCCCCGCGCGGCCGCAGGCGCCGCGGGATGACCGGGGCAGGGCGCACCGCGGGGAGCTTGGCGCCGGTGATGACGGCGACGGGCGTGGAGTTCGGGCGGATCGCCGGGAGGCGAGCCTCGGTGGCCGCGGCGGCGATGTCGCTGCGCAGCGCGTCGAGCAGCTCACGCGACGGGTCGGCGACGAGCGCCGTGGCAGCGTCCGCGACGACCGCGGTGTCCTCTCGGGCTGGCGCCTGAGTCGGCTTGCGGGCGTCGAGCGAGGCGCGCTCGACGAGGGCGCGATCTGCGTCGCTGAGCGGGCGTGCAGTGGTGATGCGGCGACGCCGCGCGGGAAGGGCCGGCACGAGCGCCGCGGACTGGCCGGGCTGCACGGTAGGGCGCCCTGTCGCGCGGCGGGGCGGCACGGCCAGTGTACGCGTGGGAGCGTCCGGGTCCGTTTCGAAGACGGGGCGCTCGCGCAGCATCGGGCCACTGGTGGCGCTGGTAGCGCGCGAGCCCACGAGCTCGTTTCGGTCGTAGTCCATGCCGGGCCTCCATCCCTCGCACCGCCCACCCGCCACTGGCGACGGCTTGGCTGTAGTATGGCAAAGCCGCTCCGGCGGCGGCGAATGGAGGGCCCCAATGTCCTACCGGACCACGCCGGGCTCATCAACACGCCGCAGGACGAGGCGGCGCTGCTAGCTATCGGCAAAGCGCGGCGGGGCGAGCGTGGTGCGCCCGCCCCACGGGCTACTCCGGTAGGCTGCGCTCGAGCAGGCGCAGCCAGTTGCCGCCCAAAATGCCGTCGATGTCGTCCTGTGCGTAGCCGTGGCGGGCGAGGGCGTCCGCGAGGCGTGGCAGGTCGGCCACGGAATCCAGCTCCTCGGGGGTGGACTCTACGCCGATGCCGCCGTCGAGGTCCGTACCGATGGCGCAGTGGCGGGTCGTGCCGGTGAGCTGGGCGATGTGGTCGATGTGGCGGACGACGGCGTCCAGCGTCACCGGACTGTCGGCGCGGGTCCACCCGGCGACGAGGAACTGATTGGCGAGCACCGCCCCGATGACCGCATCGCGCTCGGCGAGCGCGCGGACCATCTCGTCGCTGAGCTGCCGATCGGTCGGGACGAGCGCGCGGCAATTCGCGTGACTGGCGATGACAGGGCCGCCGAAGCGGTCGAGCGCCTGCCAGAAGCTCTCCTCCGCCAAATGGCTGACGTCCAGTATGACGCCGAGGCGCTCCATCTCTGGGAGGAGCACCCGGCCCAGGTCGGTGAGCGGCCCGGGTGCGCGCGTGCCGCCGGCGTAGCGCGT
>CAYQFU010000304.1:0-2943 GCA_964416775.1 uncultured Ktedonobacterales bacterium
CGAGCTCGGGCGGGACGGCCCAGACGTGGAGGCCCATCGCGCGGGCGGCGGCGCCGAGCACCGCGGAGGAGGAGAAGGCCGCGGGCTCGCGGGGGTCGGGGTGCGTGCCGTGGGGCCCGTTGCGGGACGTGTAGAGCGCGCGGAGCGCTTGGGCGCGGATGAGCTCGCCGGCTTCGCGCGCCCCGTACCAGAGGTCGGCGTAGTTGCGGGTCTGCAGGAGCTGCCAGAGGCGCTCCGGCGTGGGATCCAGTCGCGCCTCGCGCAGCCAGCGCGCGAGCGCGAGATCCGCATCGAGGTGTTGCTGCGGATCAAGCCGCTGAGATCGAGGGCCGCCTTCCTGGTCGCGGTGCGCGCCCTTGCGTATCCTATCCATCGCCGTTGCCAGACTCCTGCATCTCCAATTCATCCCTGGACCGTGGAGGCGGACCGGTGGAGGGCCGCTACCGCCTGCCCGGTAATTGGAGTGTAGGGCGGTATTGTTGAGCTTGTCAACGCACCGGGGGAGGTGTTTTCGGGGAGGGGGCCGGTGGCGTCAGGAATTGTCGCCGTCCGGCTCGTCGGAATCTCCGTTGGTGCCGGCGAGGGGGGTCGAGGATGCCGGGTCGCGGCGCGGGGGCCGGCCGCGGCCGCGCTTCGGCTCCGGCGTGGTGGGTGCGGCGGGTGTGTGCTCGGCGATGCGCTGGCGCTGGAGAGTCGCGTCGCCGCGCTGCTTCTGGCGGATGCGCTCCACCGCCTGCTGGATGGCCTCTTCGGGGATGCCACTCGCGCGCAGCGTCTCGGTGGTCGCGTCGATCAGGGCGTCCCACTCGTCCCGCGCGGCGGCGGGCGGCTGGTAGCGGCGGGGCGCGGGCGTCGCCGGCACCGGCTCGACGGGCGGCTCATCCTCGCGCCGCAGCAGGCGTGGCACATCGAGGCCGTCCGTGCGGTATGCGTCCACGAGCGTCTCCAGTGGGATGTCGAGGCGCGCGAGCAACTCGAGCACGCGGTCGAAGCCCGGCGTCACCGCCTTGTAGAGCACGTTGTAGAGCGTCTGGCGGGACATGTCGAGCCGGCGGGCGAGCTCGGGCACGCTCAGCGGATGGCCATGGCGGCGCACGTCCCACATGTAGCCGATGAGCACGCGCGCCAGCGGCGTCGAGCGCTGGCGCGCGCCCTCGTCGTGAATCCGCGGCCGACCAACCACGACTCGCCGCCCCTCCGCCTCGCGCGCGCCGCGCGTCCGACAATACGGCAATACGACAATACGACAAACATCTGGGCCGCCGGTATCTCACCTGGGCCCGCGGTCAATAAAGCTAGTATAGCCGCAAACTGCGCACCGGCAGTGACCAGTAAAGATACCAATGTAAAAAACTATTGACAGCATCCCGGCGTCTCAGGTATCATGTCTCACGTATTTGACAGGCGTATTAGACGAGAGACGGGGAGGGAGGGATACATGGCGGGACGGACGCGCGTGCCGGGCGACGTCGTGCGACGGCGGGCGGAGGACCTCGCGCCACTGGTGGGCTATTGCCAGCGGCACGCCATCGGGCTGCTGGTGCTGGCGCGCCGGTGCGCGATGCGGCGCGGCGAGGTGATGACCCGAGGCCGGCTGCACCAGATGAAGCGGGGCCTGTGTCTCACGCCGGACTGGTTCGTCGCGGACGTGTGCCGCGAGATCGGGCGCCCGGTGGACGAGGTGATGGGGGCCGACTGGGTGCGCGAGCACGGCCACACACAGCCGGCAGAGAAGGCCAGTTAGCGCTGTCTGCTGTCCGGCCTTGCCGTGCGCCAGCCAGGCCACGGCGGGGGATGGCCGGCGGGAAAGGGAGGGGGTACGACGTGGGCGCGGGGGTGGTGAGTGTGGTGGGCGTGGTGGCATGGGTGTACGTCGCACTGGCGTTCGTGTTGCTGGTGCGGGCGGTGGCGATCGCTGCGCGGCATCCGTTGGGCGAGGGCCACGGCGCCGACGGCGTGCGGCTACTGGATCCGAGCGATCCGGTGGACCGGGCCCTACTCGAGTACGTCGAGCAGGGCGAGCGGGGCGGGCACGCACCTGCGACCGCGCCGCTCGCTGGCCCGGCGCGGCGCATCTCACAGGGTGGGCCGAGCGGGCAGGGGCAGCGGATCGTCGTGATCGGCGGGGTCGCGGTCGAATACCGGGCGCTCGTGCCCCTGCGGGTGTCGGCGAGCGACTTCTCGCCGAATTAGCGTAGCGGACCGACTGCGCGGGCGTGGCGAGTGAGCGGTCGGACAAGCGGTCGGACGAGTGGAGAGAGCGTCCGGAGTGAGTCGGGAGAGAGGGAGGGTGAAAACACGTGAAAGACATCGCGGAGATCGCACGGCGGTTCTTCGAGGTGCGCAAGGAGCTGCTGGTGCTGACAGAGGGCAAGTATGCGCACGACGTCAAGACGCTGGACCGAGTCTGCGAGCTGCGGGGGCGGATGGAGGCGCTGGCCTTCGTGCTGGACGTGGATCTCGCGCTGATGGACGCACCCAAGCCGCCGTCGCCGCTCGGCCCCCTCACGCGGGTGGCGCTGCATCCCGTGCCGGCCTTCGGCGGGTTCGTCGTCGAGTTCCCGGCGGAGTGCGAACTCGGGTGGCGCACGGAGGAATGGGGCGCGTTCGTCTCGAATCGGCAGATGCGGGGGCTCGCCGACGCGATGCGCGCCGTTGGCGTGTGGTCCCGTCCGGGGCGCGGCGACGGCGTCGTGCAGTTCAGCCGGCATTACGCCGAGGGACAGCCCACGTGGAGCGGCGACACACTGCCGCCGGGGGCGTAGGCCATGCAGCCATGCAGAGAGTACAGGCAGTGGGCGCACACCTTCCCCGTCGCGCCCGGCGTCACTGGGGTGATCTTATCCACGACGCGGCCCGGCCATTTGTGGCAGACGTGGGGCGATGACAGGCGATTCGAGCGCTGCTATCGCTGCGGCGCAGTTCGGAAATCTCAGTACTGCG
>CAYQFU010000304.1:3043-4871 GCA_964416775.1 uncultured Ktedonobacterales bacterium
AGGCGATTCGAGCGCTGCTATCGCTGCGGCGCAGTTCGGAAATCTCAGTACTGCGCGGAGGCGAGTGTAGCGCAGCAAGCCCCGCTTGCGGGGACCCGCCGCCGAGTCCGTTCCGAGGAGGGTGCCGAGCGTGGTACAAGCGAAGCGTAGCATACCGCCGTCGCGCGAGGCCGCGGCGAGGAGATCGGCCGGGCGGAAGGCGCCCGCCGAGGTCATCGCGGTGCGGCTGGAGGACAAGTTGTTTCTGTCCCCGGCCGAGGTGGTGGCGCTGACAGGCATCAAGCGCAACAAGCTGTTCAAGCTGCTGGCGCGCGGGGAGATCGCCTCGTTCAAAGACGAGGGGCGGCGGTTCATCCCGCGGTCCGCAATCCTCGCGTACGGCGAGGCCAAGCTGGCGCAGAGTCGGGTGGCCTAACGCCTGGCGTTGTATTCCCCCAGGCGAGTGGAGACGGAGGCCGGCACGGTATGGCGCGACGCGGGCACAATGAGGGAACGATCTTCCAGCGCAGCAACGGCCGGTGGGTGGCCGAGGTCAGCCTAGGAGACGGCCAGCGCAAGACGCTCTATGGGAAGACGAAGAAGGAGGTGCGCGAGAAGCGGGACGCCGCCCTGCGAGCTGTGGAGCAGGGGTTGCCGCTGGGCGACGACCGGCAGACGGTGGGCGAGTACCTGCGCTCCTGGCTGCCGATCGTGGCGCCGACCGTGCGGCCGTGGACGTGGCAGCGTCACCGCGAATTCGTGGAGCTGCACATCGTCCCCGCGCTCGGCCACGTGCGACTCAACCGGCTCACCGCGCACCACATCCAGGCATTCTACGCCGACCTGCTGAACAAGACAGGCCTCTCCAGCACGACAGTCAACCACCTGCATGGCACGCTGCATAAGGCGCTGGACAAGGCCGTGCTGCTCGACCTCGTGCCGCGCAACGTCTCCGACCTCGTGGACGTTCCGGCAATCCGCGAGACGGAGATCCACCCGCTGACGCTCGCCCAGGCGCGGGCGCTGCTCGACGGGACGGCCGGCACGCGGCGCCACGCGCTCTACGCGCTGGCTCTGGACAGCGGCATGCGCGAGGGCGAGCTGTTGGGCCTGCAATGGCGCAACGTCGATCTTGCCGGCGGCGTCGTGCGCGTGGAGCAGACGCTCAAGTGGGATAAGGACAAGCGCGAGTTCGTCCTGTCCCCGCCTAAGACCAAGCGCAGCCGGAGGCAGATCGCGCTCGCCCCCGAGACCCTGGAGGCCCTGCGCCGCCACCGTCTTGAGCAGAGCGGCGAGGCGGCCGCTCTGGGCGAGGCGTGGTCCGGCGGCGAATGGGATCTCGTGTTCAGCACGCGCCGGGGGACGCCGCTCTCGGCCTCGAACGTCTACCACGAGTTCCTGCGGGCGCTGGCGGGCTTGGGCCTGCCGCGCGTGCGGTTCCACGACCTGCGGCACACCTGCGCCACGCTGGCGCTCATCGCGCGGGTCAACCCCAAGGTGGTGAGCGAGCGGCTGGGGCACGCCTCGGTGAGCATCACGCTCGACATCTACTCGCACGTCATCCCCGACATGCAGGCGGACGCGGCGGCGGTGCTCGGCGAGCTCCTGTATCGCGGGGATGTTGGCGGTGCCCTGGCGGTGACGCTCGGCGCCTCGCCCGCCTCGGAACGGCTCGGCGGGGCAGCGCTTCGCTCGCCCGCCTCGGAACGGCTATCGGCCGCAGGGACTTCGCTGCGCTCGTCGGCCAGTTGGTCAGGCGGTATCGGCGGGACGAATTAGTCCTGTGTGGGAGGTTTTGCTGTCACTTTTGATACTGGTGGCGAATTCACTGGAGTAAGCTCTCAGGCAG
>CAYQFU010000305.1:0-4832 GCA_964416775.1 uncultured Ktedonobacterales bacterium
GGGCGCAGCTGCTCCAGGTACTCGGGGCGCTCGGGCGGCCCAAAGTGGCGCATTGCCAGATGGCGCAGGCGGTCGTGCTCTGGGGGGTCCAGGGCGATAAACAAATACGGATCCGTGGAGGTCCGTGTGCGTCCCCCGGTTTGCACACTGTTCCTCAAATCGGAGCTGACGCGCGGATCATGCAGCAGCGCCTCGATCTCACGATAGGTGCTCACGGCGTAGGTCCCCGCTTCCTCGGGGCCATCCTCCTGCCAGCAGACGGGGGTCTGGCGCAGCTGGGCCCAGAGGGGGTAGGGGTTCGCGCGGTTGGCATAGTCGTAGATCTGTCGCAGGAGGGTGGTGTCTTGGGACATGGTTGGCTCTCCTTCAGACGCACTGGGGGGGTGCGCCTGGTCTGCGTGACGAGTCGTGGAGCCAACTCCTACGTGCCATTTGGGCGCGCTCGCCGCTGGTGACTCACTCGTAGCCACAACGGTAGTGTGGCAGGTGAGGCTTACACGAGCGCTACACAGCCTCACGCGGTGCTCACGAGTTCTTGCGAGCCCGGCACATGCCAGGGACGTCCTCACAGGGGTGGCCATGGAGGTGAGGAAACGTCCTCACACTTGCCTACAATCCCCTGGAGGGCGTTTTATGCAACCTGGGAAGCGCGGTAGAATGCCCCGTTATCGATCTATGCCATCGATCTACGACTTGACCTCGTCTACCAAAGCCGCCAGCGCCCGCCACGCATCATGCGGCATGGTGGTGCGGTCGCCGTCGCCGGTCAGCGCCTGCAGGCACACCTGATCGGCGCCGGCGCGCAGGTGGTCGACAACGCGCTGGCGGATCGCGTCCAGACTGCCCCAGGCAATGAGCGCATCCACGAGGCGGTCGCTTCCGCCATGCGCGAGATCCTCAGGCGTAAAGCCAATCCGGAGCCAGCTATTCGTATAGTTGGGAAGCTGCAGGTAGCTCGCCAGATAGGCGCGGGCGATGCTTCGCGCCCGAGCGGGATCCGGCTCCAGCACAACACCTTGCTCGGGAGCGAGCAGCGGGCCTGTGCCCAGCACCTGCCGGGCGCTCCTGGTATGCTCGACCGTCACGAGATATGGATGGGCCCCGGCGGTGCGCTCGCGGGCCAGGGTGAGCATCCGCGGTCCCAGGGCGGCGAGCACCCGCTCACTGGCCGGAACGGGCGTGGGCGCCGCGTCCAGCGCATCGAGGTACGCGACCATGCGCTCGAACGGTTGGCTATACCGTCCCGCCTGGCTGCGGTCGACGATTGGGGCGTGACTCACGCCCAGGCCGAGGAGGAACCGGTGGGGATAGGTCCGCGAGAGCGCGGCGTGGGCGGCGGCTACGTCTTCTGCCGGATGGGTCCAGATGTTCAGGATGCCGGTGGCGATGACGATGTGGCTCGTCGCGTCGAGCAGGTCACGCGCCAGCCCGAAGTCGTCCGGACCATTGTTAAACCAGACGGCACCGTAACCGAGCTGCTCGAGCTCACGTGCCGCCTCTTTGGACGCGTCTCGATCCGCCCAAAACTGAGAGCTCCAGATACCAATCCGACCGAGGTGCATATCTGACGCCATGTCGTAGACTCCCTTCTCAACTCCTGCGAATTGACTGCTGCGTTCAATCTGGATGGTGTGCTCAAACTGGCCGAACGAGATATCGCCGGGGTCGCTGCCGACCTCATCTCAGTTTGGGCGGAAGATCGCTCCCAGACGTAGAGCCATGTGTATGTGTGGTCTCCTTGTCCGCGGGTGGGCTCCCGCCATTCCACGACGAGCGCGGGTCGTAATATCGACTCCGGATGCATGGGCGCAGGTGCGCCGGGCGGGCGCATATCCATGCGCCCCGACAGTAGGGGGGAACGGATCAACCGAATCTGGTATGACGTTGTTGTCGGGCACTGAAGAGCAGTCTACGCGGCAACATGTATGCCGATATCACTGCTTCAGGTTGCATTTGGTGCGCTTCGATCCGCTCCAGAGACACCGCATGCGGGAGATCGGCGTGCGTGGCAGCTGTGCCTCAGGTCTTGCCCGCTTGTCCTGCCAATCGTTGTTCATCCAGGTCGAAGTCTCGCTCGATGCGCCGCAGTACCTCATCGTTGATTTCCCCCTGGTTGCGCAAGCCGATCACCGCGCTCCGCGCGGCTTGGAGCGCCTCTCGTTGTAACTGGTCATAGGTCATCGTGTGCTCCTCATCAGGGTCGTCCTCCACGTGCTTGAAGCGTTTGGTGAGGCTGCGGACCCGTGATGCATAGTGCTCGCGCAGGTGCTGGGCTACCTCCTGCGAGACGTCATCCTGGCTGGCAAGCTCGTCCACACGAGCGAGCGCGGCCTCCGCCGCGGTCAGTCGCGCCTGCATTTCTTGCCGCTCGCTCGTCCCGTCATCATGTAAACCGAGTGCTCGAATCAGCAGCGGGAGACTCAGTCCCTGGACAACGAGGGTGGCGAGAATGACCCCGAAGGTCAGGTAGACAACGAGCGCCCGGTCTGGAAACACAGCCCCTCCCGCGGTCACCTCTGGTAACGCCAGCGCGGCCGCCAACGAAAGGGCGCCGCGCATCCCGGTCCAGCCGATCAGCACCTCGTGACGCCAGCCAGGAAAGGGGTCACGTTCGCGCAGGCGGTGGCTGATCATACGCGGCAGGAGAGATTGAAGAAACACCCAGACAAGACGGACGAGAATGACGGTGAGGCTGATCAGGACGGCGTGCCAGGCCAGGGAGATGTGCGCATGCGGAACCATGGTGCTGTTCAGGACAGCCAGGATGGCGGGCAGCTGCAGACCCATCAGAATGAACACGAGGCCATTCACCAGAAAAATGAGCGTCTCCCACACGGCGTACATCTGAAGACGGGTCCCCGAGGAGAAGGAGGTAGGGGCATGCCACGCAAAATAGAGACCCGTCGTCACGGTGGCCAGAACGCCTGACAGCTGCAGCACGTCCTGGCTTAGCAGGTAGACGGCAAATGGAGTGACCAGCGTGACCGTGATTTCCAGGGGTGGATTGTCCAGCCAGCGATAGACGTAACTGAGGAACCACCCTGCCACCAGACCAAAGGCGATTCCTCCGACGCTCACCAACACAAACTGCGCGCCCGCTACGAAAGGCGAGAAGACGCCCGAAACCACTGCGGCCACCGCGAAGCGATAGGCGACCAGCCCCGTCGCATCATTGACCAGACTCTCCCCCTCTAAGATGGTCACGATCCGTTGGGGGATGCCGAGTCGCCGGGCAATGGAGGTCGCAGCCACCGCATCGGTTGGCGAGACGATGGCGCCGAGCACGAAGGCGACTGCCCAGGGAAGCCCGGGAACGAGCGCATGGGCCACGACGGCCACCACGACGGTGGTCAGAAGGACCAGACCGAGAGCCAGTAGCGAGATCGGGCGCAGTCTGGCACGAAAATCACGCCACGAAGTCAGCCATGCGGATGAGTAGAGCAACGGCGGCAGAAACAGCAGGAACACAAGGTCCGGGTTCGACGTGAACCGAGGAAGCCCTGGGAGAAAGCCGATGAGCAGGCCGCCCAGGACCAGCAAAATCGGATACGGAATGCGCAGCCGAGGAGCTATGGTGGCGAGGATCACCATGGCCACCAGCAGCCCAAGGATCAGGGTAATGGTACTGGAGAGAGATGGCCCGCTCCCTTGGGCGAGGCTTCCTGTCAATGACGGGAATGAAAGCATATCCCCCTGCCCGCAAAGCCTAGCCGGCTGACGTGAACGACGACGAAGGGGCGCCAGGGGCAATTTGCGGCGGCGGTACAGGACGTCCGGGTGCTGCGCGAGCTCGTGCGCCGCCGGACCTGCGAGACGCCGGGTGAGGTGAGGTGATACACAGCACGGTGAGGTTAGTCATACGTTACCGCCGCGCGTAGTGGGCCAGGGGCTCCCCGCTGGCGTGCACCTCCTCGACGGCGATCAGCAGGTGCTCGGGGCCGCGCAAGCTGGGACTGGGCCGATAGGGGGGCGGGTCCACGACCAGACGCGGCCGCTCCAGCCGACGCACGAGCTCCCGAAAGGCGATCTGGGCCTCCACCCGCGCCAGCGGCGCGCCAAAGCAGCTGTGGATGCCACTGCCAAACCCCAGATGCTGATTATCGCGCCGCTCGGGATCGAAGCGGTCCGGGTCGGGGAACCGCATGGGGTCACGGTTGCCCGCGGCCAGCGCCAGCGTGACCAACCTCCCCCTGGGAATGGTCGTCCCAGCGAGTGAGATCTCGTCCAGGGTGGTCCGGCTCGATATGAACTGGACCGGCGGCTCATAGCGCAGCACTTCCTCCACGGTGCCGGCGATCAGGTCCGGCTCATTCCGGAGGCGGTCGAGGATCGCCGGATAGCGCAGCAGCGTGAGCATCCCATTCGCAATCAGATTCACAGTGGTCACGTGGCCGGCGAGCAGCAACAGTGAGGCGGTCGCGACGAGGTAGGGTTCTTCCATCCGCCCATCTGGGCTGGTATCCGTCGCCATGCGGGACAGCAGATTGTCACCCGGTTGCTGGCGGAGACGCGCGACCAGCCCGGTCATGTACTGGTTCAGGTCGGCGAAGGCCTGCTCCCGCTGGCGGCGCTGCGCGTCGATCGGCTTTCCCAAACTCTCCACGAGCGCGGAAGCCCACACATGGAATTGTGGCTCATCTTCCAGAGGAACGCCCAGGATCTGACAAATCACCGCCACCGGCAGGGGATAGGCGAAGGCTTCGACCAGATCGAGCTGGCGCTGTCCCTGTACCGGATCGAGGAGGGCGGTGACGATGGACAGGATCTCGGGGCGCAGCTGCTCCAGGTACTCGGGGCGCTCGGGCGGCCCAAAGTGGCGCATCGTCAGCTGG
>CAYQFU010000306.1:0-4746 GCA_964416775.1 uncultured Ktedonobacterales bacterium
ACAGGGTTGCCGTGCCTGCGACCCGCCGAGCACGGCTGCTCCCTCGTATGCGAAAATAGAGTGAAGGCCACATCATTCCTACCTTCCACATCCCTTCCACATCTGTCCAAGGAGGCGTCTCGATGAGTTCCCCCGCGGGGCAGCACCTCGTCCTGATTGACGGGCATGCCCTCTTCCACCGCTCGTTCCACGCCTTCCCGGACGAAATGACCACCCAGGACGGCCATCCCACCAACGCCGTCTACGGCTTCACGCGCATGCTGCTGGACGTCTTCCGCATCCTGCGCCCGGATTACCTGATCATGACCTTCGACCGGCCCACCCCCACCTTCCGCCACACCGAGTTCGCGCCGTACAAGGCGCATCGCCCGCCGCTGCCCGAGACCATGCGCCCGCAGTTCCCACGCGTGCGCGAGGTCGTGCGCGCTTTCGGCATCCCCATCTATGAGCTGGACGGCTTCGAGGCGGACGACCTGCTGGGGACGCTCTCGCTGCAGGGGGAGCGCAAGGGGCTGCGGGTGACCATCGCCACCGGCGACCTGGATACGCTGCAATTGGTGGACGACCAGGTGCGTGTCACCTTCGCCCGCGCGCCGCGGCGCGGCGACTTCGAATACTACGACCCGGCGGCCGTGGAGGCGAAGTACGGCTTCGAGCCGCCGCAACTGGTGGACTACAAGTCGCTGGTCGGCGATACCTCGGACAACATCCCCGGCGTGCCCGGCATCGGACAGAAGACCGCCACCAAGCTGATCCAGCAGTACGGCACGCTCGAAGACATCCTGGCGCATCTGGACGAGCTGCCCGCGCGCACGGCGGCGGTGCTGCGCGAGCACGAAGCCCAGGCGCGCCAGAGCAAGCACCTGGCCACCATCGTCCGCGACGCGCCCGTCCAGCTCGACCTCGAGACCGCTCGCGCGCTCCACTATAACCCCAACGACGTCTTGCAGCTCTTCCGCGAGCTGGAATTCTTCAGTCTGGTGGACCGCCTGCCCCGCAGCGCCAACGCCGAGACCGCCGCCACGGCGCCCACGAACGGAGCGCCAGCCACGGCCGCGGAACTGACGCCGGAGGCGCCGCGGGCGGAGGCAACGGACGACGTGTTGGACCTGGCCGACGTGGCAGGCGAGAGCAGCCCCGCGGCCCAGCTGAGCCTGTTCGAGGAGGCGGAGCTGCAGTCGCTGGTCGAGGAGGGCGGCGCGCCCGTGGCCCCGCGCGGCGGCTTGGAGCCGCTGCCACTGGCGCGGCTGCACACGCAGGCGCCCGCCATCACCAGCACCATGATCATCGACACGGCCGAAGGGCTGGACGTGCTGGCGCGCTCGCTGGCCGCGGCGCCGATCTTCGCCTTCGACCTGGAGACCGACAGCACCAACGAGATACACGCCAATATCGTCGGCATCTCGCTTTCCATGGGCAAGGGCGAGGCGTACTACATCCCCGTAGGCCACGGCGCCACGCCCGATGGCGCCGCGCCAGGCCGCCAGCTCCCGCTCGCGGACGTGCTGGCGCGGCTGGGCCCCGTGTTCGCCGATGCCGAGGTGGGCAAGGTGGCGCACAACGCCAAGTTCGACATGATGGTGCTGGAGCGGAACGGCGTGAGGGTGGAGGGGCTGCGCTTCGACACCATGATCGCCGCGTATCTGTTGAACCCCGGCCGGCGCGGATTGGGTCTCAAGGACCAGGCGTTCGAGATCCTCAACATCGTCATGACGCCGATCACCGACCTCATCGGGAAGGGCCGCGACCAGATCAGCATGGCGCAGGTGCCCATCCAGTTGGCGGCGCAGTACGCCGGCGCCGATGCCGAGGTCACCTTCCGCCTGATGGAGTACCTGGAGCCGCACCTGCGTGGGCGCGGCCTCTTCGACCTCTTCCGCGACGTGGAGGTGCCGCTGGTGCCCGTGCTGGCGCAGATGGAGCTGGCCGGCATCCTCGTGGATCCGGACTTCCTCCGGCGCATGGGCAAAGACTTGGACGAGCAGGTCAAGGCGCTGGAGCAGGACATCTACGCCGCGGTGGGCCACGAATTCAACATCAACTCCAATCGCCAGCTCGGTGACGTGCTCTTCAAGGAGCTGAAGCTGCCCTCCGGCCGCAAGACGAAGACGGGCTACTCGGTGGATGCCGAGACGCTCGATGGGCTGCGCGGCCAGCATGCCGTCGTGGATACACTGCTGGAGTACCGCCAGCTGGCCAAGCTCAAGTCCACCTACGTGGATGGCCTGCTCGAGCTGATGGACCCGCACGACCATCGCGTCCACACCAGCTTCAACCAGACCATCGCCAGCACCGGCCGGCTCAGCTCGGCCAATCCCAACCTGCAGAACGTCCCCGTGCGCACGGAGGTAGGCAAGCGCATCCGCCGGGCGTTTCTGGCCGACCCCGGCAGCTACCTGCTGACGGCGGATTATTCGCAGATCGAGCTGCGCATCCTCGCGCACATCACAGGCGAGCCAGCGCTGGTGGACGCCTTCGAGCGTGACGAGGACGTGCACGCGGCGACGGCGGCGCGGCTCTTCAATGTGCCGCTGGCGGAGGTGACGCCGGACCAGCGCCGCCTGGCCAAGACCACCAATTTCGCCGTCCTCTACGGCCAGTCCGCGTTCGGCCTGTCGCGCGTGACCAGCCTCACACGTGCGGAGGCGCAGGAGTTCATCCGCAACTACGACGAGACCTTTCCGCTGGTGCGCCAGTACACGCAGAACACGCTGCACCAGGCGCGCACCCTGGGCTATGTGCAGACGCTGCTGGGGCGCAAGCGCTACCTGCCGGACCTGGCGCAGCTGGCTCCGGCCCTGCGCCAGCAGGCCGAGCGCGAAGCGGTGAACATGCCCATTCAGGGCAGCAACGCCGACATGATCAAGATCGCCATGGTACGGCTGCAGCGGCAGCTAGAGGAGCTCAAGCTGCGCACGCGCATGATCCTCCAGGTGCACGACGAGCTGGTGCTGGAGGTGCCCAACGAGGAGATGGACCTCGCGCGCGAGCTGGTGCGCGGCGCGATGGAGAACGCCATGCCGCTGAAGGTGCCCGTCAAAGTAGAGATGAAGGCCGGCCGGAACTGGTATGAGGTTGAGCCGCTGCGCCGTTGATAGCGCGGGTCGGGCGCCCTCACCACAGGCGCCCGACGGCATTAGGCATCCTGTCCCGCAACCGGACGACCCGCTCCGTGCGGGCGCATATCCATGCGCCCGCCTGACATCGTTCCGTGGGGGCGCATGGATATGCGCCCGCCTGGCTACCTCTCCGCCCCCGCGACGGCGCCGGGAGCGGGCGCGGCCTTCGGCGCCGCGCCGCTTGCGGGCTGTTTGGCCTGGCGATCTCGCTGCTGGCGCCGGCTTCCACGAGGCGTGGTGCGCTCGTCGAGGAAGTTGCCGATGAGCTTCATCGCGATGCCGAGCGCGATGATGACCACGGCGTTGACGCCCAGCTCGATCATGTCGGCCACGAACGCCTCAGTAATGTGATCTTCACTGGTGACCGAGAGCCGCGCGCCGACGGCCAGGACGCCTCGGGTGGCGGAGATGATGCCGATGAAGAGGAACGGCTTGAGGGTGGTCTCCTTGTCGCGCAGGTGGTGGACGACCGTGCCCAGCACCTCCATGATGATCAGCGTCAGCAGCAGATCGCTCACCAGGGTGATGATGTCTTGCCCGGCGGCACCCTTGCCAAAGAGCGTGTCGAACGAGATGGCCTTACCCGAGGCGATGCGACCGGCAATATTGCTGATGAACGAATAGACGGCATACCCCAGCGAAAAGATGGCGGCGACGCTGAAGCACACGCCCACCAGTACGTAGACGAGCGTGTCTATCCACTCCAGTGCGCCGGTCCAGATGCTCTCCTCCGGCTCTCTCGGGGCGTCGGCCGTGTCCTGTGCCTCAGGCGTGGATTCCGCCTCCGCCGGCATCGTCGCGGCGGAGGCGGTGATAGGATGCGCTGGCTCGGGTGCGGTCACAGCCGATGCCCTCCTTCGCATGCGTGCGAATCATATTGGATGCTGCTCATCGCTTCCGCCTTCGTCGGGGCGCATGGCTATGCGCCCGGCCGCCGCGGACGCACCGGTGCATCCGGATTCGGTATTACTCGTGCGCCGTCCGGTAGGCGCTCCAGACAAGTATACTGCGTGCACGCAACCCTGCCTGGCTGTGTGGGAGTGCGTCACTGTTTGCCGAGAGGCAGAAACCGTGGACCAGGCGGCAGCGGGATGCCGCTGCCGGGGCTCCAATGCTGGTCGCCGCACCACCTTGTCCGTCCGATGCCCCTGCTCTCCCTGGTTTAATCAAGGGTATCCGCGACCCTTCAGGAATTGCTTTCCGCCAGGGAGGTGCGTTATGCGCCCAGCCTCCCTCCTCCTGCCGTCCCAGCCGACTCCGCTCGTCGACCGGGCAGGTGACCTCGCGACGATCCGCCAGATGCTGGTAGGCGACGGGGTGCGCCTGCTGACGCTCACTGGCCCGGCCGGGGTGGGCAAGACGCGCCTGGCGCTGGCGGCCGCTGCGCAGGTCGCCGACCATTTCTCCGATGGGGTGACGCTCGTCGATCTCGCCCCGATCCGCGACCCGCCCCTGATGCTCAACGCGATTGGCCGTGCGCTCGGCTTGGCGGATACCGGCTCTCCCCCGCTCGCCCAGCGGCTGCGCGACGTCCTGCGCGAGCGCGAGGCAGTGTTGCTGGTGTTGGACAACTGCGAGCAGGTGCTCCCCGCGGCCGCCGCGCTCGCCGATCTGCTGGCGACCTGTC
>CAYQFU010000307.1:0-4737 GCA_964416775.1 uncultured Ktedonobacterales bacterium
CCTGTCCGCCCTCCCGCGCCCCCGCCTGTACCGCCGGCATCCCTGCCGGCATTCGACAACGGCGTGGGAGACACCGTGCCAGCAGAGGGGCAGCAGAACGCAGGCCGATCGCCTTGCCATGGGGTCGCGCGTGCTCATGCCCCCGGCGCGGGCGCGAGGACGCGTTTGCGACCCCGGAGCAGCACGATGAAATAGATCAGCGCCACCACGGTGTTGAGATAGCCGATGAGCGACACGACCAGGAAGAGGGGGTCGCTCAGGGGAAGATCCTGGAGAAACGCCCCCGAGAGGTCGTGCAGGAGGTAGAACGCGAACTCCAAGGCGAGAAAGCCCAGCAGTAGCCACCACCCGCTGCGCCTGTTGCGCAGCGTGAGGACGAAGCCGGCAAGGAACAGGGCGAGGGTGCCCCCCAAGAGCGTCACCCCCAAGAGGGACGGGGCCGCATGATGCACTCCATAGAAATGGATGTAATAGGGGATCTGCGCGAGGTAGTTCAACAAGGTGATGGCAAACAAGCCATACAAGCCGGCGCGCCAGCGCGCGCCGGAGGGCGACAGCCCGTTCATGACAGTCCTTTCTTGATGCGACGAGGGCGCCATTGCGCCGAGGAGCGTCCCCATTCTACCGGCCGCTGTCGAGTTGGTCAATCGCTCGGCGACGTGTCAGGCGCGGTCGTGGCGTGCCGTTTGAGCGGCAGGCGATCGATCTCCCACGCGTGCGTGCCCAGCGGTTGCCCGAACTACAATTGTACGCCGCGGCGCGGTATGACTCGTTGGCAGCGCGCGATCCTCCCCGCCCGGGATTACCCGCGGGGCCTCGGCCCGCGGTGCGCCCCAAACGGCAACGATTCAGCCCGATTCGGTACCAATTGCAAAATCTCAGCCGCTCAATGGCCTCCCCCACCCGCGCAGGAACGCGGAGCGTTGGCCGTAGGCCGGGTGTTGTGGCCGCCAGGCCGTAGGGGCGTACTGCGTACGCCCGCCGCGCGGTTTCAACCGCCGGCCTCGCTTCCTTCCCACCCAATCCGCCCCGCGCGACGGCCCGCTGTGTAGGTTCCGCAACCCGCGAGTGACGCTTGCGTAGAACGTTCGTTACAATAGTGCGCAGAATGAGCGCCCGGTGCGCCCCAACCTGTGCTATACTGGTCGCACACGCTGCCGCGTTGTTCTCCGGCGCAGGATGGCGCCGGGAGATCGGCGCGAGCAGCGGCACGTAGTAGACCACAGGACGTGGTTTCACCTCCCGCGTGCATGCATCTTGCTCTGCCGTTTCCTAGCCCGCGAACGCTGAGTTCACACGCGCTGAGATGCGGCCTTGCCAGAGGGTGTACACTGGGAAGCGCACGAAGATGCGAGCAGGGACGAACCAGCAGCGAGGCGCGTGTTCGCCGAGGCCCAACTTCGGCCCACAAGGAGTGCCCCATGAGTCTTCCGGCATCCTCCGGACAACCACGCGAGATCGCCGCGCAGCCGAACGGCGCCGCCTCGGTGGCCCTGCTTCGCTGCCAGTTCTGCGGCCGCGAGCTCGACGACGAGCTCTTCGTCAATCCCGCCGGCGAGCTCATCGGCTGCCCCGACTGCGCCGACGCCCGCGGCCTGGCCGGCGAGGCGCTCACCCTCGACGAGTGGAACGCGCCCGCCTCCTTCGCCGACGTCCTCGAGCAGTACGGCATCGCCGGCGCCGAGGTCGCCCGCCCCGCCCCCACCGCCACGCAGCAGCCCCGCACCCACTACTGGGAGGTGCTCAGCGAGCGCGGCCGCTTCTTCCTGCGCCGCTTCTATAGCTGGTATCGCCCGGCCAACATCCGCTACATGCACAGCGTCATGCGCCGGCTCATGATGTACAACCTGCCCGTCCCCGAGATCGTGCCGGGGCCGAACGGCGAGAGCTTCGTCGAGGCCCAGGGCGCCCACTGGGCGCTCTACCGCGCCCTCGACGGCCGCGGCGCCACCGCGCAGGACTGGATGTGGGGCCGCCCCAAGGCCGCCGAGGCCCTCGCCCACATGCACGTCGCCCTCGAGCGATTCACCCCCGAAGGCGAGCCCTTCGCCCCCTGGGGCGCCTGGACCCTCGACACCGTGGACCGCGTGCTCGAGAGCTGGCATCCCCACCCCGACCTCTCGCCCGAGCTCCTCGCCCACGTGCGCGACCGCCTCGCCGTCCGCTACTTCGACGAGCTCTATCCCGCCCTGCCCAAGCTCATCGTCCACGGCGACTACCTGCCCGCCAACGTCCTCTGGCGCGGCGACAGCATGAACGCCCAGGTCAGCGGCATCCTCGACTTCGAGAAGACCCACCTCGACACCGCCCTCTTCGACTTCGCCTGGGGCCTGGGCGACCGCCGCCCGCCGCTCCTGCGCGCTACCCTCGCCGCCTATACCCGCGTCCGCCCGCTCGCGCCTGTCGAGCGCGAGGCCCTGCCCGAGGCGCTCCTGCTCGGCGCCATCATGGGCCTCGACATGCAGATGACCTACTTCAACAACATGGAAGAAGTCGCCCGCCTCGCCCAGGAGCTCCACTTCCTCGTCCGCGACATGGAGTCCCTACGCAAGGCCTCCGCGCCCAAATAAGCCCGCCTGTCTGCCGGGCGGGCCGCGCCGTCATCATCCATCGATCCTATCACTGAGCCATCCAGGTACACCCACACCGGCGTCCCCGCTTTCATGCCTCTCGCTGGCCCTCCCGGTGGGGCGGACAGGAATGTCCGCCGCTCCCCCCGCCCCCCCGCTTGTAGCGCCGGCATCCCTGCCGGCATTCGCCCGCCTGTAGCGCCGGCATCCCTGCCGGCATTCGCCGCAGGCGAACCTCCTCCCACCGGTGACGCGGATATTCCCGCTCGCCCTGGACTTCTCCGTCCGCGCCAGCATGCCGCGTCAACAGCCATCCGCCTAGCGCCTGCCGTTCACCACACTCCACCCGGCGCCCGTGTAGTGGAGGATCGTCCCCTCATTGCCCACGGCCCACACGTCGCTCGCCGAGGTGCCCGCCCCGCCCGCCGCTGTGCATCGCCGGGGACGAGGGGGCTTTCAGCCCCATCCCGCGCCCCGCGCCGGCATCTTGAGTGCCGCGAGCGCCCTTGCGCCCATCATCGCCTCCCGTCCCGCCACCCCGTAGGGGCGCACGCCCATGCGCCCTCCTGTGTGCGCTCACCTAACCATGCCCGTGTCTGTTCAGGCAGAACCAGGGTAGAGCAAGACGACGAAGATCCACCGTGCTCGCGCGTGGCAGCGGGTCTGCGGGCTGCCAGTCGGCCGCGCTTCAGGAAGACCACTGTTCCCGCTGTGTCACGCCCCGTACGCTCTGCGTCACTCCGTGGCGCTACGCTCATTCCAGGGCGGCGGGGCGGTCTGCGTCCGCCTGAATCGTCACTCTAACGACTTCCATGCCGCCGTCAGGCATCATCGAGGGGAGTTCACACTTATGGCCAAGTACGCCAACCTCACGTTCGACTTCTCAGACAAGATCGTCGTGGTCACCGGCGGGGGCAGCGGCATCGGCCTCGCCATCGCGGATGGCTTCGCCCGGGCCGGTGCGACGGTCGTGATCGCCGGGCGGTCGCAGGAGAAGCTGGACACGGCGCTGCGCACCCTGCCCGCCGGGCGCGTGACCGCCGTCCGCGCCGACATCGGCGACCCCGCCGACGTGGAGCGACTCATTGCCGGCATCATCGAGCGCCATGGCCGGCTGGACATCGTGGTGAGCAACGCCGCCGCGTACGTGCCGGGCGAGATCGTCGACGTGAGCACGCGCGACTGGGAGGAGCTGCGCCAGACCAACATCGACGGCTTCTTCCACCTCGCCAAGGCGACGCTGCCGCTGCTGCAGCGGTCGCGGGGCAGCTTCATCGCCATCAGCAGCGTCTCCGGCCTCGCCGGCGATTGGAAGGCGGCGGTGTACGACGCGAGCAAGGGCGCCGTGTCGCAGTTCGTCCGCGCGCTCGCCCTCGACTGGGGGCGCCGCGGGGTGCGGGTCAACGCCGTGGCGCCTTCGCTCATCAAGACCGACCCGGTCGCCGCCTTGACGCGCGACCCGCAGCTTGCCGCCAAGTTCGAGGACCGCACCGCGCTGGGGCGCCTCGGGGAGGTCGAGGACGTGGCCCCCGTCGTCCTGTTCCTGGCCAGCGACGCGGCGCGCTACATCACCGGCGTCGTGCTGCCCGTCGACGGCGGCACCACCGCCTCGAACGGCCAAGCGAGGGTTGCCTGATCCCCGAGCGCCGCTCCGGCGCGGCAACGGCCAGGCCGCTCGCAGCAACCGCCGACCAGGCGAGCCGGATGGACTGAGAGGTCGACGTTGCCGGTATGTCACCCGGAGTAAGTCCTGCGTCCCTCCGGGCTTCTGAGGTCCAATGCGGCCGACATCTGGAGGGCCCGAGCGCTGATCGCTCACTCGATCCTGGTTCCGCCTGAATAGTCACCCACGCCCAACACAAAAGGGGTCGGCTCCCACCCGGAGCCGGCCCCCTCGTCGTGTCTGCGCCCGATCGCTACCGTGTCACCATCGGCAGCGGCTTGCCGCGCTTGGAGCCGTTCGCCGCGGCCGTCTCGCCGCCCTCGGCGGGCTGCTGCATGTCGGCGATGCCCGTCTTGCGCGTGCGGCCCGCGCTCACCGGGCCGAGCTTCCCCTCGCCCGGATACACCAGCTTCGCCTCCGCCGGCGGCAGCAGGCTCGCGACTTCCTTCAGCGTCTCCTCCAGGAAGTCCTCCTCCGGCACCGTCTTGACGTAGACGCCCTTGC
>CAYQFU010000308.1:0-4691 GCA_964416775.1 uncultured Ktedonobacterales bacterium
CAACACCGTGCGACCGGGCGACGTAGACTCCGCCATCTCGCGCTCCTCGAAAGAGGTGGTCAAGAACGGCTTCGGCTCCGCGCTCAGTCCGACCGCCTCCGCCTGCCCCGCCGCTCCGGGGACCGTCGAGGTGGCGATCTGCCTCTCGACCGCCAAGAAGAACGACCTTGTGGTCACGATCACGGAGCGCCTGAATCTCGTCCTTTTGAGCGCCCTCGGGTTCGGGCCGACGACGCTGAGCACCTCGGGGCAGGCCGAGTACCTGCCCACGGTCCAGCTCGGCTCCCGCGAGAACTATTTCGGCGACGAGGTGGAATGTTCGAGCAGCAATCCTCCCGTCGCCTCCAACGCCACCTCGTGCAATCTCGGCGCCTCGGGTAACCATCTCCAATACTTCATGGCGACGATGAACGGCCCCGCCGAGCTGAAGGAGATGGGCGACCCCATGGTCTACTGCGCGGAGGGGCCCGACGTGACCAACGCCGTCGACCCGTCCACCAAGTCGTACACCGTCTACAACAACTACACCACGAACCACCCCCAATACTCGTCGAGCGCCGCGGCGACGCAGGCCCATTGCGGTCTGCCCAACGGCACGAATCCCGGCAACACGGATCAGCAACCCGCTGGATATTCCGGGCCCGCGACGCAGGGTACCGCGCACCCCGGTGGGTACAACTACGAGATCGTCGTGCCGTCGGCGGGCGCGTCGCTATGGGTCTTCAACCCGACCTTTATCCCGACCGACAACAACTACTTCAACGGCTCGCCCGGCAGCGGCCTCGACCTCTTTTTCAATCAGTTGGTCGGCGACTACCCCAGCATACGCGATCCCTTCGGCGGTGGCGTCGCCGCCATCAACGGCAACGGCAACTTCGACGCCCCGCCGTTCTTCTTCACGATGACCTATACGCTCTACACCGTCAACAACCTCTACGACCGCAGCACGGACACAATCGTCGGGTCGGCCCACGCCTACCCCCCCTACGACGCCGTGGGCGCCGATCTCCGCACCCACGGCTGCGGCTCCGGGCAGGCGTACGATCCCTACAACAACGGCAGCGCTACCACGAACGCCTATCACGGCACCATTACATCGGGCACGGGCTGCTTCACGCTGGCCACCGGAGCCACGGGCTCGGCCTCGCCGAAACAGGCGGGTGCGCCCGCGCCGTGCTGGCTGTACTGGTGCAAGATCCAGGACAACCTGGCCGCCGGCACCTACCGGCTGGTGATCGAGGCGACCGGGCTGACCTCCAGTGTGCCGGAGTATCACTCGAGCTCGACGAGCGGGTTGGGCACCCACTACTACGCCCTCAAGGTCTGCCCAACCAGTGGCATCGCGTCTCCCGTCGGCTGCGCCAGCGGCGCCTCCGGCGGCAACCCGGGCGTCTCGATCTTCGGCTGGAACAACATGGAGGTGAACTTCACGACGCCGCTCTCAACGTCCGCGCCCAACGCCTCGAACCCGGCGACGTCGTGTGTCACCTCGAGCGCCACCGCCTACACCTGCGTCGACCTGGGCTGCCTGCCGACGGCCTACGCCGGGCGCACCCTGACGCTGGGACTCTACGACCCCGGCGACGGCTCTGGCGGGGGCATCTACATCGGCGTCGTGCCCCCGGCGGGCAGTGGGGCGACGGTCACCTATCCGTCGTGGGTGACGAAGACCACGATCGACGGCGATTCCGTCGTCCAGGCCCACTTCACGACGCCAGCGGACTACAACGCCCTCAACGGCCTCTGGTTCAAGGTGACGCTCACCCTGCCCTCCACCTACACCGGTGATTGCGCGCCCGGAGGCACGGGCTGGTGGCAGCTCGTCTACGCCAGCTCCGACGGCGGCCGGCCTATCGACTGGCTCGGCGTGTCGTTCCAGCTCGCCGGCAGCCCGGTCCACCTCGTGCCCCTGGGCTGAACCCAAGGACGGCCACCCACAACGCGCTCATCGAGGAAGATCTCGCCGCCGATTTCCCGCGGGACCGCGAGTAGTTCCGCCACCCGCACGGAATCGGTCCCGGCGCGAGAGGATACCGGCGTGCGCCCTTAACAGGGCGCACGCTTTGCACATGTGGCGCCAGGCGCATCCGTGACGTGGCCGCGCGTTGAGCCCCGAGGATCGCCGCACCTCCTGACGCACGTCCGATCGAAGGGTCCCCCCCAATTCATACTGCGCCGCGAGATAAGCCTAACGTTGCCGCGATTCCGACGTTATGACGCTTTGGCCCGTCGGTCGGGTGGGCATCGATGTCGAATCAAAGCGATAGTTGGACGTGGCGGGAGTGGACGATGGCTTGCTGGGCGGATTCTGTGCGGCTTCCTGCGGTGCGGCGGCGACCGTGTTCCCGATTGTATGCGCGCGTACGCCGGCCCGGGCGGACTGAGAGTGGGGGGCCGGCGCGCGGGAGACGCGGCCAGTCGCTGGTGATCTTCGCGCTCTCGTTCACGGTGCTCCTCTCGCTGGCCGGGATGGCCGTGGACACGCTGCGCGCCTTCGACCTCTACGCGCGCATGCAGCGCGCCGCCGAGGCGGGCGCGCTGGCCGGCGTGCTCTACATGCCCACCTACTACAACACCGCGCGCCCCGGCGACGTAGACTCCGCCGTCTCGCGCGCCTCAAAGGAGATCATCAAGAACGGTTTCGGCGGCAGGACACCGCTCGCCGCCACCGCCGCCGCCTGCCCAACGCCCGCCTCCTCCATCGAGATCGCCATCTGCGCCCCGTCCGCGGTGCCCGGCGAGCTGCAGGTCACGATCACCGAGCAGCTCAATCTCGTGCTGCTCAGCGCCCTCGGCCTCGGCCCGACGACGCTGAGCGCCTCGGCGGCAGCCGTCTACCTCCCGCCCATCCAGCTCGGCTCCAGCGCGAACTACATGGGCATGGAGGTGGCCTGCTCGCCCGGCGGCGGCTCGCTCAACACCAACAGCAGCTCCTGCCCGATCAATTCGACGACGCAGCAACACGTGCAGAACTTCCTCGTCGGAATGGACGGCCCGGCCGAGCTCAAGGAGGCCGGCGACCCCTACGTCTACTGCGCCGAGGGGCCGTCGCTCGGCACGAGCACGCAGGCCTCGCCGCCCTTCAACGCCAAGCAGCAAGACCCGGGAGATCCCGTCAATCCTCCGGGCCCTTTTGGGTACTATACCTACAACGGCTTCAGCACGGACCACCCACAGTGGTCCGGCGTCTCCTCGAACAGCGCCACCCCGCTCGGCCCGATCACGCCCCACTGCGGCGTCCCCGGAGCCAACGGCGGCACCGGCAACCCCGACCAGCAGCCCAGCGGATACAACAGCACCGTGACGGCGAACAGCGCCCATCCGGGCGGCTACACCTACCGCATCGATGTCGGCCCGACCGTCTCGGCGGCCTCGCTGTGGGTCTACAACCCCGTCTACATTCCGCAGGACGTGAATAACTCCTATACAACCCCTTCCTGCACGCCCATCAGCCCGATCCCGCTCGACCACTTCCTCGACAGCGGCCGATGCTTAGTGCAGACCACCAGCACGGGAACCACCGTCACCAAGACGGGAGCCGCCATCGAGCCGAACTACTACCAGGGGCCGACCGGCGAGGGCATTGGCAGCAGTTACGACGGCTTCCACCACGACGCGCCGCTCTTCTTCTTCAACACCTTTTTCACCCTCTACAAGGTCAACGCCGACTACGACCGCAGCTCGGACACACAACTGGTCCCAACACCACCAACTGGTGGTTCCACCCGGGTGGATGTTATAGGCCAGAGCGAATTCGACGCCTACGACGCGACCAGCGCCGACCTGGCCCAACATGGGTGTACCAGCGGGCAGGTCTACGATCCCAACTGGGGCAAGAAGAACAACGGGGCCGACACCCCCAACACCTACCACAACTTAGGCAACCTATCATCCGTGCAAGGCAAGGGCTGCGTCACGCCGTCGACGTCGACGTATAACGATGTCAAATGCTGGCTGCAGTGGTGCAAGATCTCGCCGACGGGCGGCCTCGGCACCGGGACGTATCGCCTAACTGTGGAGGCGGTGGGGATCTCGTCCGCGGCGGTCAACTCCTCCGGCCAGAAGGACTACACCTCCGGGCCTGCCGACGGCTACGGCTCGCACACCTACGCCGTCGCCGCCTGCGACTCGGATACCGTCTCCAACGCCTACGGTAGCAGCGGCTGCAAGGACGGGAGCTTCGGCGCGGGCCAGTACCAGTACCCGCAGGTGGTAGTCTCGTCGTGGAACAACACCGACATGACCTTCCAGGGCGGCCTCGCCGCGCGCACCCCCAACAAGAACTACCCGCAGACCGCCTGCGTCACGAGCGCCGGCACCCCCTACGCCTGCCTCGACGCCGGCTGCATCCCCACGGCCTTCGCCGGGCGCACCATCACCCTGGGCCTCTTCAACCTCGCCGGCCTGACCGCGGAGACGAGCGGCGTGACGAGCGGCAGCCTCTTCGTCGGGGTCGTGCCGCCCGCCGGCGGTGGCACCGTCACCTACCCGGCGGCAGTACAATCGACCATACAGAATATCGACGGGGTGAACGCGGTCCAGGTCGCCACCGACGCCTACTCGCCCTACCACGGGATCTGGTTCCTGGTGACGCTGACGCTGCCGACGACCTACACCGGCCTCTGCAATCCGCTCGGCGGCACCGCGGGCAACACTGGCGAGTGGCAGATTATGTACGCCAGCTCGGCTGG
>CAYQFU010000309.1:0-4627 GCA_964416775.1 uncultured Ktedonobacterales bacterium
GCCGAAGCTGGGCGTGCTCATCATCACGCACTACCAGCGCATCCTGAACTACATCGACCCCGATGTGGTCCACGTCATGTATCAGGGGCGCATCATCAAGACGGGCGGGCCGGACTTCGCCAGGGAGCTCGAGCAGAAGGGCTACGAGTGGCTGACCGGCGAGCCAGACGCCGAATAGCGACGGCCGCGCCGCCGCACGGTGGGCAGTCCGCGCGGGGAGACGGCGACTGTTCGCCGTCTCCCTTTTCGTTGCCAGGAGGATGCAACATGTTGGAGCCGCTGCAGGGCGACGGGACGGCCACCCCCACGCCCACCGCACTGGAAGCGCTGGCGCCACGCGAGGACTTCCCTATTCTCACGCGCCAGGTGAACGGGCATACGTTGGTCTATCTGGACAGCACGGCCTCCTCACAGAAGCCGGTCGCCGTGCTGGAGGCAATGGATCGCCTCTACCGCCAGAGCAACGCCAACATCCACCGCGGCGTCTACACGCTGAGTGAGGAGGCGACCCGCGCCTATGAGGGCGCGCGGCGCAAGATCGCGCGCTTCATCAACGCGCGCAACGCCCACGAAGTGATCTACACGCGCAACGCTACCGAGTCCATCAATCTGGTCGCGCGCACGTGGGCTGAGGCCAACCTGCGGCCGGGCGACGTGGTGCTGACGACCGTGATGGAGCACCACAGCAACATCGTGCCCTGGCAGCTCGTCGCCCAACGCACCGGCGCCCTCGTCGAATACGTTCCCGTCACGGACGATGGCGAGCTGGACCAGGCCGCGTACGAGCGCCTGCTGGAGACGAAGCGGCCGAAGCTGGTGGCGCTGACGCAGATGTCCAACGTGCTGGGGACGCAGCCCCCTGTCAAAGCCATGATCGCTCAAGCCCATGCGGCTGGCGCGCTGGTGCTGCTGGACGGCGCGCAGAGCGTGCCGCACATGCGGGTCGACGTGCGCGACCTGGACTGCGACTTCCTGGCGTTCAGCGGCCACAAGATGCTCGGACCGACGGGCATCGGCGTGCTCTGGGGCCGGGCCGAGCTGCTGGAAGCCATGCCGCCGTTCATGGGCGGCGGTGATATGATCCGCGAGGTGCATCTGAGCGGTTCCACGTGGAACGACCTGCCCTGGAAGTTCGAGGCGGGCACGCCCGCCTTCGTGGAAGCCGTGGGCCTGGGCGCGGCGGTTGACTATCTCAACGCGCTTGGCATGGAGCGCGTCCACGAGCACGAGCGGGCGCTGGCGGCCTATGCGCTGCGGCGGCTGGGCGACGTGCCAGACCTGACGATCTACGGCCCGCCCGCGGACCGGCGTGGCGGCGTGGTATCCTTTACCCTGGCGGACATCCACCCGCACGACCTGGCAACACTGCTGGACCGCGAGGGCATCGCCGTGCGCGCGGGTCATCACTGCGCCCAACCGCTGATGGAGCGTTTTCACCTGCCGGCGACGACGCGTGCCAGCTTCTATGTCTACACGACGGGCGCCGAGATCGACGCGCTGGCCGAGGCGCTGGTCCGCGCGCGCGACGTGTTCGCCTTCTAGCAGGGGGCGACGTGTGCGGTATTCCTCCTGGCCGGGAGAACGCATACGCCCGGACGTGAGACGAGGATGGTGAGGCGTGGACGATCTCTATCGGCAATATATCATCGAGCACTACCGTGAGCCGCGCAACCACGGCCACCTCGACCACCCTGACATCCACGCGGCCGACACCAATCCCCTCTGCGGCGACCGCATCGAGATCGATCTACGCATGGAAGGCGACCGTGTGGCGGAGGTGCGCTTCGATGGGCGCGGCTGTGCCATCAGCCAGGCGTCGGCCTCGATGCTGACGGAGAAGATCGAAGGCGCGACGCTGGATGAGCTACGCGCCCTCAGGCCCGACGATATCTTCGAGATGCTGGGGGTGAGCATTGGCCCGGCGCGCCAGCGCTGCGCTTTGCTCACCCTGCGCGTGCTGCACCAGGGCATCGGCGGGCCGTACACAGGACGATACGAAGAGGAAGATCAATCCTGACACAATCCTGACAGCCCTACCCCGTCCCGACGCGACTCCCCCCTTCCCATTGCGATGAGAAGGGGGGATTGTTTGTGGTCAATCATGCGCTGTTTGACACAATCCACCCGCCTGCCTTACACTCGGCGTGCCAACTCCATTCTGGCGCGGATGCAAGACGGTGAGCCATGATGGCGCGAACCGCCCGCAAGCAGAGTGGAAACAGCGGACGTAGAGGAGCACACGCATGGCATGGTGGCAATTTTGGCGCCGCCGCTCAGCGGCACGGCCTGGAGCGCAGCCCCTTCCGGTACGCCGGCGGTTTGGCCGTCAATTCGTGGCGGGCATCCCCTACATGCTCCCCAAGGATGAGCAGGAAGTCAGCCGCCTCGACTTGCAGCATTTCATGCTCCGTTCAGCCCTGCGCACGAACTATCTGGCTCCGATTGGGCAGCCGTCCGACATCCTCGACGTCGGATGCGGCACCGGCCGCTGGGCGATGGAGCTCGCGGCTGAGTTGCCTCAGGCAAATGTGATCGGCCTGGATGTGGCCCCGCCCGGCCCTGACCGTGAAGCTTCGCTGGGATATGGGCTCGCCAGCCGGCCCGGCAATTACGCCTTTGTCGCCGGCAACGTACTGGAAGGTCTTCCATTCGCGTCAGCCAGCTTCGACTTCACCCATCAACGACTGATGTACTCGGCTATTCCGCAACGGCTGTGGCCTCAGGTCGTGCGTGAGCTGGCGCGCGTCACGCGGCCTGGCGGATGGGTTGAGCTGGTGGAAGGCAGTCTGGGAAGCGTAGAAGGTCAGACCGGTCCCGCCATGCGCCAGCTCTTCGACTGGGCGCGCCAGGTCACAGCACCCCGGGGCATAGATCTGCAGATCGGCCTTCAACTGCGCGATTTCCTCACCGGCTCTGGCCTGCGGAACATTACCCAGCGCGAGATCAATCTGCCCATCGGAGGCGGCAGCCGCCTGGGTGCGCTGGTCAAGGCGGATCTGGTGAGCGTGTGCGAGGCCCTGGGCAGCGCCATCAAGGCGGCGGGAGTAGCCGATCCCGTCACCTTCGACGCCGTGCTGCGCGCCTGGCAGGACGAGATGTCTCGCTATCGCTACTACTGGCCGGTATATGTGGTGTATGGGCAGGCAACAGGGTAGGGCGTGAGAGAGGACACCTGGCCACTGGCCAGCCAGATCACGGTTGCCTCAACTGGTACAATGGAGACACCGAGAGGTACTTCTCTCCCAACAGCGGTCGCCCAACCGACGTAGCTGCGTCTGAGTCTGCTAAAGTAGCTTGTGCACGCATTCCACTGCGCTCGTTCGGCCGCGCCTTGTGGCACGGGCACGCGCATGAGGAGCACGCCCATGGATATTCGACGGACCGCTACGCCCAGGCCAAAGAAAGCCGCTCCACCACGCGATTACCGGACGCTCACGCTGCCCGCGACGCCACCACCCGCTCGCCGTCCCGGCTGGGATGATGCATCCGCCGGCGATCCGCCGCGAGGATCGGGAGGGGACGGCTGGGACGACGAACAGAACCCGGGGGAATTCGGCACCAGTTGGGATGGACCAGACAACTGGGACGACGACAAGCAGCGCTCGCATCCGAGCGCGCCCCAGCGAGCGCTGCGCCCGGTGAGCGGCGACATGCCCGCCACGCGTACCACTGCACCCGTTACGTCCAGGCACGCCGCGCTCATACAGGCGCGCCCACGCCGAAAGAGCCTCACGCTCCCACTGACGGGCGGCATCCTGGTGCGCGCCGCGCGCAACCCGCGTCCGACCGCGCCCGCGCGCGTGGGTGCGCCACCTCCCGCGCTCAAGAAGCGGCTGCCCATCTGGGTGACGGGCAACCTCGTGGCGCTGGTGATCGTCGGGATGGCCTTCACCGCCCCCGCCCTGACCTCCACGGCGACCGCCTCGGCCTGCTCGTGGTACACCGTCAAGCCGGGCGACACGCTGAAGGACATTAGCTCCGCCTACCAGAGCACCGCGAGCGCGCTCGCGCAGGCCAACCACGTATCGCCCTCCGTCCCGATCTATGTCGGGCAGAAGCTCTGCATCCCCACCACGTGGTGGGCTCAGGCGAAATCGGCCCCGTTCGTGCCGCCCGTGGCGCAAGTCGCGCTGCCGGAAGGCATCTTCGCGGGCGAGCCATGCACGATGGATCGCTCGCTCGTGTGGACCGGCGTCATCTCGCGCTGGACCGTTCCACCCGGCTGCTTCGGCAAGATCTACTACCCGAACCCGCGTAACTATATGGTGAACGGCCACGTGATCGGCGGCTTCGGCTGGTGCAATTGGTGGCCCGAAGCGCTCTTGCGCAACCCCAACGTCCTGAGCTGGCCGGCACATCACACCCCGCGCGTCGGCTATCCGGTCTTCTATGCTCCCGTGAACGGCGAGCACGTCGGCCATTACGCCTTCGTGGAGAGCATCGGCACCGGCCAGTATACCGGCTGGCTTCTGATCTCCGAGATGAACATGTACTGGCGCGGCGCTGGCTGGGCCAAAGTGGACTACCGCTACATCGCCGTGGACTACCCCGGCGCCGAGTACCTCTACCCATAGAAGTCATACCGGATCCGGGCGATCCCTTCCACCATACCGTAGGGGCGCATGGA
>CAYQFU010000310.1:0-4578 GCA_964416775.1 uncultured Ktedonobacterales bacterium
ATCAGCCACCAGCTATCGGACAGGTTCGCCATGCAGCTCCTCGCGTTCATCGCCGCTGTCGCCCTCATCCTCGGCATCCTGTGGGACGCCTTCGAGACCATCGTCCTGCCCCGGCGGGTGCGCCGGCGCCTGCGCATCTCGCTCGTCTTCTGGCGCGCCACCTGGCTGCCCTATCGCGCCATCGCCAGAAAGCTGAGGGATGGCGGCCGGCGCGAGACGTTCCTCAGCATCTACGGCCCGCTCTCGCTGCTCGGGCTGCTCGCCTTCTGGGCGGTCGGGCTCATCCTGGGGTTCGCGCTGCTCCAATGGACGTTCGGCGCGCACTTCATCACGCCCGAGCATCGGGTGAGCTTCGGCACGGTGCTCTACTTCAGCGGGACGACGTTCTTTACCCTCGGCCTCGGCGACGTCGCGCCGCTGGGGGCGTGGCAGCGCATCGCGGCGGTGATCGAGGCCGGGACGGGCTTCGCCTTCCTCGCGCTGATCATCGGCTACCTGCCCATATTCTACCAGGCGTTCTCGCGCCGCGAGCAGAGCGTGACGCTGCTGGACGCCCGCGCCGGCTCACCGCCGACGGCCAGCGAGTTCCTGCGCCGCCACGCCGAGGCCAGCAACACCGGCGAGATCGTCACCGAGCTGCGCGACTGGGAGCGCTGGGCCTCCGAGCTGCTGGAGAGCCAGCTCTCCTACCCCTCGCTCTCGTATTTCCGCTCGCAACACGACAACGAGTCGTGGCTGGCGGCGCTGACCGTCGTGCTGGACGTCTGCGCGCTGATCCTGGCCGGCATCGACGACCTCCCCAAGCACCAGGCGCGGCTGACGTTCGCCATGGCGCGCCACGCGGCGGTGGACCTCAGCCAGGTGTTCTCGACGCCGGTGGACAAGCACAAGATCCCGAACCGCCTGCCGCCGCCGGAGGTGGACCGGCTGCGTGCGCAGCTCGCGTCGGCCAACATGCGCCTGCGCGACGACGAGCAGGCGCCGAAGAAGCTGAAGGAGCTGCGCGCGCTGTACGAGCCGTACGTCTGGACGCTGGCGAACTTCCTCTTCGCGCCGCTGCCGGCGTGGTGCGCTGCGCCCGACGCCGTGGACGACTGGCAGTCCAGCCCGGGGGAGTAGCGGGCGACGGCGACGGCCACGCGCGGCGGATGCGTACCCGCATCGTCGCGGCGCCGAGCACGAAAAAAGGGAGCGGCGATACGTGCCGCTCCCCCACCTGGCGCCTGCCCGAATCGCTCACCTCATGATACCGCTACCGGTGCATGGCGCGCGAAGCTCAGCTCGGGAGCGTAGAGCCGCGCGCCCGCCTGGACGGCGGTCCCGATTTGCTCGCGGCTCAAGCGAGCGCAGTACAGATCTGCCCGGCTCAGATTCGCTCCGCGGAAGACGGCGCCGGTGAGATCGGCGCTGACCAGCAGCGCACCCGAGAGATCGGCGCCCTGCAGATTCGCGCTGCGCAGGCGCGCGCGCCGCAGGTCCGCACCCCGCACGGAAGCGCTCTCCAGGTACGCGCCCGTCAGGTCCGCGCCCCAGAGCTCGGCCCCATTCAGGGTCGCACCGCTCAGATCCGCCCCGCGCAGGTTGATCCCGTTCAAGGCGGCGTTGTCGAGCCGCTCGCCGCGCAGGTCGACGTCGGCGAAGTCGCGCTCGCCCGCGGCGTAGCGCTCGAGGAGTTCCTGTATATTTATGTTCATGGTGTGTTGTGTTCCTTTCTGGAAGCGGACACAGAAAAGCCCGTCGGACCCCAGCCTGGGGTCTGACGGGCCTCGTTGTCCAGCGAACATGCTTCCTGAACGAATCGGCGGCAGGCGTCGGTGTCTACCGGAAACATGTCCGCGCAGAGTATACCCCGTGGGGCACCTCTCTGTCCAGGCAACCCGGCGATGTGCACGCCGCGAGCTCGCTGGCGGTCAGGCGCGTGGGGTCGTCGGGCGTCGCGGTCTGCTGCGGGGCCTGCGGGGTGGTCGGCTCGGCCATGGAGACACTCCCTCTCGCGTAGAGGCGGTCGCGGGCGTCGTAGGATGACGGAGAGAATGATAGGGTGCGCTCGCTGTGCGGGCAAGTGGAGCAGATTACGGGCGGCACGGGCGGTCGCCCTTGTGGGCGCGTCGCGGCCTGAAGGCCGCGGGCAATCCCATCCGAGACAGCGCCGCCACAGTCCAACCATCCGAGCCGAGCCGGAATCAGACGGCGAAAAGAGGCGATGGCGGCGACACGGGATAGTCGGCAAAGTCGGTGAACGCGGCGCGCTGCACGTCGCCACCTGAGTAGACTCCGGCGTAGCCGGGGCGGCTGACGCCAAGGTCATAGCTGCCGACGAATTGCCCGTTGATGAAGAGCGTGCACCACGAGCCGCGCAGCATGGCGGAGAGGCGGTTGGTCGCATCGTTGCCCCTGTGGATGGCGTCGCTGTCGCCCTGCGCGATGGAGGACGAGTCGTTGTACCCAGCGTCATAGCGGACGGAGGAGAGCCTCCACGAGCCATCAGGGGTAATCGTGAACACCACCATACGCCGGGTGGCGTCGTCGGCTCGGAGCACCAATCCGGCGCCCGTAAGCGTGTAGCTGATCTGTTCCTGGGCCACCGTCACCTCGACCACGGCATCGCCGAAGGTGGGCGCTGGCCATGTCGCGAGAGCGGCGTCACCCTGCGGCGTCAGGACGTAGGCCCCGCGCTGGAAGGCAATATCGCCCTGACGCGCGTCTCCTGCCTGCAGCGGCCAGCGGCCGTCGTCCGCCGCGAGAGAGTCACGGAAGAGCGGGAATTGCCCCTCGGCACTCGCCAATCGGTCGTGGTAGAGGCGGCCTTGCTGGGTGACGGCGGCGAGTCCGAGAGCAGGCACGACGAGGGCGATGTACAACGGGATGGCGGCGAGGCGCAGGATGCGGCGACGGGGGCGCGGCGGTTGTGGGCCGGCGGGAATGTTCGGGTCGGGGCGGCGCTGCGTTGCGGAGGCGTCTTCCTTTGCTGCGGCAGTGAGGTCGCGCAGTGGCAGTCCGGTCTTGGTGACGATCAAGCTGGCGAGATGATTTGAGTCGTCGCGCAGGTATGTCGGGGCGCTTCCGCCAACTTCCCAGGCGAGCACGGCGTCGGGGGTATAGACGAGATAAACGCAGTGGAAGGTTCGCCAGGCCCATTTCACCGGCTCGGCGAGCACGCAGAAGGCGCGGATGTCTCCCCAGGCCACGCGCCGCTCGCGCTTGCCCTGCCACCACGTGAGCGCGACGTCGTCAGCGAAAACGATGATTGGCCGACGCCGGCGCAGCCAGAGCCATAGATCGACCAAGCCTGAGAGGAGCACGGGTACGGTGACGAGAAGCCAACTGCGCGGGCCGTCAACAAGGGCAAAGCCGGTGTATACCAATCCCCAGAGCGCGAACACGCCAGCAGCGGACACTGGCGACATTGACGGGCGGCGCGTGGCGGGGGAACGGAAACGACCAACGAGAGTTCGCCGCGCCAGAGGCTCCTGCTGCGGCACCGACGCCGGCTGTGGCTCGAAGGGCGGCGCGACGAGGCTATTGCCGCTCGCCGCCGCGTCCCGGAGGTTCATCAGCCGCTGACGGAGCTCAGTCTCCGAGGCAGCGGGTCCCGGTCGCAGATATTCGAGCGCCCCGCCGAGGATCCACGCACACAGGAGCCAGAACGCCGCCCACTCCCGCCAGGATCCGGAGAACCACGCCTGGCGCAGGACGATGACACCAGCCACGAGCGAGTAGAAGTACCCGGCGCGGGCAAGCCGAGTGCGCCACCTATCGAGGCGCGCGACGTCGCGGGGCGTCGCTGTGAGCCATCCGAGCGCTGCCCTGAGCTGATACACGCTGCACTGATCTCCATGTCGCTGCTTCCCGCGGTCGCGCATTCCTCGCCAGTATAGCGGCTCGCGCGCCAGTGAGGAAGCGGCAAATAGCCGCGAGTGGACACAGAGCGCGCGAATGGGCACAATACGCGGTGGGCGGTGGGAGATGTGGGCAGAGGGGAGGGCATGATGGCGATTGCGGTGGTGAGCGTGCGCGGGCGGCGCGGGCTGATGCGGTCGGTGGCGGAGCCGGCGGCGGACTACGCGGCGGCGCTGGCGAAGTTCGAGGCGCTGCGCGCGCAGGATGGCGCGGACGTCAACCCCGTCTGCGGCTCGAAGCTGCTGGCGCACGGCGAGCGGACGAAACGCGTCGTCGTGCTGGTGCACGGGCTCTCGAACTGCCCGCAGCAGTTCGCGCGGTTCGCGCCGCTGCTCTTCGAGCGCGGCTGCAACGTGCTCATCCCGCGCATGCCGCACAACGGCACGCTCGACCGCGAGGGCCGCGACATGCGCTTCCTGACGGCGGCCGAGCTCTGCCGCTTCGGCGACGCCATCGCCGACATCGCGCAGGGGCTGGGCGAGCGCGTGACGGTGGCGGGCCTCTCGGGCGGCGGGGTGATCGCGGCGTGGCTGGCGCAGCTCCGCGCCGACGTGGATCGCGCGGTGCTCATCGCGCCGGCCTTCGGCGTGCTGCCGACGCTGCCACTGCTCAACGACGCGGTAAACCGCGGGATGATCCGGCTGCTGCAGCTCCTGCCGAACATCATGACCGAGAAGG
>CAYQFU010000311.1:0-4524 GCA_964416775.1 uncultured Ktedonobacterales bacterium
GGCGATGGTCCAGAGATGCATTTCGCCGCCGACTACACCACCCGTCTTCCTCACAACGCCGAGGCCGTCACCTTCGCCATCGTCCAGGAAGCCGTCAACAACGTGTTGAAGCATGCCCAGGCCGAGAACTGCTGGATCGAGATCCACGAGCGGCCCCAGACGGTCATGGTCGTCGTGCGTGACGACGGGGACGGCTTCGACGTCAATAGCGTAAGATCAGAGTATGAGCGGCGCGGAAGCTGGGGGCTGCTGAATATGTCCGAGCGTGCGACGCTTGTCGGCGCCACGCTGGGCATTCGCTCGCAGCCGAGCCAGGGCACGGTCGTCATGCTCTCCGTCCCACGCCAGCCACAGCAGCCGTCCTGGGGGAGTGATTCCCGAGGATAGGCCGCACATAGAGAGAATCTGAGAACCGGATGCGAATCGAAGGAACCTACAACTTCCCCGCCCCCATCGAGCAGGTGTTCGAGGCGCTTACCAACGCCGATGTGCTGGGGGCCATCATACCGGGATGCGAGCGGCTGATTCAGCTCGGCCCCGCGGAGCCGGACGGCACGATCAGCGTCGAGGCTCGCCTGCGGCTTGGCCCTGACGCCGCCCTCTACACCGCGATTGGCCGCGTCGAGCGTCTGCGCCGGCCCGCCCACCTCGCGCTCGATGGGCGCGCGAACGGCCCGCATGGGCCTGTCACCTTTCACGGCTCCATCGATCTCGTTAGCCAGGATGGCCGCACCATCGCCGCCTACGCCTGGGACGTGGACGCGCGCACGCTCCCTGAAGAGACCCAGCGCACGCTCGCGCATGACGCCGACGCATTCGCGCAGACCATTTGCGATCGGCTGGCGGAGGTGCTCCGGGCCGGCCAACCTGATGTCGCCGTGGCCGATGCGCTGCCCGTGCTGCGCGCCGACACCCGGCGCGGCAAGATCATTCTGCTTCCTCCCGAGCCCACCGCCGCCCCGCTGACCGCGCGCGCGCGTCCTCTTCTGCGCGGAACCGTCTGGGCCGGTGTTGGGCTCGTCGCGGGGTTGGCGGCCATCGCCCTCGCCGCCAGTATCATCCGTCATTGGGGCGAAAGCAGGCCGGAGCACGCCAGGAAGTAGGACTGTGTAGCGCGTCGCGAGGGTCTCCAGACACGTGCCCATGCGTCTCGTGCCGATGCGAGTTGTGCCATCCGGTGCAATCAGCGCGACTCTTGACGCATTTGGCCGTTATACACTACTGAACGCCCAAGTATTACCCCTTCGCTCCTGTGAACGCGAGTGGGTGGCGTATCCTTGCGAAGTAGGCGTGCGTGTCCGAAAGCAGCAGTATCTTCGAGCGCATCAAGCAGAAGCTCGACATCGTCGAAGAGATCGGCGCGGTCGTCCCGCTGAAGAAGTCGGGAAAGGCCTACAAAGGTCTGTGCCCTTTTCACAGCGAGCGCACGCCCTCCTTCTACGTGTTCCCCGAGACGGGCACCTGGCGCTGCTTCGGCTGCAACGAGGGCGGCGATCTCTTCACCTTCGTCGAGAAGCAGCAGTCGCTCGACTTCCGTGATGTGCTCGCCCAGCTGGCCGAGCGCGCTGGCATCCCGCTGGAGAGCCACGACCACGCCGACGGCCAGCCCGCCGAGGAATCAGCCGAGACGGCAGCGCGGCGCCGCCTGCGCGCGTTGAACGAGGCCGCCGCTATCTGGTTCCACCACCAGCTGCTCCAGTCGCCGGAGGCGCAGTACGCCCGTACGTACCTTGATGCGCGTGGCGTGAACAACGAGAGCATCGCCACCTGGCGCCTGGGCTTTGCCCCCGAGGGCGACCGCCTCTCCGCCTATTTGCGCGAGCAAGGCTACACCCCGCGCGAGCTGGTCGACGCCGGTCTCGCTCGCGAGCGCGAGGCGGAGCGCGGCGGCGGGCTCTACGACTACTTCCGCAGCCGCCTGATCTTCCCCATCCGCGACGTCCGCGGCCAGACCATCGCCTTCGGCGGGCGCGAGCTGGGCGGCGGCCATCCCAAGTACCTCAACACCCCGCAGACGCCCATCTTCGACAAGAGCGCCACCCTGTACGGGCTGGATCTCGCCCGCGACGCTATCAAGCGCAGTGATCGCGTGATCATCGTCGAAGGCTACATGGACGCCATCGTTACCCACCAGTATGGCTCGCGCAATGTCGTCGCCTGCATCGGCAGCGCCATCACCGAGAAGCACGTGCGCCAGATCAAGAAGCTCACGCGGCGCGTTGCCCTCGCGCTCGACCCAGATGCCGCCGGCCAATCGGCGACCGTGCGCGGCATCGCCGTCGCCCAGAGTGCCTTCGATCGCGTGGCGGTACCCGTGCCCGAGCCGGCCGCTGGCCCCGCCACCACACGCCGTGGCGAGCCGCGTGGCATCGTCCGTTTCGAGGAGCAGGTGGACGCCGAGATCACCGTCCTGCGTCTGCCGAACGGCGAGGACCCCGACGAGTTCGTGCGCCGCGACACCGCCGGCTGGCAGCGCGCCATCGAGGAGGCGCTGCCGCTGGTGGACTACCTCTTCGAGGTGCAGATGGCCGGCCTCGCCCTCGACACCCCTGCCGGCAAAGCCGAGGCCGCGCATCGCATCCTGCCCCTGATCGCCGAGCTCGGCGACCGCACCGCGCAGGACGCCTACGTTCGCCGTCTGGCCGGCCGCCTGCGACTGGACGAGCGCGAGCTCGCGCTGGATTTCCAACGTGTCCGCCGCCAGCGCCAGCGCGATGCACGCCGTCCGGCGGAGCGCCAGTCGTCTGGCGCGCCCGCGAGCCAGCCGGCGAGCGGTCCGATGCCTCCAAAGTCAGCGGACGGTGAGGTAAGAGATAAGTACTGGGATGACGGGCAGGGCCTGCAAGGGCTCGGTAGTGCGGGGTATAGTGCCCCTGGCAGCGACATCGCGAGCTCGTCTCTGGGCATCGCGGCGCGCATCCTCGCTGGGCAGGCGCAGGAAGACTTTTGCCTGGGTCTGCTGCTGGAGCGCCCCGCCGCCTGGTTCGAGATACAGCCCATCCTGACCGAGAGTGACTTCGTCGGGACGGACACGCGCGAGCTGTTCCGCGTCTACGCCGCCACGATGCTGCGCGGCGACGCCCCATTTGACGCCCCATCCTTCACCGAAGGGCTGCCGCCCGTCTTGCGGGCCGCGGCTGAGCGTGCGCGCGCCCGCCTCGTGTTGGGCGCGCCCGAAGAAGGGACCGGGCTGGCGAAGATGGCGAGCAACGCGGCGTATCGGCTGAAGCGGACTCGCTTGCGAGAGGAGATGGCTGAATTAGACTATCTGCAGCGCGACGCCGAGCAATCCGGCGACGGCGAAGCGTCGCGTGCGCTGCTGGGACGGAAGCTACAGCTTTTATCCCTGCGGAAGGCGATCGACGCCGCCGCGAGCCTCTACGGCTGAACGGGCTGGAACCGAACCGTGTGAAGACACGGCGCCTGGCAGTCTTGCCGGGTGAGATGCGCGACAAGTAATTCGTGTGGCGGCCAGACATGACGCACTGGCGATGGGTGGAAGCGCAGAGCGCTCCTCCCCAGCGGGGAGCCGTTCACCCCCGCGGCCGGCGCGCCAACTGGAGGAGGTTGGGCGAGTGACCAGGCGCGATGTGCGCGTGCAAGAGCCGGATGTGCTCGTAAAAGACGACACATTCGACAGGTGGGGTGAAGCTGCCTCGGAAGAGACGCTCGAAGGTGTGGCGGAGAACGCTCTTGACGTGGCCGGCTGGCCCTCGCGACGGCAGGTCCCCAATGGCCTGGCCGTTCATGGGGTGATCAAGGGCCAGAGCCTGCTCGCGGATGAGGCGTTCGAGGCGCCAGATGCCGATGCCGACGACACCCAGGCGTTCGGCCCGACGCAACTGCTCGACGTGACCGCCGTCGAGGCCGTCGAAACCGAGGCCGATAGCCTCGGTGCTCCTCTCGGCGACCTGTTCAAGATGCAGGATGAGCCAATGGCTGTGGACCCGCTGGACCATTCCAAGACTCCCTGGGCGGGGGCTGAGAGCGACGAAGAAGAAGCCGACGCGCATGCCCACCGGTGGGACGAGCTCCACGAGGGGGTCGGCGCCGTCGCGGCCGACCTGGAGAGCAGCCTCGACGACCCCGTGCGCATGTATCTGCGCGAGATCGGACGCGTGCCCTTGCTCTCGGCTGCCGAGGAGATCGCCCTCGCCAAGCGCATGGAGCGCGGCAAGCTCGAGCGGCAAAAGCTCAGCCACCAGCACTTCGGTGTCATCCTCGACGCCGAAGACGCCCAGCAGCGGCTCACCGAGGCCAACCTGCGTCTCGTCGTCAGCGTCGCCAAGAAGTACATCGGCCGCGGCATGAGCCTGCTCGACCTGATCCAGGAAGGCAACATCGGCCTCATCCGCGCCGTGGAGAAGTTCGACTACACCAAGGGCTATAAGTTCTCCACTTATGCCACCTGGTGGATTCGCCAGGCCATCACCCGCGCCATTGCCGACCAGGCCCGCACCATCCGCATTCCCGTCCACATGGTGGAGACCATCAACCGCCTGATTCGCACCAGCCGCCGCCTGC
>CAYQFU010000312.1:0-4510 GCA_964416775.1 uncultured Ktedonobacterales bacterium
TGCGCGGGGATGGCGTAGTCGGGCAGGAGGTTGGCGCCGAAGTCGATCTCGACCTCGCACTGCTCGGCGACGCGCATGGTGTTGGTCAGGGCCTCGGGCAGCTCGGGAAAGAGGCGCGCCATCTCCTCGGGCGTCTTGAGGTAGTAGTGCGCGCTGTCGAACTTCATCCGCTTGGGGTCGTCGAGCGTCTTGCCCGTCTGGACGCAGAGCAGGGCGTCCTGCGCATCGGCGTCCTTGGCGGCGACGTAGTGCAGGTCGTTGGTGGCGAGCAGCGGCGCACCAGTCTCGCGGCTCAGCTCGTAGAGCATCGGGTTGAGCTGATTCTGCGGCGACTCGGGCGCCTGGTGGTCCTGCACCTCGATGTAGAAGTTCTCGGGGCCGAAGACGTCCTGGTACCAGCGGGCGGCGGCGCGCGCGCCGTTGAGGTCGCCTTTCAACAGCAGCTCGGGGATCTCGCCGGAGAGGCAACTGGAGGTGACGATCAGCCCCTCGGCGTGCTCGGCGAGCACCTTCTTGTCCACGCGGGGCCGGTAGTGGTAGCCGCGGGTGTGGGCGATGGTGGTGAGCCTGAGGAGGTTGTGATAGCCGACCTTGTTCTTGGCGAGCAGCAGCAGGTGGTTGTACTCATAGCGGCCGGTCTTCTCTTCGAGGGAGGGGGCGAGGTAACCCTCCACGCCGATTATAGGTTTGATGCCGCCGGCTTTGGCCGCCTTGTAGAACTCGATGGAGCCGTACATGCCGCCGTGGTCGGTGAGGGCCACCGCGCTCATCCCGGCGTCCTTCGTCGCCTGGATCAGCCTCTTCATGCGGGACTGGCCGTCGAGGAGGCTGTATTCCGAGTGGACGTGCAGGTGGGTGAAGTCGGCGGCCACGGCGGGGAACCTCCTACGGGGACGTCGGGTTGTTAAACCGCAGAGAACGCAGTGATCGCTGAGGGCGGAAGAGAGCTTCACCACAGCGGACACAGAGGTCACAGAGGGTGGAGAGGGTTGTCAGCAGGGTGGCAGTGCAGGTTGCGCGCCAGAGTGAGCGGTGCAACGGGACTGCGATAATGGAGGGTATCACGCGGGGTGGAGGAACGGGTAGAGTACCTTCGGATGTGGGGACCTCCCTCCCTATCCCCCCTCCACGATAGCGGGGAGGGAGAACCCGTCCGATGGATGCGTTGCCAGAACTTGGCGATTCTGCCGATATTCGAGGTGCGCGGCGGCGGCGATGTTGCCGTTCGTTGCCGGATTTAGACGTATGGCTCGCGTTTTCCTTGAGCGGCCTGGTTGCCGATCGCTGCCGGATTTCGCGAGGGAGGGGTGCGTGTCGCGGCAGTGGAACTGCCGGCGCAGGCTTGGGCCGGGCTGAAAGCCCGCGGACACCAACTGCCCGCATGGCTCGCGCATCATCTGGTGGCGTGAGGGTGCAGATGGAGGATGGATCAGTATGTCGGGCGGGCGGTGGAGAGGTAGCGGACGATGAGATAGGCGAGCACGGCGAGCCAGCTTGCGAAGAGGGTGCTGAGCGCCCAGAGCCATCCGGGCTGGCCGCTGCGGTTGGCGTCCACGCGGATGAAGACAAAGCCAACGATGGGCGGCGCGAGGAAAAAACCCGCCAGGAACGTCGTGTAGAGGACGGTCACGAGCGCCATTAATTCGAACATCGGATGATCCTTCCACGGGGCGGGCACGCACTGTCAGCTTGCCTGCACGCACTATAGCGCCTGCATGGGGCGCTGTAAAGCGCATGCGGCGGGACGGGCGCGCGGTGCGCACCTTCGAAGGGGCGGCTCCGTTCGTGGGTTGCAGGGGCCGTGCGCTCTTACGGGCCGTTGGCGGGCAAGGGATTCGCCGAAAGGTGACATCGGGTCAGCCGGCGCGGGTGATGGCGGCGATGCCGGCGGCGCCGGGGCCGGCGTGAGTGCCGACGACGGGGCCGAGGGGGAAGTGCTCGACGGGGCCGCTCCAGGACGGCGTGAGGACCTGCTGGAGGGCTGCGCCGGCCTCGGGATCGGCCTCGACGATGGCGACCGCCTCGAGCGCGCCCAGCGCGGCGACGAGCTGGCCGACGCGCTCGACGGCCCTGGCGCGAGCGCGCACATTCTCGACCGGCAGCACCTGGCCGTCGCGCACTTCGAGCAGCGGCTTCACCTTGAGCATCGTGCCCAAGAGGGCGCGCGCCCGGCCGATACGCCCACCGCGCTGGAGGAATTCGAGGGTATCCAGCACGGCATAGAGGCGCATGCGACGGCAGAGGTCCTCCGCGCGGGCTTTGAGCGCGGCGAGGTCATCGCCGATGCGCGCGCGCTCGGCCAGCATCTCGGCGGGCAGGCCGAAGCCGGCGCTGACGGTGCCGGAGTCTATCACCTCGATGGGCACGCCCGTGTCGCGGCTGACGATCTCGGCGGCCCCACGGGCGGAAGAGACGGTGGCGCTGAGCGTTCCGGCGATGTGCATCGAGAGGATAGCCGTTGCCCCGTCGCCGATGACGCGGCGATAGGCCTCCTCCACGACGCCGGGGGACGGCGCGGACGTCGTCGGGAGCACCCGGCTACCGGCGAGCTTGCGGTAAAAGGCTGGCCCGTCGAGGTCGACGCCGTCCAGAAACGCCTCGTCGCCGAAGAGGACCGTCTCGGGGACCACCTCGATGCCCAACTGGCGCGCGCGGTCTCGCGGTATGTCGGACGTGCTGTCCACGACGATACGTACCGCCATTTGCGGCTCCCTTGTACTCGCCGACCTCGCGCCGCTGTCGAGCGGCGGCGTCCACGGCACCGAGCGTGCTTTCGCAGCCTGGCGCTATGCAGTGTAGCATGCGGCGCGGTCGTGAGGAAGGCGGCGCGCAGGGACAGACCGGTCCTTACGGCCGGCTCTCTACTGGCTTTCCTTCTGTAGAAAGGTAACCGCTCTCTCCACCAGGTCGTAGGGAATGGGCTTGTCCAGTGGGAACCGTAGGGTGCCCTTTGCTTTCTTATAGGGCACGATGTCTCGTTGGAACGCGCTATCGCCCGCAGGTGTTGGATAGAGCGAAATATGGCGCTTCCAGCCGGCGAGGAACACCAGATGCTTGCCGTTGTGGTCAAACGTGGGCATGCCATAGCTCATCGTCTCGACGGCATCTGGCGCTGCTCGTCGTATTGCCTGCCGTACGTTTTCGAGGACTGCACGAGTGTCGTCCGGAAACGACCGGAAGTACGCGTCAATCGTGGTGGGTGGCTGATTGTCTGTCATGGCTCGAGTATCCCTCCGCTCCGAGATCTGAACGTGGCTGTGCTGGGCGAGATAAACCGGCGTCACAGACGCTACAAGGTGGCCACCGGCGGGCGAAGGTGTGCGTGATACCATACAATCATGAGCACGCACCATACCGATCCCCGCGTCGACCAGTATATCTCTACGCTCCCCGATTGGCAGCAGGATATTTGCCGCCGCGTGCGGGACCTGGTGCATGCCGCAGACCCAGACGTCATCGAGACCATCAAGCGTACCAACCGGCCATACTTTACCCTGGACGGCAACATCTGCGCGCTGCTGGCGGCCAGGGATCACGTCAACGTGTTCATCTACGACCCCATCGCGCCCGATCCCGAGGGCATCATCAACCAGGGGCAAGGCAACCTGACCGCGCGGGCCATCCAGATCCGCCAGGGCGACACCATCAACGAGCGCGCCCTGGTGAGTCTCTTTCGGGCCGTGATCGCCAACAACCGCGCCGGCGGCTGGCGCAGGTTACAGGGCAGCCGATAGCCGCCGTTTCCGTGCGAGGCGAACAACGTCTACATGCCCACGTTGGTTCTGGACACTTCTGAGGTCCCGGCAGAGCGCACCGGCATGAACTATCTGCGCACGTCCGATCTGGCCAAAGCCGTTGGGGTCCATCCTAATACCGTGCGGCGCTATGTGGATCGGGGCATCCTGCCTCCTGTCGCGCGCAGCCCGTCCGGCTATCGCCGTTTCACGCAGCGCCACCTCGATTGCCTGCGCCTTGCGCACCAGGTCTACGGCAGCCGACATCCTGGCAAAGCGATCCGCGAATTGGGCATGCACATCATCCAGGCCGCCGTTAGCGGGGACCTGGGCGGCGCGCTGGAGCTTGCCCACCGTCATCTGGCACTCGTGCAAGCAGAGCGCGCCCATGCCGACGCCGCCGCCGACCTGCTGGAACGCTGGGCCTTTGGTACGCCCGCCGGCGCTGACCCCGGCGCTGACCCCACCATCCTGCCGCTCCGTATCGGGCAGGCAGCCCACTTGCTGGGCGTGACGATCGACATGTTGCGCAACTGGGACCGCAACGGGTTGATCGACGTCCCGCGCGACCCTTCCAACGGCTACCGGCGCTATGGGGCCCAGGAAATCAGCCGTCTGCGCGTCATCCGTATGCTGTCTCGCGCCGGGTATAGCCTGTCCGCCATCCTGCGCATGCTTCTCCAGCTCGACCGGGGTGAAACGACCGATCTGCGGCGCGCGCTCGACACCCCTCGCCCCGACGAAGACGTGTACACGGCCTCCGACCGCTGGATCTC
>CAYQFU010000313.1:0-4393 GCA_964416775.1 uncultured Ktedonobacterales bacterium
TCAGGGTCTGGCTGCGCTTACTGATGGGGTTGGGAATGAAGCCGACGTGGCTGCGGAGAAAGCCGCTCACTCCGCCGCCTTTGGGGTTCGCTTTGCCGTCAACTGCCATCTTCTCGCGGGTCCTTTCTCCATGCTCGAACGGCAGCGAGGTGTCGCCGCTGTGCCGTAGCATCGGGGACCCGCGGGCTCGGGCACGCGCCAATGGCGCTCGTCGTTCAGACGCCGCTTTGCGCACAACCGCCTGGCAGCCGCCGTCCGCCCCGTCACCACGTCACAGCGCGACGCCCCGCCCTTGAGACTGCGTCGCGTCGGACGCCGGGCCGCAAGAGGTGTACCACGCGCGGGTGGCTAGCGGCGTGGGCGGAGCAGGGCACGCACGAGGAGAATGAGCAGGGGGGCCACGACGACGACGATGGCGACCTCCGCGAGGCAGGACGAGCGGAGAAAACCCGGTCACGTGCGTCGCTCTGCCTCCTCGCGAAAGCCCCAGGATGGACCGCCGTCATGGACCACCGTCAACTGCTGGCGATGGAGATGTCGCCGATGCGGATGCGCGCGGTGATCGATCCGCGTGGAGCGGAGGTCAGGTCACCCACAGCTCGGGCGGCCGTGACGTTGCGCGAAACGGGGATGGGCCACCCGGAGACGCCGACAGAACCGACGTCGGCGCTGGCTTCCAGGTGGGCGGAGGTGTTCGCCGGCAGGGTGAGCTTGATGCGCCCGGCGTCCACGCGCAGGTCGAGCGCGGCGCCCTCGGCGAGCGCGGCCGAGAGGATGATCTGGCCAGCGTCCACGCGCAGACGAGAGCTGCCGCTGAAGCTGATGTCGCGCGCTTCGAGGTTGCCGGCGTCCACGCGCGCGACCAGCGAGCCCGTGACGCCCGCCAGCTCCAGGTTGCCGGCGTCCACGTTGGCGTTGAGGGCGCCACGCGTGCCAGCGATGGCGACGTTGGCGGCTTCGGCCTTGACATCCAGGTCGGCGGCGACGGGCACCGTGATGACCAGATCGCACCAGACCTGGCGCGCGACCGAGATGGTGACGGAGGGGCGCGTGATGCGCGCATCCACGTGGATGGTGTTGCCGTCCTGGGCGAAGGTGACGGCGATCTCTTCGAGGTCGCGCTGAACGGCATCGGCGGTGAGGCCGCGGGCCTTTCTGGTGGCGTCGATCTTCACGGCGCCATCCGGGCCGGTGACGACCCGCACACTGCCAAACGTGTCGTGCGCGATGATGGTCGGTGTGCCGGTGACGCTGAACGTGCGGGTGATGGTGTCGGAGACCTCGGGTCCATGGCCAAATTTGCCCAGGAGATTGCCCAGTCCCCTCAGGATGTCGCTCATCGTATGCTCCTCTTCTCTAGGTATGGCGCTACAGCGCATCATACATGGCTTACGCTGCACCAGCCGGAAGGTTCCAGGCTGAGAGGCTACGTTCCCTGAGCAAGCACGATGGTGCCGGCACTGACGCGCAACGTGAGCGTGCCGCCCGGATGGGCACCCAGATCGCCGGATGCGCGAGCACCCGCGCCGTTTTGCGTGACGGGAATGGTCCATCCGGAGACGTCAATGCTTCCGGTGTCCACCGTGGCGTCCACATGGCAGGCGGTCGCCGGCGGCAGCGTCAGCGTGGCGGCGCCGGTGTCTACGGAGACGGTGGCCGAGGCACCGGGGGCCAGCGCGCCGTTGACGGTGGCTGTGCCCGCGGTTACCGCGATGTCGGAGCCATCGTTCAGCGTGATGCCCTGAGCGGTGAAGTCTCCCGAGGAGATGCTGGCGGAGATGGTGCCCTGAACGTCCGCGATCTCGACAGTGCCGGTGGTGATGATCAAGTCGAGGTCGGCGGAGGGCGGGACGGTGATGACGACATCGGTGGAGAGCTGCGTGATTGGCGATGCGGACCCGCCTGTCGTCGAGATGAGAGAGATGGTGTTGCCGTTCTGCGTGGGCGTGACGGCGAGCTGGCTGAGGTCGCGCTGGACATCCGCGGGCGAGAGATCGGTGGCGTGCGTGGTGATGTCCACCGTGACGGCACCGGGACTGCCGGTCTTGACGGTGATGCTGCCGTCGACGAGGTGCGCCACGACGCGCGGCGTGCCGGTGACGGCGAACGTCTGCGATGACTGGGCGCTATTGGAGGTGACGTTGGAGAGCGTCCGCACGACATGGCTGGCCGCCACACCGAGGAGGACGCAGGCAACGCCGGTAAGGATCACGGCGCCCAGACATCCGCCGATCAGCCAGACATACCAGGGCACCCCGCCGCGTTTGGGCGGCGCGGGGGGAGGCATGTAGTATGGGGGATACGGCGCGTAGGGAGGGTAGGGCGAGTACGGGGTAGTGGGTTGGTAGGGTGGATAGGGAGGATACGTCGGATCTGGTGAGAAGGTAGGTGCGCCCTCGGCAGGATGGGGCGCGCCAGGGTGAGGCGATGTGTGCTGAGGGGAATGCTCGGAAGGGTGCGCGCCGGGCGCGGCAGGAGGCGGGTTGTGTTCGGGCTGAGAGCTGGGGTGGCCGTCCATCGTGGGCTCCTTTGCGGTGGGACGCTTCAGTGGTAGTGGCCGAGGGCAACCAGCGGAGGGTGCGATGAGTCCTGATGAGTTTACGCAGCGGCGGCGAAAAGGTTCGAGGTCGGTCGGTGGGCGTCTCGCCCACCGCGGCGCGTAGGCTGCTATTCGGGCCAGCGAGGGAGCCGCGACGATATAGGCCGTGCGGGTGGCCGCGTTGACCGTGCGGGAACGGCAGACGTACAATGGCCGCGCTATGGACGAGACGCCCCCCGCAGCAGATGCCTCGCTTCCGGCTGATGCGCATGCCGCACCAGTCGCGCTCGCACGTGTCGTAGCCGCACGCGATGCGGAGCAGGACGAGGGGCGGACGGCGGCATCGGATGGTGCGGCGCGAGCTGAGGACCGACCGGCCAGGGACGCGGGCATTGCGGCGGCAAGGGACGCATCGCGGGCGGGAGCACCGATGCGACCCCGCGTGCCGGGCGTGGCGGCTACCAGGCGCCGCGACTGGCGCAGGCGTTGGCGCTGGGCGGCGGCGCTGGGAGTGCTGCTGGCGCTGGTGCTGGTGACAGGACCGAGCAAGACGGACCTCTACGCGGCGGCATCGGCGGCCCGGGCGAGCTTCCGCTACGATCGAGCACTGAGTTTTTATACCCAGGCGGCACGGCTGGACCCCGATGACCCGCGGCCGCACTGCCTGATGGGCGAGGTGCTCACCCTGCAGCAGCGCTACTCGGCCGCGACGACGGAGCTGGCCCGCTGCCAGCGGCTCGGGGATGGTGACGCCACGGTCTGGCTGTCGCTGGGAGACGTGGCCCACGACCAGGGCAACACGGCGGTCGCGGAACGCGACTGGTTGCGCGCGGCGGCCTTGGGGAACACGACGGCACGGCGGCGGTTGGGGCAACTCTACGAGGATGCGGGACGCTTCGATCAGGCTGCGGCGCAGTGGAGCGCGCTGGGCAGCCAGGACGGCGAGGCGCAAGGGCACCTGGGGCTGCTGGCGCTGCGGCGCGGAGACTACAACGCGGCGCGGGCGGCCTTCGTGGCGGCGCGGGAAGCGCCGGGTTTCTTCGCGCAGGATCTGGTGGACGAAGGATTCGTAGCGCTGGCGGCGGTCGGGCCGACGGATGGGCCAGGGCTGGCGAGCGTTGGCATCGCCTTCGTGCGCGCCGGCATGGCGACATTGGCGCTGGAGCCGCTGCAGCAGGCCATCGCCCTGGAGCCGACGTATGGCCCGGCGCACGCCTACCTGGCCTGGGCGGAGTGGACGACCGGGCAGCCGAGCGCGGCAAGCGCGCAGGTGGCCATCGCGCGGCGCTTGATGCCGACGGATTCGTTTACGCTGTTTGTGGCGGCCGAGCAGGAGATGGCGGCGGCGCGCTGGAGCGCGGCGAGCGCGGACCTGGGCGTGGCGCTGAGCGGGGACAATCGCAATCCGATCTTGTGGGCGGCACAGGCACGGGCGGCGCTGGGCCAGCGCGACTATCTGCGCGCCGATCTGGACTACACGACGGCCGCGCAACTGGGGAGTGAGTCGCAAGAGACCGAGGAGCTGCTGAGCTTCTATATCTCCCACCGCTTTGGGATGGATGACGGCCGCGCGCTGAACGCGGCCAATACGGCGGTGACCCGGTGGCCGAATGACGAGCAGATCCAGGTTCTGGCGGCCCAGGTGTATGACCTGGCGGGCCAGCCGGTGCAGGCGTACACGACGTACCAGCGAGCGAATCAGCTGAATCCGGCCGATCCGATACCGTATTTCCAGCTTGGGCGCGAGGCGTACCTGGGGGGCGACTACGACACGGCCGCGCTAGACCTGCGGACGGTGATGGCGTTGCGGCCGGGGAGTGATCTGGCCAACCAGGCGGAGGGCTTGCTGGGTGC
>CAYQFU010000314.1:0-4323 GCA_964416775.1 uncultured Ktedonobacterales bacterium
CCGGTTCTCCCTACTTTCGTTATTGTAGCTATTAACAGCGAGGTATATACCTTAATAGGCATTGAGCATACAAGAGCCGCGCAGAAAGCCAGTGAAAAGATCAACCAAGCTTTCTTACTTCGGCTGGTCTTGTCTATGCAGATTTGTATCGTTTTCGTTAAGATCAACTGCTAAGCTTTGTCTTCAGTTGGATCATCGGTGAGGATTTCTTCAGGTGGGATCATCACTACCCGGCCATCTTTCCATGCGTAAATCGGATTACCAGCGCGCTTGTGTTCAAGGAGTGCGGCCCGAACGGCGCGGCGCAGCACCTCCTCGATAGCCTTGCCGTGCTCAATGAACAGCTTTGATGAGAGCTTGAGGTTTTGCTTCATGGCATCTTCTCACAGAGAGTTGACCATAAATCCTGTTGATGGACAACCGGAGGATCATTGCCTTCACCGGTCGCGATGAAGAGAGGTTCGTACGGTCTAGAATTATCGTAAAGCCCCCACGTATCGGCCAAAGGGCGGTAGACCTTAAAGAAGTTCTGTAGGCCTTTTTGGTAGCGGCGGCGAATGATGGCTTCCGGCACATCATGTCCTCCTTTACTTACCCGCTCCTTTACGCGCTGGACCGCCAACTCAGGAGTTCGCAGCCAGAGGAACAAAAGATGAAAGTTATAGCCGCCTCTGCGTAAGCGGCTCAGCCATGGGGCATGCGACCGACCGGAGAATGTGCTCTCGAAAGCGAAATCGGCCCGTTGCATAGACAACTTTTGAAGGCGCCTCAGCATGATACGTCCGGCTTCAAAGGCCGCTTTTTCTGGCTGGAAGGCTGAAAGTCCATGCGCAATTGTATCCGCATTTACGTATTCCAAGAGTCCGAACTCATCACGAAGGAGCATGGGCGCGAGCGTTGACTTGCCAGCTCCGTTCGGGCCTGAAATAACTATCACCTGAGGCTTTCGCTCTTCTGACACAAGAATACATTATTGACATGAGGCTCAGGCGGTTTCAAGCCCGAAGATAGAAACGAAAGACCGGCGAGGTCTCGGTAGCCCGCGCCGGTCTTGATTTTGCGAGTTTAATGTTTAACGAAAACATCCTCCCGCGTTAGGTTGATTGACAGGAGGGGAGGAATTAGGCTTCTTCTCCTACCTCGCCGTCACTGCCTGCTGCGACAGCCGTGCGTGTCGTCGCCGGAATTGGCACATCCACGCCGCCGACGATTTCAGGGAAATCTTCGAGGTCGCGGTCACGCCCACCTTGATCGATGGTCTCGTCGCGCTCGACCTTCACGTTGCGGTAGAACTCCATGCCCGTCCCGGCGGGGATCAGGCGGCCCATGATGACGTTCTCCTTCAGGCCGCGCAGGTAATCCACGCGCCCCGAGATGGCGGCTTCGGTCAACACGCGCGTCGTCTCCTGGAACGAGGCCGCGGAGATGAACGAATCGGTCGAGAGCGAAGCCTTGGTGATGCCGAGTAGGAGCGGCTCGGCCTGGGCCAGCTCGCCGCCCGCCTCCTTCACCCGCTGGTTCTCGTCGGCGAAGCGGAAACGGTCGACCTGCTCGTCGAGCAGGAATTCCGTATCGCCCACCTCACGAATCTTTACCCAGCGGAGCATCTGGCGGACGATGACCTCGATGTGCTTGTCGTTGATGTTGACGCCCTGCAGGCGATAGACCTCTTGAATTTCGTTGACGATATATTCCTGCAAGCGGTTCATACCGAGCACGCGCAGGATGTCGTGCGGGTTGAGTGGGCCGTCCATCAACGCCTCGCCGGCGCGGACGCGGTCGCCCTCCTGCACGTTGATGTGCGTGCCGCGCGGGATGTCGTACTCGCGCTCCTCGCCGTCGGTGCCGACGATGATGATCTTGCGCTTGCCCTTCGCGATCGGGCCGAGCTTCACCGTCCCGTCAATTTCCGACATGACCGCGGTTTCGCTAGGCTTGCGCGCTTCGAAGAGCTCGACGACGCGCGGCAGACCGCCCGTGATGTCCTTGGTCTTCGTGGTCTCGCGCGGGATCTTCGCGATGACGTCGCCCGGCTCCACGTCGTCGCCGTCCGAGACCATCAGGTTGGCCCGCACTGGCATCTGGTACGTCTTGAGCGTTTTGGTCCCGCTCCTGATTTCCAGGCGCGGCTGTTTCTTCTCGTCGGGCGAGTCCTTGACGACCATGCGCGACTGGCCCGTCACCTCGTCAACCTCTTCGTCAACCGTCACGCCTTCCTTCAAGTCTTTGAAGGCGACTTTACCGGCAACTTCCGTGAGGATCGCGAACGTGTACGGATCCCATGTCGCGAGCAGCTGGTCCTGTTGGACGCGCTGGCCGTCCTCGACCTGAATGTGAGCGCCGTAAACGATCTGGTAGCGCGCCACTTCGCGCCCGCGCTCGTCGATGATCGTGAGCGCGCCGTTGCGATTCATCGCGATGCGCTCGCCCTTGCGATTCTTCACGGTCGTCAGATCAACGTACTTGATCTTACCGTCCACACGCGCCTCGTGCTTGGATGACTCTTCGAGACGCGCCGTGCCGCCGATGTGGAACGTGCGCATCGTGAGCTGTGTGCCCGGCTCGCCGATGGACTGCGCGGCGATGACGCCGACGGCCTCGCCGATGTCGACCGGACGCCCCGTCGCTAGGTTGCGGCCGTAGCACTTAATGCAGCAGCCGCGCCGGGATTCGCAGGTCAACACCGAACGGATGCGCACACGCTGTACGCCCGAGCGTTGAATCTCCGCCGCCAGATCTTCGTCTATCTCCTCGTTGGCTTCGACGATCACGCGGCCCTCGACCGGGTCAATGACGTCCTCCAGCGAGGTGCGGCCGACGATGCGGTCGCGTAAGGATTCGATCTCCTCGCCGCCTTCGACAATCGCCGTCGCCGTAATGCCCTTGAGCGTGCCGCAGTCCTGCTCGGAGATGATCACGTCCTGGGCGACGTCGACGAGACGGCGCGTCAGGTAGCCCGAGTCGGCAGTCTTCAACGCCGTGTCGGCGAGGCCCTTGCGGGCGCCGTGCGTCGAGACGAAGTACTGCAACACGTCTAAGCCTTCGCGGAAATTGGCGCGAATCGGCGTCTCGATGATTTCGCCCGAAGGCTTCGCCATCAGGCCGCGCATTCCGGCGAGCTGGCGGATCTGCTGCGCGCTGCCGCGCGCCCCGGAATCAGACATGACGAGGATCGGGTTGAGCTCGTCGAGCGATTTCTCGCGCTCGTCCATCGCCTTGAACATCTCCTTGGCCACCTTGTCGGTCACCTCAGACCAGATCGCGACGACCTTGTTGTAGCGCTCGCCGTTCGTAATGACGCCGTCCAGGTACTGCTGTTCGACGTCGATCACGTCCTTGTCGGCCTTGCTCACCAGGTCCTTCTTCGCCTCCGGGGTCACCAGGTCATCAATGCCGATGGAGATGCCGGCCTTGGTCGCGTAGAGGAACCCTAAGTTCTTCAGGTCGTCAAGCATCTTAACGGTCATCTCGTGGCCGAGGCGGATGTGGCAATAGTTGACGAGCGACTGCAGGCCTTTCCTCTTCAACGTGCCGTTGATAAAGCCCAGCCCGTGCGGGATCTGATCGTTGAAGATCACACGCCCGACCGTCGTGTTGATCACGCGGCGGACGTTCTCCTGAACGGTCGCGCGCATCACGTCCTGCGGGTCGTGCTCCTGCGTCAGGTCAATCAAGTCGCCTTCGATGCGCAGCTTGATCGGCGTCTGCGTCGTCACCTCTTTCGCGTCGAGCGCCAGGAGCACCTCCTCGAGCGAAGCGAAGACGCGGCCCTCACCCTTCGCGCCCGGCTTGTCGCGCGTCAGGTAGTAGCAGCCGAGAACGATGTCCTGCGAAGGCACGGCGATCGGCTGGCCGTTCGCGGGACTGAGAATATTGTTGGACGAAAGCATCAACACCGCGGCCTCGATCTGTGCCTCGGGGCTCAGCGGGATGTGCACGGCCATCTGGTCGCCGTCAAAGTCGGCGTTGAACGCGGTACAGACGAGCGGGTGAATCTTGATCGCCTTGCCCTCGACGAGCACCGGCTCGAAAGCTTGAATGCCGAGACGGTGGAGCGTCGGCGCGCGGTTCAAGAGCACCGGATGCTCGCGAATGACCTCTTCGAGAATGTCCCAGACCACCGGCTCCTGACGCTCGACCATCTCTCGCGCCTGCTTGATGGTCGCCGCGTGCTGTTGCTTCTCAAGCTGGTTGTAGATGAAGGGCTTGAACAGCTCCAGCGCCATCTTCTTCGGCAGCCCGCACTGGTGCAGCTTCAGCTCGGGGCCGACCACGATGACCGAGCGGCCCGAATAGTCGACGCGCTTGCCAAGGAGATTCTGG
>CAYQFU010000315.1:0-4274 GCA_964416775.1 uncultured Ktedonobacterales bacterium
GAGCAGCGGTCTCCAAAACCGCAGGTTGCAGGTTCGATTCCTGTCCCACCTGCCTCATCAATCCCTGAAATGAAGCGGCTTCGGGCGCACGGCTCGAAGCCGCTCTTCGTGTCCGTATCCCAACGCATACCCCCACCGCCGTCGAAGAGGGGCGATTTTGTACGTTCGGAGAGCACATAGACATACCGGCAACGTGGGATGCATGGACATGTGACACGGCGCTCGACATCGTGAGAAACCACAACTTCGAGCCGGGCGCCTTCGACATCAAGGAAGTGCTGCATCCGACACGTCGAGAAAAGTCGGACAAAGGCTATATGCTGGAAATGCGCAAGACCGTGTGCCCTATGACGAACGGAGACGGCGGATGCATTCTATTCGGCGTCAAGGACAAGCAGCATCAGGTCGGCTCGCCCGATGACCTGATGGTAGGTATCCCGCTCGGCGGCGACCTACGTAAAGAGTTCGGCGAGAAGCTAAGAGGGCGTTTCCTGACCTGTGGGGCTGCGGCTGAGGACACTCGCGCCACCGGCCGCGCGCAGGGAACCGCGAGCGGCATGTCACCCGCTGTAGCCCTCCGGTAAGCTTCGCCGGCCACACTGTCGTCACGGGCATGGCGCGCCAGTCCCACCACGACCCGCCCGCGCCACGGGACGTGCCGGACAGACGCGCCGCACACCGGTGGCATCAGGAGCGAGAGGCGGCGGATCGTGAGGAACGGCCCCGACGACATCGAGACAAGGAAGGGTGCAGAGAGATGGCAGAACGACTCGACGGCACGGTGGCGCTCGTCACCGGCGCCAGCAGCGGCATCGGGGAGGCGACCGCGCGCGCGCTGGCCGCGCAGGGCGCGGCCGTCGCCCTCGCCGCGCGGCGCGAGGAGCGACTGGAGCAGTTGGCAGAGGACATTACGGGAAGCGGCGGGCGCGCGCTGGCCATCGCGACCGACGTGGCCGACAAGGCCCAGGCGCAGGCCGCGGTCGCGCGCACGATCGCCGAGTGGGGGCGGCTCGACACCCTCGTGAACAACGCCGGGGTGGGGCTGCTCGGCCCCATCATGGACGCCCCGCTCGACGAGTGGGAGCGGATGGTCCACCTCAACGTGCTGGGACTGCTCTACACCGCCCACGCCGCCCTGCCGCACCTGCTCAAGGCGGCGGAAGGCGCCCCGCGCCGCGTCGCCGACCTGGTCAACGTCAGCTCCGTCGCCGGGCGCGTCGCGCGCAGCGGCTCGGGCGTGTACGCCGCGACCAAGTTCGGCGTGGCCGCCTTCAGCGAGTCGCTGCGCCAGGAGGTCACCCGCCGGCGCGTGCGCGTCGCGGTGGTCGAGCCCGGTGCCGTGGCGACCGAGATCGTCAGCCACATGCGGGAAGAGGCGCGCCAGCAATTGCTGGCGCGCCTCGCCGGCGTCGAGCTGCTGGCGGCGGAGGACATCGCCGACGCCATCGCGTACATCGTGACGCGGCCGCGCCGCGTCGCCATCAACGAGCTGTTGATCCGCCCGACCGAGCAGGACTGGTGACGCAGCGAACGGCAGGTGCAGGCGTCCGACCGCCAGCAGGGCGTCCAGATGCAACCCTCGGCCCCAGCGGCGTTGAGATGCCGGCGGGAACACCGCATGTCAGTAGCACGTCTGCCACCGCGCGCCCCCTGCGCTATTGCTGCTCGGCCATTAGGATGTCGAAGCGCCCGTCGCTCACCGTGAGCGGCGGCGTCCCGTCGGCGATGTAGACGGGGACGGCGGGGCAAGCGATCGTGCCCTGCACCTCGCTGTCGCCGATGGTCGGGCGCGAGCCCGGCGCCAACGGGTGGTAGGCCGGGTTGGCGACCGGCGTCACGCTGGTGATCGTCACCGTGCAGGTCCCCGGCGCCGATTTGTCGATCAGCCAGAGGTTGTTGCCGACGGACGACCCCGGGACGATGAGCTCGAATTGCACGGCCTCATCGGCCGCGGCGCCCGCCTGGGAAGGCGACACGGCATACGTCCCTGGGCCCGTGTAGCCGGTGAAATCGAGGATGAACTGCTGCCGATCCTTCCCCGACTGGTCCGTCAGGTCGACGTAGAACCGCTGTTGCGGCGCCGCGTGGTAGGAGAGCAGGTCGGCGCTCCCCGCCTTGAGGTCCACGCTCAGACTGATCGGGCCGCTCAGCCCGCCGGATGCGGTGAAGGTCACCGTGTTGATGCCTGTCGTGGCGGCGCGCCCGGCGCCCGCGTTTTTCGTGGCTGTCGCCGAAGAGCCCGGCGTCGAGGATGACGCCCCGCTCGCGCCGCCGCACCCCGCAATCAGCAGGGCAAGCGCGAGCACGGCCAAGCCGCGCGATCGCCGTGTCAAAGGCCTCATGACGCACCTCCCACTATTCCCTTCCCGCGCCGGGCTCTCACCTCCCAGCCTGGCGCGTGCACGGCACAACCGTCTATGCCGGCCGCTAGTATGCCGCAAGATGCCACTGCTGGCAAGCCCTTATTGGCCGAGTCGGCGCGGCGCTGAGGCCGCGGCTCTGCGACTGGGCCCGGATGCCGATGTCCTGGCGCGACGCCCCGGCGGCCATGGCCCATTGGCTCCTCGCCCGGCACGGCCCCTCACACCCGGATGAGATCGCCTGCTCCTTCGTCTTCGGGCCCGTCGCCAGCAGCCTGGAGCGGGTCGTGCGGGGCGGCCGGCGCCCGCTGGCGGTCGAACATGCTTTCGAGCTGGCCAAGCAGGAGGTCGGGCTCGACGAGTGCGAGATGCGCCACTGGACCGGCCGGTATCGGCATGTCACCGTGGCCATGGTGGCGCCGCCGTCACCAAGCCCGCGCCCGACGCAGCCACATCGAACGCCGCCAGTCGCGCCTGCAAGTGCGGCTGTAGCACTGAACGCCACTCTATCGTGCCAGACAGCGCTCCTTCGATCATCGCCTGCCGGGTGCGGCCCATCGCTTCGTCCATCCATGCCTCCTCAGGGCGATGGAGGGAGAGCAGCCGTCTTCTCCCACCTTGGATACCGCTGGGCAAAACACTGCCGCGCACCCGATGATTCAGGGCCTTTCGATTGTCTCATCCTGTCCGCCCTCCGCGCAGGCCTCCGGGCGTCCGCGCAGGCGGACGTCGTGGCCGGCAGGCCTCCAGGCGCGGTTTCAACCGCCCGCTCCGCGCCAATCGCGCACAATTGAAAGACCCTGCGATGATTGCTGACGACTTGACGCCTCTCGCCTGGCATGGTACGCTCTTGCCCACGTCCGATACTCGAAGGAGGCGCACACATGTCCGCATTGTTGGCTCAACTTCCCCGCATCAGCGGTGGGACCAACACAGGAGAGTGTGCGCCTCGTCACCACGCATAACAATTCCTGCCCTCGGAGATTTGCTGAAGTCATTCGAACGCCCATAGGTTGCCTTGGGCGTCCCCGATGCTTTTCTGCTCGCTCTTGAGGTAATGCGGCGGCCACAGGCGCGCTCTGGCGCTTTGTGGCCGTTTTTTGTGCCCCTTGCTGCCTCAGCCACCAGTGCCCCCGTTTCGTGGCTGGTTCTGTGTTCCCATCCTCACGCTCAGCGTAGAGACGCCGCTGGTTCCAGGGGACAGCTCTCCCCTGACGCTGTTGGCTCTCTCACGACGATTCAGGATGGTAATGCACCAGAAACAATCGACCGAGGTCAGCCACGCGCGCGGTGGCGTTCCCCAGCGCTGGCTGAACGCACTGCATCGCTACTGGCGGCTATTGGCCCAGTATCTCCTGCCCCACTGGCCTTGGATGGGCCTACTGACGGTGATCCTTGGCGGCGCCATCTGCGTGCAGGTGGTCACGCCGCTGGTGGCAAGCCGCTTCATCGACCAGGCCACCTCCGGCGGCGCGCTGCGCGAGCTGATCTTCCTGGCGCTGCTGACCATGGGCGTGGCCTTGGCGGGACAGGGTCTGGCCGTGGCCGAAACCTACGTGGCCGAACGTGTGAGCTGGGCGGCCACGAACGCGCTGCGCGCCGACCTTGTCGCCCACCTGCTGCGGCTGGATGCCACGTTTCACACGGCCCATACGCCGGGCGAGCTGATCGAGCGGGTGGACGGTGACGTGGGCACCCTGGCCCGCTTTTTCTCACGGTTTGTCGTCTCTGTGCTTGGCAACGGCCTCTTGCTGCTGGGTGTGCTCGGACTGCTCTATCACGTGGACTGGCGGGTAGGGCTGGCGATGAGCGCCTTTGTCGTGCTGGCTTTGATCTCCATGCTGTGCATCCGTGCCGTTGCCACACCGGCCTGGGCCGCAGATCGCCAGGCCAGCGCCACTTTCTATGGCTTCC
>CAYQFU010000316.1:0-4270 GCA_964416775.1 uncultured Ktedonobacterales bacterium
CCTCTGCCCTGGCATCTACTCCCTCAGAACCATTGAACTACTCCCCTGGCAGGTTGTCCGCCGCGACTCCGCTCCGTATCCTGAACCCGACCCGCGCCGCTGCCTTGCGCTTTCGTGATTTCCAACCGTTTGGGTGGGGTCACTCGACGAGCGAAGACAGGGACAGGGGCGGCCGGAAATGGTGAGAGACCCCGTCAATTGCGGAGTGGAGGGTAGGCATGGCCAGACGTTCGCGGCGATATCGGCGGGAGGCGGGGCGAGAGGAAATCACGGCGAATCCAATCGCACCGCCCGTACCCATCTGGCCGGCCTTCTTCAAATTGTTCTATCGCCCCTCGCAGGCGGTGGAGCAGATCCTGGAGCGGCCGCCGAGCTGGAGGTCTATCCTCATCTTCCTGGCGCTGATTGCACTGATCCGCAATACGCTGGAGACATCCTGGGACCTGCTGATGCAGGGAGAATTCCTCAACACTTTGCGCCAACCGGGTGCGCTGTGGGCGTACCGCCTCCCATTCCTGGCCTTCTTTAGCGCCAACCTGGCGACAAGCTATCTGCGCGTCATTCTCTTCGCGTTTACCGCGCTGGCGATTGGCAAATTCCTGGGTGGGCGAGGGCGCTTCGAGCCCCTGATGCGGCTGTACGGCGTCATCCTTGGCCTCTTTGCGCTGACGATCCTCCCCGACTTCCTGGCAGTCTGGGTCAGGATGCCGTTCATCGCCTTCCGGGCGGCTCCGACCTACAACCCCGAGGTTGGCATCGGGCAGATCATCTCGTCGATCTGGCTTGCCTGGATCAGCTACGTGGTAGCCCGTAAGGTGCACCAGCTCAGGCCGTTTGACGCCTGGCAAACCGCGCTGGCCGTCTCGCTGGGGAATACGGCGCTGCTGGTGCTGACGGCAATGGAAGTGCTGAACCTACCGTTCATGCCGAGCACGCCGCGGCCCGGTTTGGCGGCGGCCGGCAATGTGGCGGCGTTTGCCTGCTTCTTGATGCTGGCGGCCGGGCTGTACCTGGCGGGCGTGTGGGTCGACCGCATGCCGACCGCGACGCTGGATCCGCAGCTGGACTTCAAGCTGCACGGGTATTTCAGGCCCGGCATGTCGCTGGTGCCGGTGCTGCCGCGGCGCTTCCAGTGGGTCTGGCCCATGGTGGCTCTGCTGCTGATCCTGGCGAGCATCGTCGCGGGTCTGGCGGAATGGCTGGCACTACCGCAGAAGCCAGCGCATGCGGCGGGCTACGTGGGGTCAGCGTGGATGATGAGGGCGCAGTCGGCCTCGGCGGCGAGCTACCGCAAGGACCAGATCCTCGTCTCCTTCCGGCCCGGAGTGCCGGCGAGCACGCGAGGGGCAGTGCTGGCGCGGCACGGGTTGAGCCAGCGCCGGGTCATCGCCGACATCGGGGTAGTCGTGGCGGCGCTGCCGGCGAGCGCCGATGTCAGGAGCGTGGTAGCGGCGCTCGCGGGGGAGTCGAGCGTGGCATACGCCGAGCCGGACTTCCTGGTGCATGCTGTCGCGACCTACACCCCCAACGACACTTATTATTCGAGGAGCTATACCAGCAGCCACAACGGCAGCGTCACCCAGTATGGGCCTCAGAAGATCAATGCGCCGACAGCGTGGGGCACATACCATTCGTCAAACACGATTACCCTGGCCGTGGTGGACACCGGGATCGACAGCACGCATCCGGAGCTCTCTGGGAGAATCCTGAGCGGCTATAACTACGTCTCGAACAACGCGGACACGACGGACGACAACGGGCACGGCACGCACGTCTCGGGCATCGCGGCGGCCATCTCGAATAACAAGTCGGGGATCGCCTCGATCTGCTTCAACGCCTGCAATATCCTGCCGGTCAAGGTGCTGGACAACACCGGCACAGGCGCCACCAGCGCCGTGGCGAGCGGTGTGACCTACGCGGCCGACCATGGCGCACGCATCATCAACATGAGCCTGGGCTCGACGGCGTACTCGCAGTCGCTTCAGAACGCGGTGGACTACGCCTGGGGCAAGAATGTGGTGATCGTGGCGGCGGGCGGCAACGACGGATCGTCAACGGTGGAGTATCCCGCTGGCGACGACCACGTGATGGGCGTGGCCGCGACGGATTCCAGCGACGCCAACACGTGGTTCAGCGACTGGGGCAACCAGATCGGGGTGGCAGCTCCCGGAAATGCCATCCTCTCGACGATGCCAACCTACTCGGTATATCTCACAAACACCAGTGGCTATTATCAGAACTATGATGCGCTCTCGGGGACGAGCATGTCCTCGCCGCATGTGGCAGGGCTGGCGGGCCTGCTGATCGCCTACAATGGCGGCAATATCAACAACCTCGCGGTCTACCAGGCGCTGCAGCGCGGGGCGGACGCGGACAGCGTGAGCTATCCGGCGGCGGCCAACGGCGGCTGGGAACCACACAATGGCTACGGGCGGATAGACGCGGCCAACACGATCAACGGGACGTACCGGGCGGCGACGGTGGGCTCTATCGTGGGCCAGGTGCAGGATGCCAACGGCAATGCGCTCTCAGGGGCGACGGTGAGCGCCGGCGGCGTGAGCGCGACGACGGGCAGCGACGGCATGTACCGGCTGGCAAATCTCGCGGCGTCCGGCTCGACATATACCGTCACGGTCAACGCCACCGGCTACAGCTTCACGGCACAGTCGGTGAGCGTGACGGCAGGCGCCGACGTCTTCGCGGTTTTCAAGGCGGCGCCCCCACCACCGCCATCCAGCCTCCAAAACGGCGGCTTTGAGTCAGGCGACTTCACATCCTGGGTGACGGGCGGTGGAGCACCTTCCCCGGTGGTGACGAGCGCGCAAGTCCACACCGGCTTCTATAGTGCGCAACTCGGGCAGAGCGCGGGCAGCGAGCCCACGGGCGACAGCTACGTCTATCAGACGATTCAGGTGAGCATCCCGAGCGGGTCAAGCAAGGCGACCCTGACGTACTGGTACTGGCCGTACACGACGGACACCGTCAACTTCGACTGGCAGGAGTGCCAGATCCGCAGCTCAAACGGAGCCACCCTGGCGCAGGTGATGAAGGTGGCCTCGAACGCGCGGAGCTGGCAGCAGATGACCTACGATCTGACGTCGTACAACGGGCAGACGATCCAGGTGTACTTCAACGACCACGAGGATGGCGCGGGAGACCTGACGTACATGTACCTGGACGATGTGTCGGTGACGTACCAGTAAGGGGAAATCGCGCAAGAACGAGCGCCGCTGAGGGTGCCAGAGCGTCACGGCCCGCGGTGCCCGTCGCGTCCCCGACGCTCTGGCTCGCCCTCATCGCGTTTCGGCTGGTCCATCGCTTCCCCATGCCCTTTCTGCATCTCAGACCCGCCGTGCTCCATCCCACCCATGCTCCGCTGGGCCTCCTCGGTCATGTTCATCATACGCAGCATGGCTGGGCCGCCGGTGCGGAGGAAGCGCCAGATGAGTGCGGCGGCCACGAGCAGGAACAGGATGTTGAGGATGGTGGTGTAGTTCCAGACCGGCCCCTGCGCGATGGCCGAGACGGCGCGATTGGTGGGGATGATTCCCAGCGCGCCGAAACCCAGCTCGACGATGTAGCCGGCGAGCGCCATGGTGACATAGAAGGTCGCCAGGATGTACAGCGCGACGCGGCCGCCGTAGTACTTGCGGTAGATGTCGAGGATGGGCAGCACAATCAGGTCGGCAAAGATGAAGGAGACGACGCCGCCGAAGGAGATGCCCCCACGCCAGAGGACCGCCGCCAGCGGCACGTTGCCCACCGAGCAGACGAAGCTGATGATGGCTATCAGGGGCCCGACCAGCGGCCCCTGGATTCTGGCCAACGTTGGATTGCCGGTGAGGAAGAACGCCTGCCAGAAGCGGTTAGGCACCCAGGCGGCGAGCGCGCCCGCGATGAGGAAGCCGCCGAGGACATCGAGCCAGACGGAGGCCCAGTCCATCACAAACAGATGGCTGACGGCTGTGAAGCCGGGGCCGCTAAGGAGGCGGGAGATGAGGGAGCCCCCGCCCTCCACGGCCATGTCCATGGTCGCGTGCCCCTCCATGCGCCCGACCGCGCCCTTCTCAGCATGCTCTCGCGCGGATTGGACCAGCCGGGGCGTGAGGGTGAGACGGAAGATGAGGGCGAGAAGGACGACCATGAGGATGCCGCCGGCGTATTCCGCGGCGGCGAACGGCCAGCCAAGGAGCACGATCAGGATGATGCCCAGCTCGATGACGAGATTGGTGGAGGCCAGCTCGAAGACCATCGCCGCGGTGAAGCTGGC
>CAYQFU010000317.1:0-4224 GCA_964416775.1 uncultured Ktedonobacterales bacterium
AGGGCGCGAGAGATAGTCATCGTCCCGCCACACGACACAACATGTCCGGCTCATCCGCGAGGGCAAGCAATGTGGTGGTGTAGAGCGAGGAGACGGTCATGTCCAGGAACTGCTGGGAAATCCTCACCGGCAGACTGTTTTCGGTTGTCTTCCTCACCTCCTGAGCGTCGAGCGACGGGACGCGTCGTAGGGCATGCGCCGCACCACATCCGCTCAGTCCTGTAGCCACTCGTCCAGGGTGTCGCCGAAGACGGCGAACGCGTCATCCTGCGGCGCATAGCCCAGCAGGTCACGGGTTGCCGTGAGGTCCAGGCGCTTGAAGCGGTTCTCAGAGAGACCATGGGCGATGGCGAATGTGATAGCGGGCGCCTCGATACACCGGACTAAGAGCTGGTTCAGGTCGCGCGCGCTGACATAGGCCGCCAACTCGCGCGCATTGATGTGGGGCGCCGACTCGCGCTTCACAGGGTGTGAGCGCAACCAGTTGTCCGCGTTGCCGTCGTCATAGGCGCCGATCCGCACCACGATGCTGGAAAGGCCCTCCGCCTGCGCAAAGTAGGCGGCGACCGCTTCGCCGAAACACTTGCTCACGCCGTAGAGATTGACGGGCCGCAGCGGCGCGTCCGGAGCCGGTTGCACATCGGGCGCATAGCCGCCCATCACCCAGGCGCTGCTCGCGAAGATTACGCGGCGACAGCCCTGGTCCTTGGCGGCGCGGAAGATGTTGTAGGTCCCCTTGATGTTGTTGTCGAGCAGCGACTCGTAGAACGGTGCCGCTGGGTTCGCGTCGGCGGCCAGATGGACCACGGTATCGATCTGCTCACAGGCGCGCTCGCAGGCGCTAAGCTCGGCGATATCAAGCTGGATCGCTTCGTGTTCCTCCTCCTCACCCTCCTCACCCCCATGCGCCGCCTGGGCAGCCATCGCCACGCGATCGGCGAGGCGAAACCAATAGTGATCGCGTGCGGAGCGGAAAAACGTTTGCCCGATCCCGCCCGCTGCCCCAGTCAACAAGACGCGCCTGCGCGCCGTGCGTCCAGCAGGTTTCATAACGCTTGTCCTTCTTGTTTTCCAGCACTAATTGGACACTCCTCGATGAGACACGACGAGCGAGGTGGCCACTGCTCGTGCAAACGGCGAGTCCGCACAGAAATTGGGACGTTCGCCCCATTCGATCCGCATAGCGTGATGCTACGATTCGCACATCGCACAGGGCCGCGACCAGCTCTCGCTCCGATGCACCGTCTAGCCGCGCCTCTGATAGGTCGGTACATCTAGAGGGCAGCTTTCCAATGGAAGAAAGGCCGGCCACGCATGCGCAACCAGTCCATTCGCATCGCCTGGATCGTCAGCGTAGCACTCGTGGTCGTCGGGGTCCTGCTGTTGTTCCTGTTTTCCACAGCCATTCATCACCTACGATTGCTCGGCGAACGTCCGCCCATCGCCGGTGTCAGGCGGGGTGTCCATTGGGTATGTGGTGATCGTCCTTGGGCTGGTGGCCGCCGTTGTGGCGGGGATCATGAGCGCGGTGAGCGTGGCCCGTCGCGGTACGCGGCACAGTTGATGGCGAGGTGCTGGTAGTCAGGCTAGGGTGCGGGCATGCACGGGCAGACGACCCGCCAAGCCCCCGCGCCTGGCTGTCATGCCCTGCTCACATGGAGCTGAGGAGAGGACCCAGCCATGGAACGTGACCCACGGTCCACTGACGGGCGCACCTCTGCAAGGCCGCACGACGCCGAGCGTCCCATTGCTGCCGGCGCCGCGCTCGACCCCCCCTATCCGGCGATCGCCGCCGCAGCGACGATTGTGCTGCTGAGCTTACTGGTCTTCGGCACGCTCGCCGTGCGACTTCGCCCTAGCCATGGCCCCGGCGCGACCGGCTCGTTCGCGCCGACGGCCACGCCGATAGCGACGACTCCGCCCGCTGCGAGCGCGACCACGCACACAGTACCAGCCCTGCCACCGGGCACGTCGGTGGTCAGCATTGCGATGGTCTCCGCCGACGACGGCTGGGCCATTGCAGCGCCCACCGGTAGCGCGATGCTGCTGCACTATACAGGCGGTCGCTGGATGCCGTCGGGCGACACCTACATCGGCATCGATCTCACGGACATCGCGATGGACGCGCACAACGATGGGTGGGCCGTCGGCGCGTACGCCGACCAGGTCACCGGCGTCGTGCTGCACTACAGCGGAGGCCGCTGGGACCACGTCCAGACGCCTCAGATCCAGTTCGCCGGCGCGCGCGTGTGGGCCTTCTCCGCCTCCCAGGTAGTGGTGTTGGCCTCGCTGCCCAAGGGGAAGACCGGGACCGAGCAAAGCGCGCTGTTGCGCTACGACAACGGCGTGTGGACCGAGACTCCCAGTCCCCGCGGGATCACCAGCATGAGCGTCCTCTCCGCCGACGACCTGTGGGCGACGTGCTTTGACGGCCACATCCTCCACGAGCACGGTGGCCGCTGGACGACCTACACCATCGCCGGTCAGGCGTCGGGGCAGGGGGCGCAGCCGCTCTCGATCAGCATGCTGTCGGATAGCAACGGCTGGGCGGCCGGTCTCACCAACGCTACACCGCAGGGCATGTTCCTGGTGCGCTTCGACGGCCACGCGTGGACGCGGGTACAGGGTCCCACCGCATCGGGACCGACGGAAATCGACTCGATCGCGATGGTCTCGCCGCACGAAGGCTGGGCGGGTGGCGACCTCTTGAACGGCATGAGCCTCGAGACGGTGTTGCTCCATTACGTTAACGGCCAGTGGGAGACGACCCCGGTGCCCTACGGCGGAGGCATTGGCAAGATCGTCATAGTCTCGGCGACGGAGGGCTGGGCAGCGGTCGGAGGCGGCGCGGCCGCGGGGCTGCTGCACTACCGGAACGGGAGCTGGACGCCGTATCATCCTGACGCATAATCGCATGGGCTCGCATGGGCACCAGGCGGATGGTGTACCTCACTCACTGCTCACCGTGAGGACGACGTTCCCCGTCTTCTGCTGCGTCTCGACGTACCGCGTTGCCTCGACTACCTGCTCCAACGGGTAGCACCGATCGATGACCGCCCGGTATCTCCCCGCCTCGATGAGCTCCTTGAGGAAGACGACGTCCGCCTTCTCGTAGTGAGGCGGTATCGTCAACACCACTCGCTTGTCCCCGACCCGCGCGGTCCACAGGATCAGGAACAGGTTCTCCCACCCGTCGGTTGGGAGATAGACTCCGCCCCGCGTCAGGGAGCCGCTGCAGCGCCGGAACGAATGTTTGCCGACCGCGTCGAAGATGACGTCGTACGTCTGGCCGTTCTTCGTGAAGTCTTCCTGGGTGTAGTCGATGACCTCATCGGCGCCGAGCGCTCGCACGGTCTCGACGTTCTTGGTGCTGCACACCGCGGTGACGTGGGCGTCGAAGTACTTGGCCAGCTGTACCCCTGCCGTGCCGATGGAGCCCGAGGCGCCGTAGATGAGGATCCTCTGCCCCTTCCCGCGCTCTATCTTTCTCAGGCATCCCAGCGCCAGGATCGCCCCATCGCAGACTGCCGCCGCCTCCTCGAAGGTCATATTGGCCGGCATCCGCGCCGGCGGGGCGCTCTCCCGCAGGCAGATGAACTCCGCGTGTGCGCCGAATTTGCCCGCGTTGACGCCGAAGACGCGGTCGCCGACCGCGAACTGGCTGACCGCTGCGCCAACGGCTGCGACCTCGCCGGCCAGCTCACTGCCGAGGATCCGCTGCGCCGGGCGCAGGAGCGCCTTGAAGGGGCTGCCCGTCGTCACGATGGAGTAGCCGAGGCGGGTGATGAAGTCCTCGCCGCCGCGAATGGCGCAGTCGGTCCGGTTGACCGTCGTGGCGTGGACCTTGACGAGGACTTCGTCCTCTTTGGGGATGGGCTGCTCGACATCTTCGAGTCGCAGCACGTCTGGAGGCCCATACCGGTCGTAGACAACGGCTCGCATGCGTTCACGTCCTCTCACCGGTTCGGTGCACGCGCTGGATCGGGCCGCCCATGGTTTCACGCCCGTCCTGCCCGAAACAGCTCCGCCGGCCTGCCGCCAGCCGTGCCGGGCGTTGTCTGCGCGCACGGCCCCAGCGTACCATCCGTATACAGAAATCGGCCAGAAAGCCCCTGGTTTCAATCAGGGGATGAATGGTCCTTTGCCATCCCGCACGCCAGGATGCTCTACTGCCTGTGAGCTTCGGCTCTCGCCCTGGGGCATCATGGCGTGGGGTACGACCCC
>CAYQFU010000318.1:0-4127 GCA_964416775.1 uncultured Ktedonobacterales bacterium
TCGTCCATCACGTAGACGCTGCCCTGTTTGTGGAGCTCGGTGGCGAGCTTCAGGCGCTGCGCTTCTCCGCCCGACACGGTGCTGAGTGGCTGGCCCAGTCTCAGGTATCCCAACCCCACGTCGTTCATGGCTTGCAGCGCGGCCTTGACCTTCTTCTCAGTGAAATAGGTCAGGGTTTCCTCCACGGTCATGTCCAGCACGTCACTGATGGTCTTGCCGCGCAGGCGGTACGCCAGCACCTCGGACTTGAAACGTTTGCCCTCGCAGAGCTCGCAGGTGGAGACGATGCCCTCCATGAACGCCAGATCGGTGTACACTACGCCCAGACCATTGCAGTTGGGGCAACTGCCGGCAGAGTTGAAGCTGAAGAGCGAGGCGCTGACCTCGTTGGCCCTGGCGAACGCCTGGCGAATGTCGTCCATGATTCCGGTATAGGTGGCCGGAGCCGAGCGGCTATTTGCCGTCACGCGGGACTGGTCGATCACAATCGCGTCCGGGTGCTGCGCCAGGAAGACATCGTTGATCAGCGTGCTTTTACCGGAACCGGCGACCCCCGTCACGATGGTCAGGACGCCGGTGGGAATGTTCACGGTGACATTCTTCAGGTTGTGCAGATTGGCGTTCTTGATACACATCTGCCCGGTTGGCTGCCGCACCTTCTGCTTGATCGGCAGGTGCCGCTTCAGGAATTGCCCCGTGAGCGTGTCGGCGTTCTTGAGGGCCTCATAGCTGCCTGCAAACACCACCTCACCGCCGTGCGTCCCTGCCCTCGGGCCGAGGTCCACGACGTGATCGGCGATGGCCATGACATCGGGATCATGCTCGACGACCAGCACGGTATTACCCTTGTCGCGCAGCTTCTTCAGCAGAGCGTTCAGACGGCCTACATCGCGCGCATGGAGCCCAACGGTGGGTTCGTCGAGGATGTACAACATCTCGGTCAGGCTGTTCCCGAGGTGCCGGACCATCTTCACGCGCTGCGACTCGCCGCCGGACAGGGTGGCGGTTTCCCGGCTGAGGCTCAGATATCCCAGCCCAATGTCCACCAGGTGCTGCAAGCGTTCGATGAGTCTGGCAGCCAGTTTCACGGCGATCGGATCGCTGCAGTCTTCCAAGAATGTGATCAGCGCCGTCGCTTCCAGGTCGGAGAGCTCGGCGATATTCCGGCCGCCGATCCTGCACTGCAGGGCGGCCTGGTTGAGCCGTGCACCATGACACTCCGGGCACGTCTGCGAGGTGGTGAATTGTTCGAAGACCGCCCGGTTGCGTTCGGACATAGCCGCCGCGTCCTTCTTGATATACGTGCGGGTGAGGCGTTCGACGAGGCCCTCGTATTTCAAGGCGATTTCGCCGAAGGAGACTTTCACGTCCCTGCCATATAGCAGGGTGTGCAGCTCCTCGTCGGTGTAGTCCTCGATCGGTTTATCGTTGTCGAAGAGGCCCGAGAGCGGGTACATCTTCCACATCCACTTGCCGACCTTGAACTCCGGGTGCAGGATCGCCCCGCCATTGAGGGATTTGCCGCGGTCAAGGAGCTTGTCCAGGTCAAGTTGAACGGTCTTGCCGATGCCTTCGCACTCCGGGCACATGCCCTGGGGGGTGTTGAACGAGAAGGCGTAGGCTGGCCCGACAGAGGGTTGCCCAACCCGAGAGAAGAGCAGCCGCAGCAAAACGGCAATATCCGTGTAGGTGCCCACGGTCGAGCGCGAGCCGCCTCCGACCCGCTTCTGATCGATGATGATCGGCGCGTTCAGGTGTTCGACATGGTCTACGTCCGGTTGGCCGTAATGCGGCAGGAAGCCTTGCACGAAGAAGGTGAAGGTCTCGTTCAGCTGGCGCTGCGCTTCGGCTGCGATGGTATCGAAAACCAGCGAAGATTTGCCGGAACCAGACACACCAGTAAACACCGTGACCTGCTGCTTGGGAATGTTCAGCGAGATGTCCTTGAGGTTGTTTTCGCGTGCGCCGTGCACCTCGATGAACTGGCGATCCGTCATGCATACCTCCATACTGAGCCCACAGTGTCCGACCTCCGCTTTCCGGTCAGCACATCAGCTCCAGCGGCGTACTGTGCCTCCAACCCGATGGTCTCGCGGACGTGCTGCCCTGGCGATGATGGCCTGCTCATGAATGTGCGTAGTCCTCCACGGGTGGATAGCGAGCGCTGCTCATGTCCGCGCTACAATCTGTTGTAGAACACAGATGCAATAATTGAGGGTTGGCATATGACAATGCGGTCCTGTCCCTGGATACGTCCTGGAAAGTCGCTACTACCTTGTATGGGTTTGATATGACAGTTGATACGCATCTGCGTACAAAGGACCTTGCTCAGGCTGTCCACATCAGCGTGCAACAAGTGCGCAACTACGAGGCAGACGGTTTTATACCAGTCGTCGAGCGTAGCCCAAGTGGGTATCGTCGCTATACCCAGCAGCATCTCGTGGCGCTCAAGACGGCCAGGCATCTGATAGGTGGGTATGGCTGGCAGCGGGCGCAGGCGATCATGCAGGCGGTGCATCAGGGCAGGCTCTCTGACGCGCTGGCACTGATCGATCAGCGCCACGCCGAGCTTGACCGGACGCGCCAGCAGCTCGAGCAAACCCTGTCAGCGCTCAGCGTATTGGCGGCGCAATTGCCTTCAGAAGCGCCACCACGCGTTTCTCAGCGCTTGCGCGTAGGTGCGGCAGCGCGCCTCGTTGGAGTCCGTGTATCGGCGCTGCGCTTCTGGGAGCAGCAGGGGCTATTGCAGCCCGTCCGCGACAACGGCAGCAACTATCGCCTCTATGACGAGAGACAACTACGCCGCCTGCGCATTGTGGCGCTACTCAGGCAAGCCAACTACGACTTTAGCGCCATTCGCACCACGTTGGATGAGCTCGAGGCAGGGCAGCCGCAGCGTGCTGTCGCGGCGGTCGAACAGCGGCGTAGCGAGCTTGCCAGCCAGAGTTGGCGCTGTCTCCAGGCAATGGCTTCGTTGTATGGCTATGCCAGCGAGTTTGTGGATGGGATAGACACCAACTAGCCTCGCTCCGTCAAGGCTCACGAGATGGGAAGGGGCGCGGCGAAGTGGAATCCGCTCTCAGCCGGTGACCGTCATGCCAGCGACCATCCGGGTAAAGGTGACCGCAGGCTGGCCGTCCGCGGCGTTGAGCTGGTAGATCACGAGCATGGTGTTACCGTCAGGCACGAGGAATGTGACGGTGGGATAGGGGCTGGGGCTGGTGGTGGACGTGACTTCCTGCGCCGCGCGCCCGGCTACCGTGGCGGCCCGCGAACGGATCACGGTGGTCGGCGGCTGGCCAGGGCCGGTGGTCATGGCGGTGAAGAAGTCGGCGGGCGACTGATGTGATGGGTTGGGGACGGCGTCCACCTCGATCTTGAGCAGAGGCGGGGCCACCTGCGGCGCCTGGTATTGTTGTGGATCGAAGTTCCACACGGTGAAGCTTTGCGACGTGGCCGTGTTGCCCTGGCCATGCCAGTTGCGCGGATACGGGATGGAGTAGTGATACGCCGTGTTAGCATACGTGGTCATGGGGCCCGGCGCGATGGGGGAGGGCTGAGGCGCGGGGGCCAGGTCGGTGGGCATGGGTGTAGACGACTGCGCGTCACCGTCGCTCGCACCCCCATTCGGCTGGCCCGATGCCGCTGTCCCCGCGCCGCCACACGCGCCCATGCTCGCGGCGAGCGCGAGGGCGAGCAGGATGCCAGCCCACCGCGCCAGGCGCTTCGGCCGCGAATTCCACGACATGGCCCATCCTTCCAGCGTGCTCGGCTCCCGCGCCTTCCCGGCCGGACGCGCGACGGGGAACCCAGCGGCCCGCGAGAGGTAGCATACGTGGCGGCAAGTATGGTGTCAAGCCGGCGGGTGTCGCCGGGCGTGCGCCAGCGTATTGCGAGCGGGAGCAGCGTGGGCAACGCGGACGGTAATCCTCCCGTCGCACATGGCGCTGACAGGCTCAAATCCCTCGCGTGGGTGTCGCGAGAAATACCGGTCGGCATGGATCCAGGTCTGCGCCAGTCTTAGAACGCTATTTTCACTATTCTCTGCTCACTTATAAAACCAGCTTTCTCTATGGCTTTCTTTGAAGCACGATTGGAAGCTTCACAGGAACAGATAGGCTTCCAGC
>CAYQFU010000319.1:0-4101 GCA_964416775.1 uncultured Ktedonobacterales bacterium
GCCAGCAGCAGCCCGACGCCTCGCAGGCCGATCAGTCCCAACTTGACCAGTCGGCACAGGGCGACCCGATGGGCTACGACGCCGGGGGATTCGACCAGGGCGCCGACTTCGGCGGCGATGTTGGCGGATCGGACTTCTCGGGCGGCGATTTCGGCGGCGGCGATTTCGGCGGCGGCGATTTCGGCGGCGGCGATTTCGGCGGCGGCGATTTCGGCGGCATGTGACTTGATGGAAGGCGGGCGGCCGTGGTGGTCAGCCTTGCAGCCTCGGCGGCCGACCCACGGCATAGTCCGACCGGACCGACCAAAGGAGCGGCGCATCGAGAAGCAAACGCGCCTGATTAGGCAAAACGGCTGCTCTTTGCCGATGCGGATGGGCTCCCGCACCGACACACCGGCTCTAGCCCTTCACAAAGCTGCTACTGCCCCACGCCCACTAGCCTTGGCGCGTTTTCCAGCGCCTCGAATATGCTAGTATCGCTCGGGGCAACCTTGCCGTAGACGACGGTGCGGCCTTTGTTGCTTTGCTCTACGATCTCGACCGAGATATCGTCATACTCGGGGAGAGGGCGATGCATGAATATCGACGTCACAATGTGCCATTCCAGGGCCTGACGCAGATCATTCATGGCCTCTCCTGCGGTTGCGCCCTTGCCCCAAATGTCGTCTAGTCCGCGGACGGCAGCGTAATACGGCGTAGCGCCTTCTATGTGACGCACCTCCGCGTGTTCGAGTGCGGTCCGTATGTAGCGCGTGAGCACGCCCGCCGCTTCGCGATCAGCAGGCGCCTGCTTAGCATCCGGCAGTGCCGCCTGTGTGAGGATCGACGCAGTAGAGAGAGCGGCGAGGCCCCCTAAGTGCCCTACCAACTTCCGCAGGCGCATGAGTACCTCCTCGGCTTTCGAGGTAACGGACGACGTCTTCTCACTCCACTGATCGCGTGATCGCGCGTCTTCGCCTCGGGCGCCCCCTACCTAATGCGAATCGGGCCCCAAGCGGAGGCAGCCAGTCTACGAAGCGCCTCGCGGGAGCACAATATGGCCCGTTCTCACCTCCTGCCAGCACAACATATGCCAGCCTTCGATTTGCGCGCTCCACGAACACAATCTCTTGAGCTACACTATACCATAGCTTGCGGACGGGTTCAAGCGATCAGCGGCGTCCTACGCCGCCCTTGCTCGCACTAGACGTTAGAGCAAGACTGTAGTACAGTCATATATCAATCCAGCAACAGCACGCAGGTGCGGCCTCACCATGGTGGGCGCGGTGTGCGGGTGTAGCGTGCTATCGTCAAGGGGGTCGCAGTGGGCGGCATCGGAGTAGGCGGAAATGGTCGGCGCCTGAGTCGGATACGCTGTGCGCTAGGAAGACTTGGGGCGAAATTCCTATCACAAGTGGGTGGGCCCTCTGCGCAAGCGACGGTCATCTACAGGAAGAGGTCCTCGCGGTGGTGGCAGGTAGCCGATGAGGACGCATTTCGCATAGATGAGCGCGATGTCGCCCTCGTCCTGCGAAGGCTTGACATTCCCCTCGCCAAATTCGCCCGCTCGTACCGCCGCTGCAAGCAATAACCGCGCAGCCTGGAGTGCACAGCTCGTGCGCTTGTGATCCATCTCCTCGGCAGGCACACGACTCGCTTCCGCGCGCATCATACCGGATTGGCCTCGGACGTTGCCATTCCACGGCGCTGCCGCGCCCGGGATGACCCGCGGGCCTTCAGCCAGCGGTGCGCCCTAAATTGCAACAATCCAAGTCGATTCGGTATCACGTCGATGCGCCCGGAAGCGGGCTGCGTACTTGCAGCAGCAGGCTCCTGGGTGATCGCAGTGGCCCCTTTTGCTTACTCGCCGACACAGAGGCCTCGCCGCGACCTCCACGTGGTTGCCCACTCACAGTTGCCCATTCATTAGGAGTGCTCGATGGCAGCGCAGCAGCCGAAGTTGGGCACGGTGAAGATCTTTATCAGCTACTCACACGCAGATGCGTACTACTTTGACCAATTCGAAAAGCACCTCAGGACCAAGCTGGATGGGTTCCCGATTGAGCACTGGTCGGACAGGCGCCTTTCGCCGGGCGATCGGTGGCACGAGAAAATTGTCTCCTCCATTCGATCCTCCCGGGTCGCTGTTTGTCTCATTAGCGTCGATTTCCTCGCCTCGCGCTACATCCGAGAGGTGGAGATTCCCCTCTTGCTCGACATGCATTTGAAGTGTGAGTTCAGGATTTTGCCGGTCATCATTCGCGCATCTGCCTTTGAAGACTCGGAGCTTCGCCATTTCAATGCGCTGAATGACCCACGCCATCCAATAGCCGCTATTCGGCCCGCGGCTGCGCGGGATCGTCATTGGCATGATGTTTCCAGTCGCATCCGCGATGTGGCCCAGGAAATCGCCAGAGGGGTCGAGGATGACCGGTCCGCCCACAGTTGCCCTTCGGCTTCGACGCCGGCATCACGTCCACGCCCCGTGGGATCCCCTCGCGACAGTTCAGTATTCTCTGTTGGTCGACAGGGAGATGGTAGCCTGTCGAGGGTAGGCCAAACTGGCGACGCTGAGCCTGCCAATCGGGAAAGCATACACACAGGTGACGAGGGCATCTCATCAGCTCGGCCGTCCTATCCATCTCCGAGAGTGTTGAGCACCCTCAAGCTGATGGGCGCCAGGCTCTCTTCCGATCGCCAGCACATTGTGTACCGACGCCGGTTCGACACGTGGCCCGGCGACGTGCGGCTGAGTGACGTAGAATTGAAGCGTCTCCTTGTGCGCCTGCATATCCCCCGGTCCAAATTCGACCGGCTATTTCGTCGTGCTTCCTGATCCAAGCAGGCAAGGTTCCCTCCGCGGCTCTACTTATCCGCCGCACCTTGCGCCGGCCTGCTCGTATGGCGCACAATGCGGGGCGACGCCCCGCCAGTTGGCGTCACGTAGAGCGAGCGAGAGAAGAGGATCGGAGCGATGGCAAGCACAGTGGAACGCGGCAACGTGGTGGACGCGCTCGAGGAGCGCGGCCTCATCGCGCAGATGACCGAGAGCGGCCTGGCCGAGGCGGCGGCGAAGGGCCAGCTCTACGCGTATGGCGGCTTCGATCCCTCCAGGCCCAGCCTGCAGGTCGGCAACCTCGTCCCGGTGATGATCCTGGCGCACTTCCAGCGCCACGGACACCGCCCCATCTGCCTCGTCGGCGGCGGGACCGGCATGATCGGCGACCCGGGCGGCAAGTCCGCCGAGCGCAATCTCCTCTCCACCGAGGAGGTCGCCGCGAACGCCGCGCACGTTCGCGAGCAGTTGAGCCACTTCCTCGACTTCGACGGGCCAAACGCCGCGATCATGGTCAATAACGCCGACTGGCTCGGCAGCATGACCCTGATCGAATACCTGCGCGACATCGGCAAGCACTTCAGCGTCAATGCCATGCTCGCCAAGGAGTCCGTCAAGGCGCGCATCCAGAGCGAGTCGGGCATCTCCTACACCGAGTTCAGCTACATGGTCTTGCAGGCGACCGACTACCTGCACCTCTTCGACCGCTACAACTGCACGGTGCAGGTGGGCGGCAACGACCAGTGGGGCAACCTCACCGCCGGCGTGGAGCTCATCCGCAAGGCGCGCGAGGCGCACGTCCACGCGCTCACGGCGCCGCTGGTGACCACTTCGACCGGCCAGAAGCTCGGCAAGACGGAGGGCAACGCGCTCTACCTCGACCCCGCGATGACGCCGCCGTACGACATGTACCAGTACTGGATCAACACCGCGGACGAGGACGTGGGGCGCTTCCTCAAGGTCTTCACCTTCCTGCCGCTGGACGAGATCGCCGCGCTCGAGCGCCAGCAGTTGGAGAACCCGTCCGGCCGCGTGGCGCAGCGCCGCCTCGCCTTCGAGATCGTCAAGCTGATCCACGGCGAGGCGACCGCGAAGGCCGTCGCCGCCGCGTCGAACGTGCTCTTCGGCGCGGGACTGGAGGAGCTCACGCCCGAGGTGCTGCCGCACCTGGCCGGCGCCGTGCCGTCGTCGCGGATCGCCTCCGCCCGGCTGGCGGATGGCGTGCCCCTGCTGGATGCGCTCGTGGAGGCGGGCGCGCAGCCCTCGAAGGGCGCGGCGCGCCGGCT
>CAYQFU010000320.1:0-4035 GCA_964416775.1 uncultured Ktedonobacterales bacterium
CTCCTGGAAGATCATGGCGACATCTTTGCCGCGGACCCGGCTCATCTCATTCTCGTTGAGGTCGAGCAGGTCCTGATCCTCCAGCAGCACCTCGCCGCTGGCCACCCTGGCCGGTGGAATGGGCAGCAGGCGCATGATGGAGAGGGAGGTGACGCTCTTGCCCGAGCCGCTCTCGCCGACGATGCCAACGGCCTCGCCTTGATCCACATGGAATGAGACCTGGTTGACCGCGTGCACCGGACCCTCGCGGGTGCGGAACTCTACGGTGAGGTCTTTGACGTCGAGTAGCCTGGCCACGCGCGGGCTCCTATCTCCAAGAAATCGACGACCGGGTAGGCGCTAGCGCTGCGTCCCGTAGGGATCGAGGGCGTCGCGCAGGCCGTCGCCTATGAGGTTGAAGGCGAGCACGGTGATCAGGATGCAGAGGCCGGGCGCCCACAGCAGGAAGGGCTGGATGCCGATGTAGGGCTGGGAATCTTCCAGCATGCCTCCCCAGCTCGGGGCAGGCTTGGCGAGGCCGAAGCCGAAGAAGCTCAGCAGCGACTCGGTGATGATGTTGGCGCCGATGAGCAGCGTCGCGTTCACGATGATCGGTCCGGCGGCGTTGGGCAGCAGGTGCAGCAAGATCAGCCGGAGGTCGCTGGCGCCGAGCGTACGCGCGGCGAGGATGAACTCGCGCTCCTTGAGGGCCAGGAACTCGGCGCGCACGATGCGGGCGGTGTAGAGCCAGGCGAAGGCGCCGATGATGAGCACGACGCTGGTGACCGAGCCGTCCGAGAAGACGACGGAGAGGACGAGGATGATCAGCACGAAGGGCAGGGCGAGCAGCGAGTCGGTGATGCGCATGAGGATCGTGTCGAGCCAGCCGCCGTAGTAGCCCGCCAGCGCGCCCACCGTCACGCCGACGAAGAGGGCGACAAGCGCGGAGGTGATGCCGATGGTGAGCGAGACGCGCCCGCCGAAGAGCAGCCGGCCGAGCACGTCGCGTCCGAGCTGGTCGGTGCCGAAGGGATGGGCGGCCGAGGGGCCTTCGAGCTTGTGGAAGAGATCGATGGTGGTGGTCGGGTCGTAGGTGGCGGTCTGGTGCGTGATGATCGGCGCGAAGATGACGAGGACGGCCATCACCGTGATGATGGCGAGGCCGACGACGGCCACCTTGTTGCGCAGAAAGCGCTCGCCGATGAGGCGAAGCTGGCTCTTGCGCTTGCGCGCCAGCTCCGGCGTCAGCTCTTCGACGCCTTCGGGCGGGGCCATCAGCCCGGTTTGCTGCGTGATATCCATCGCGCGGACTCCCTTCGACCTGACGGGCGCGGATGCTAGCGGATGCTACGAGTACCGGATGCGCGGGTCCACCACGGCGTAGAGGAGGTCCGCGATGAGATTGAAGAGGATGACGCTCGCCGCGGAGATCAGCAGCATGGCGAGCAGCACGGGATAGTCGCGGTCGCTGAGGGCGTCCAGGAAGCGGGAGCCGAGCCCCGGCCAACTGTAGACCGTCTCCGTGACGGCGGCGCCACTGGCGATGCCGCCGAAGTCGATCGCGACGACCGTGATGAAGGGGATGAGCGCGTTGCGCAGGGCATGCTTGAAGAAGACGACGCGCGGGCTCAGGCCCTTGGCGCGCGCCGTGCGCACGTAGTCCTGCTTGACGACGTCGAGCATGCTGGAGCGCAGATAGCGGCTCCACCCCGCGATGAAGAGCAGGGAGAGCGTGATCATGGGCAAGATGAGGTGGACGAGGTGATCCTCGAAATTATCGAGCGGTGAGAAGCCGGTGGTGTTGAGGGACTGCTGGCCGAAGATCGGGAGCACGCCCAGCTTGACGCCGAAGATCTGCTGGAGCACGAGCGCGAACCAGAAGATGGGCATCGCGATGCCGAAATAGGCGAAGATCGTCGCGGAGTAGTCCATGATGGAATACTGGCGCACGGCGGAGAGCACGCCCAGCAGGATAGCGACGATCATGGCGAAGGCCATCGCCGCAAGGAACAGCTCGAGCGTGTTACCGACGCGGGTGCCGATCTCGAAGGAGACCGGCAAGCCGGAGGCGAACGACGTGCCGAGGTTGCCGTGCAGGATGTTCGTGATCCAGTTCCAATACTGAATGTACAAGGGCTGGTCGAGGCCGAGGTCGTGGGTGATGGAAGCGATCTGCTCCTTCGTCGCGCGCGGGCCGATGAGGGCGCGCACGGGTCCGCCGGGGATGGCATGGAGCAGCGAGAAGAGCACGACGGAGAGAATGAAGAGGAGCAAGATCGTCTGCAGCAGCCGGCGAATCAGGTACCTTCGCATTGCTCGTCTGCCTCCCATTCCGCTCGGCCGTTCATCCCGGAACGGGCGCCGCCAGGACGCCGGCCGTGAACCGTGCGATCAATCGTGTCGAGATGGCAAGTTGCGCCGGTCGCGCGCTAGCATCCGCGCGGCGGCATAGTCTTCGCAGGTGGGGGACAAAGAATTCTTGGTAAATGATGGGCAGTATTCTAGCACATGCCGGGCCACGGGTAGGGGCGCACAATGGGCGGGACGCGGGAGTCGCGAGGGGAGGCCAGCCGGGGCCCCGCCGGGCGCGACGCGGTCGTCGTCGTCCGGCGGGCGGCGCCCCGCACCGCACGGTGCGGGGCGCGCTTGTCCGGGAGAGGCTCTGGCTAACGGCTAGCCGACCCACCAATCCCAGATGTTCTCGGTCTCGGAAGGGCCGATGCTGTCCGGGGTGTAGTTGTGGAGGTTCGTCGGCGCCATCGACAGATCCGGCGGGGAGTACAGGTAGAACGTGGGGACGTCCTTCAGGATCTGCGCGTGGATGATCTTGAACTGCTCCAGGCGGGCGTTCTGGTCGACCGTCGCCTGCTGCGCGGCCTCGGCCGCGTCGACGGCGGGGTTGCTGTAGTTGGTCAGGTTGCTGCCACCGTTCGGCGGGGTCTGGTCGCTGGCCCAGATCGTGTGCGTGTCGGGGTCGATGCCGATCGAGTTCTCGAACTCGGCGACGTCCCAGTCGCCAGTGCCCTTCTCGGGGAAGAGGACCGGGCCGAAGAGGTCGCTGGAGGGGTGGTTGTCGACCTTGAGGTCGACGCCGATCGCCTTCCAGGCCTGCTGGGCGAGCGCCTCGGAGTCCTCGCGGTACTTGCGGCCGGAGGTAGTCGCGATGCGCAGGGTGAGCTTCTGGCCGTTCTTGACAAGGATGCCGTCGGAGCCGGCGGTCCAGCCGTCGGCGGCGAGCAGGGCCTTGGCGCCGTTGACGTCGAGCTTGGCGCCCTCGCCGTTCGGGCCGTAGGCGCAGCGGACCGTGTTGACGATGAGACTCGGGTCGTGGGCGGGGGTGCCGGTGTTGTCGTCGCAGGTGGGCTTGGCCAGGCTATGCCAGATCTGGTTGATCTCGAGGCCCGGGTCGAAGCTCATCGCGAGGGCAAGGCGCACCTTGGGATCAGCCAGGATGCCGTTCGGGTTCTTCGTATTGAAGTACCACGCCTCATAGTTGGCGAAGCCGCCGCCCGGCGCCTGGGTGGGCAGGACGATCTTGCGGTTGGGGATGTTCTTCAGCGTGTCGTAGAAGCTGATGTCCAGGAAGTACGCGGTGTCGACCTGGTTCGCCTGCATGGCGTTCACCAGCGTGGTGGAGTCGGCGAAGTACTTGAAGATCACCGTCTTGAGGTAGGGCTTGTCGGGGCCCTGGTAATAGTTCGGGTTGGCGGTGACGGTGATATGGTCGCCCTTGACCCGATCGGTGACCGTGAAGGGGCCGCTGCTGACGGTCGGCTTGAAGCCGTAGTCCGACGACTTGATCTGCGCCGGCGTCATGCTGCCGAGGACGTGCTGCGGCAGGGGCGAGAAGATGATCGGATCGATGTACGCGTACGCCGGGAACGTCGCGTCCACCGTGTTGAGCGCGATCTTGACGGTGGTGGCGTCGGGCGCAGTGACGCTGGTGACCTCGCTCGCCGGGAACCCGTTCTTGGTGCCGTAGTCCTTCGACATGAAGGTGTCGTAGGTGAACTTGATGTCGGCGGAGGTCAGCGGCTGGCCGTCGGACCACTTCAG
>CAYQFU010000321.1:0-3974 GCA_964416775.1 uncultured Ktedonobacterales bacterium
CATGTATCGTGGCCGCGTGGCTATCCCCCGACCTCGGCGCGTGCCTCGCGCTCGCATTCGCCGGCAACGTCTCCGGTGCGGTCGGCGACCTCGAGGCCTTCGCCCACCTGCGCCGCCTCCCGCCGGACGCGCTCATCGCCGACACCGCGACCGGCTTCGTGGCGTACGTCGCCGAGGAGGGCGCTCACCCAAGCGCGGGAACGGCCGGCTGAGCATTGCGCGTCACTGACCCAGCACGCGAACGAGCGCGAGGTTGGCGACGACCGCGAGGCCGAAGACCCATGCCCAGGTGGGGCGACCCGACACGGCGAGCGCCGCCGCGGCGACGCCGAAGACCACGAGTTGCAGTGCCAGATGCGCCGGTGCGGGCAGCGTCACCGCCGCCTTCGGAGCGACGAATGTTCCCCACACGATGGCAGCCAGGAGCGGCGCACCGATACCGAGGACCAGCTTCGCCCCGATCCCGCTGCCCGCCTGGAAGCCCCAGTATCCCAGCGCGCCAAGGGCACAGAGCTCGAGAAGAAAAGCCACAGCCAGATTGCCATACCTGATGGCGGCCAGCATGGAAACCGATCCCTTCACTATCCGGCAAGTGCGCTATGGCGACGCGCTTGCGTCGCGCCGCGATTGCCGCTCCAAACCCAGGATGAGCAGGCGCACGAGCGTGTGATAGCTCTCTTCGAGGTCGTAGGGCATTCCGAACCCGCCGGCCAGCTCGAGGGAGACGAAGCCGTGGACGAGGCTGCGGAAGGCGCGGATGGCGTGGATCTCCGCCGCCTCGTCAAGGCCGTACGGCGCGAGAACCGCGTGGATGATCGCCAGTGTGTCGTCAGCCGCCTCGATGAGCGGCGCGTCATCCGGGGCCGGGGCGCGCAGGCTGGCGGCGTAGAGCCCGGGATGCTCCTTGGCGAAGCGGCGGTAAGCGTCAGCGATGGCGAAGAGGGCGTCGGGCCCGCTCTTGCCGATCGCGGCGCGCGCCATGCGGTCGCGCAGCTCGCGTACGCCCATCAGCGCCAGCCCGCGCCGCAGGCCTTCGAGGCCCGCCACGTGGTTGTAGAGCGAGGGCGTGCGCACGCCCAGCGCCTCGGCCAGACGCGCCAGGCTGAGCGCCTCCCACCCATCGGCGTCCACCAGATCGGCGGCAGCGCGCAGCACCGCTGCTTCGTCGAGTCCAGGCCGCGGCCCGCTACGCGCCATGCGCCGCCGCCTCTCGCACGCCGTCGAGGAAGGCGACGATCTCGGGCCCCGCCTGCGCGGGCATCTCGGCGTGGGGGTAATGACCGGCGCCCTCAATCAGCCGCACCGTTGCCCGCGTCGGGCGTAACCGCTCCGCGATGAGCCGCGCCTCGGCCGCCGGATCCTTGAAGTCGCGGTCTCTCGTGCCCATCATCACCAGGGTGGGCACGGCGACCTTCCCGACGCGCGGCATCACCTGAGAGGCACCGTCGGGCAGGGCGAAGACCTGCCGGCGCATGGCGGCGAGCCGCCCCGGCTCGCGCAGATTTGCCCGCAGTCGCGTCGTGTACGCCGCCCAGTCATCGGGCCGCGCCGCCGGGTAGAGCGAGGCGAAGTAGCGCAGCCAGATCGCCGGTCCCCAGGGGCGCGCGAAGAGCGGTCCGTACATGAGGCGCGTGAGCCATCGCGAGCCGGGGGCGCCGCCCACATTGGCGCCAATCAGGACAAGTCCGGCGACGAGCTCGGGCGCCTCGGCCGCCGCCCAGACGGCCGCGCCACCCGCGATTGAGGTGCCGATGAGATAGGCCGATCCACTTCCCAGCCTGCGTGCGAATGCCAGCATGTCGGCTCCGGTCGCCGCCGCCGAATAGTCGTCCCATCGCGCGGTCGACTCGCCCAGGCCGCGGACGTCAAAGGCCACCACGCGGTAGCCGGCTTCCGCGAGCTGCGGCCCGAGGAAGCGATACTCGCCGCGCAGGTCGCCCAAGCTCGGCGCGCAGACCACCAGCGGACCCGCATTGTCCTCGCCGTAGAGGTCGTATGCCAGCCGCCCGCCGGCCACGTCCAGATAGCGCGTCTCCATGACCATGCTCCTCGCTTTCATTCGTCAGGCGCAATCGCTAATGACAATAGTATTATAACTAATATAGTTAGTAAGTCAAGGGTCTTGGAGCAGGTGTGAGGAGCAGCGACGGAAGCGGCGTCTCGCGTCCCGCGGCAGGGATGGGATGGGGACGAGGGAGAATCTGACCGGCTCTAGACGCGGCACGGGTGAGCTCGGAATTTCGATGCCCCGGCCGCAGGATCGCTCGCCGGCTACATCTGCTCTGCGGCTACGTCAGCGCCGGCTCGCGTGATTCGTGTCCCGCCTCGTCGCGCTGTTCCGACGAGGTCTTTTGCGCACGCGATGCGGTTGTTGTCGATCGCGAGGCGCTGGCCATGGCCGCCTGGGCGGTGGTCACGGGTACGACGGCGGCGCCAAATTGCTCGGGGAACTGGTTCGAGTGGATCTCGCGCCATTCGCGCCAGACCTCCGCGAGGACCGCCTGAACCAGGCCGGCGAGGGGCGAGGCGAAGAGCGCGCCCCAGATGCCGAAGAGCTCCGCGCCGGCGATCAGCGCCATCATCGAGACGGCGGGATGCACGCCAACCGCCTTGCCGACGACACGCGGGCCGACCACGTCGCCTTCGATGACGTGGACGAAGACGAAGTAGGCGAGCACCGCCAGCGCGAGGAGCCATCCTTGCGTCAGGGCGATGAGCACGCACGCGGCGCCCGAGACGAACACGCCGATAATGGGGATGAACTCTAGCACAAACGCCAGCACGCCCAGGAGCACGGCGTATGGCAGCCGGAACAGCGCCATGCCCAGGCCGACCAGGAGGCCAATGAGCGTCGAGAGGATGAGCTGGCCGCGGATGTAGCCGCCGACGACCCGCTGGAGGGTGGACATCATGAAGGTGACCCGCGGCCGCATCTTCACGGGCGCGCTCGTCCGCAGCCATTGCGCCACACGGCGGCCGTCCACCATGATGTACACACTGAGCACGATCACCAGCACCAAGTCGAGCACGGTGCCGAAGACGCTCTCCAGCAGCGGGACAATGCCCGCCGCGAGCACTTGCGTCTGGGCGAAGATCTGGCTGCCGATGGCCTGAATCTGGTCGCGCGAGATGCCGAGCTGCTCGAGACGGCGGACGAGCGGGGCCACGGCGCTGGAGTCGCCGGGCTTGAGTATCTGCGTCGCGGCGCTCGCGAGCATCGAAAACTGCTCCAACGCCGTTGAGAAAACGAGATAGCCGAGCGCGCCGAGCACGCCGACGACGGCGGAGTAGACCAACAGGATGGCGAGCCAACGTGGCACGAAGCGCGCGAGGAAAGCTACCGCAGGCATGAGCGCGTAGGCGAGGAAGGCCGCGACCAGCAGGAGCAGCGTCGCATGGAGGACGTGCGAGATCACCCACACGACGAGGCCGGTGACGACGATCCATCCCAAGATGGAGATGACAACATCGCGCCGCCGCGCCCAGCGCAGCGCCGAGGCTGAGAGTGCGGACTCTTGGGATGGCGTCTGCGGTGCGTCTGGCATGCCGGTGTCCAATTCTCGCTCACTGGCTGCGAGCCCGCTGTGGATGTCGGGCAGGCCCGCGCGAATCCTACGCGCGTGGGCACCACCTGCCTGGCTGTTCGCAAACCGTGGGCCAACCCAACGAACGCGCGACGCGTAGAAGTGGCTGGGCCGGGAGATCGTTACCGCTTGCTTTCGCGGGTCGTGTCGTGTAGCGTATATCCCGCAAAGACGACGCTGGGCGGTGATCGCACGGGAACTGGCGCAGCGTACGGGAGCCACACGGAGGGATCGGCCATGACGGGCATTGCGGGGGCCCGACGCTTGAGCGCGAAGCGCAACGGCCCGCATCGGCTGCTGCTGGCGCTGGCGGCGTTCTGGGTTGTCGCGTCCGCCCTGGCCGGCTGCGCCGTGCGCATCGGCCAGCAGCCGGCGCCGAGCGTTACCGTC
>CAYQFU010000322.1:0-3970 GCA_964416775.1 uncultured Ktedonobacterales bacterium
ACGGCCGGTGGCCGCTCGAGCACCAGCACCCCGGCACGATGGCGGTCGAGGTGGACGAGGGCGAGGGCCGCCCGAGCCGGTGGAACACGCTGCGCGCCTTACGGGTGTTGGACTGGTATTCAGCACGAGACTAGTAGGTCGCGAGGGGTTTGATCCGTCAGTAGCCTATGCGGCGGGATAGACTGAGAAGTAGTAGTACGCGCCCTCGGTGTGATCGCCGCCAAGCCAGATGCCGAGGTGTCCCTGACGCGGTGTGAGTCCGGCGGTGTCGTGGTACATGCCGACGGGGTGGTCGCGTACGAAGCACAGATACTCGTCGCCGCGCACGATCACGGTGAGCCAATTGTAGGCGTCCCGCCCGGTGTGGACGGCGTCGCTGTGCTCATTGCGCAGCAAGATCGTGCGCTGTTGGGTGCCCGCCGCGTCGACGTGGTAGCGTGCGAGCATCCACCCTCCCGACGAGCTGACGGAGAAGGCGACTTTGCCATCACCGCCGCGTCTCTTCGGTGGACCCTTGACGCTTGATGGGTCTTGCCCTACGATATGACCGGAATGGTCTATCTGGTCATCTGGTCACAGCACAGATCCAGGAAGGAAGGAATCTAAGGCATCTATGGCAACAAGTCGCAAAACCATCGATCAGTCGCACGAGACCAAAGGGACGGCCAGACAGCAGACCGAGCCTGGCGCCCAGCCTGACGAGCGGCAGCGGCGCGAAGAGCGCATTCTGGACGCTGCCGCCACGCTGCTGGTGCGCTGGGGCTATCGCAAGACCACCATCGATGACGTAGCCCACGAGGCAGGCGTGGGGAAGGGCACCATCTACCTGCATTGGAAGGACAAGAATGAGTTGTTTGGCGCCGCCCTGCGGCGCGCCAGCCGGCAGGCCGTAGCATACACGCTGCAGCGAATTGCCGACGATCCAGAAGGCGGATTACCGCATCGCCTCTGGACGCATGGTATGCTCGCTGCCTTCTCCAATCCGCTCCTGGCTGCCCTTATGAAGGGCAGGCCGGACATCGTCCAGGGGCTGACAGGCGCTTTTGCTCCTGAGACACTGCAGCAGATGGCTGGCGATTACGAGGAGTATATTGTCCAGCTGCAACGTGTCGGACTGATCCGCGCCGATCTTGCAGTTTCCGTCATCACGTTTCTGACGAGCGCTCTGAAGATTGGTATCGTGCACACGCCTGATTTCCTGGGCCAGGGACAGATGCCATCCACGGAGCAGCTGACCGAGGCGATCAGCGACTTGATCCGCCGCTGGCTGGAGCCAGACCAGCCACCGAGCGACAGCTCGGTGGGCAAACAACTTCTCGTCGAGTGGCTGGAGAAACTCAAGGCAGTCGAAGACCAACTTGATTGAGTGGAGGTCATTCACAGCATGACAGCGATCATCGCAGCCGAGCATCTGACCAAGCGCTACGGAGCCAGCCGAGGCATCATCGACGTGACGTTCACGGTAGACGAGGGCGAGGTGTTCGGCTTTCTCGGCCCCAATGGCGCTGGCAAGACAACCACCATTCGCACGCTCATGGGCCTCTTGAAGCCGACCAGTGGCCGCGCGACCATTGGCGGGCTGGACTGCTGGTCGCAGTCGACGGAGGTCAAGCGGCTGGTGGGCTATCTGCCCGGTGAGTTCACCCTCGACCCGGCCCTCACCGGCGCCCAAATCCTCCAGTATCTCGGCTACCTGCGTGGTGGGGTGGACCAGGCCTACCTGAAGAAGTTGGTCGCGCGTCTTGAGCTGGACCCCAGCCGGCGCTTCCGTGAGTACTCGCGCGGCAACAAGCAGAAGGTCGGTTTGGTGCAGGCGTTCATGCACCGCCCGCGCCTGCTGATCCTCGATGAGCCGACCAGCGGGCTCGATCCCCTCAACCAGCAAGAGTTTTATCGCATGGTCGCGGAGGTCAAGGCGGAGGGACGGACGGTCTTTCTTTCCTCGCACAACCTGCCCGAGGTCGAGCGCACGTGTGACCGGGTAGGGATTATCCGCGAGGGGCAGCTGGCCAACGTGGACGCCGTCGCCACCTTGAGGGACATCAAGCACCACGAGGTCGAGATCACCTTTGCCACGCCGCCCTCGGCCGAGTGGTTCAGCGGGGTACCCGGCGTGCGCGGCGTGGAGGCGAACAACGGCGGGCGCGGCCTGCGGCTGACGGTGCAGGGCGACCTGGGCGCGGTGCTGCAGGCGGCTGCCCAGCACGGCGCGATCAACCTCACGACGCGTGAGCCCAGCCTGGAGGAAGTCTTCCTGCGCTACTACACGCCCGAGAGTGTGCCCTCCGCGGTGAAGGGCTAGGGGAGGCCAGCGATGTTTCGGTCCATCTTCACCAAGTCGCTGCGCGACTATCGTTGGGGCATCCTGGGCTGGGGTCTCGGCCTGGGCCTGAGCGTGTTCTTTTCCTATGCGGCGGTCCCACAGGCGTTCGCCGGTCTGTCCCCGTCGGCGCTCCAACAGACCGTGGAAAAGTTCGCCTTCTTTGGCGAAACGATCAAGGCGTATACCCCCGGCGGCTACGTCACCTACAAAGTCATGGGGTGGCTGCCGATTGTGCTGGGCATCTGGACGCTACTGGCTGGCGCCCGCATGACCCGCGGCGAGGAAGAGCGCGGCGCGATGGACATCGTGCTCTCCACGCCGCAGTCGCGCCTGAGCGTGCTGGGCCAGAAGGTGTTGGCCTTGGCGACCGCCACAGGTATGGTGTCCATCCTCATCGGCGTGCTCACGCTGGCCGCCATGCCCAGCGCCAAGGTGACGCTTGATCCAGGAGCCGCCCTGCTGGCGGGCGTCAACGGGGGACTGGCGGCCTTCTTCTTTGGGGCGCTGGCGTTACTCTTGGCCCAATTCATGAGCCGGGGAGCGGCGGCCGGCTGGGCCGGTGGACTGATGGCCTTCTCCTACGTGCTGGACGGCACAGGGCGGGCAATCACAGCCGACGCGGGCGTGCGGCCCTTCTCGCCGCTCTACTACTACGACCAGAACCTGCCGCTAGTGCCAGGCTACGCGCCGAACTGGGGCGCGCTGGTCCTGCTGGTGGTCTTCAGCCTCGTGCTGGTGGGCGCGGCGCTGCCCCTCTTCCTGCGCCGTGACATCGGACGCTCGGTGCTGGCCGATGTGCCACTAGGCCAGCGGGCCGCGCAGCAAGCCAAGCCGGCGGGGCTGGTGCTGGCGCGGGAGGAGCGCGACCTGTTCGTGCGCAGCGTCGGGCTGCAGGCGCTACGGCGCAATGGCGCCGAGATGCTCTGGTGGATCGTGTCACTGACTGTGGTGACAGGCTTCTTCGTGCTCGTCGCCAGTGGCCTCGAGCACCAGGTCCAGACCCTGCTCGGCAGCAGCGGCAGCAATACCTACACGTCGCTCATCAGCAAGCTCTTCAGCGGCGCCGACATTGCGACCAACGCCGGCTTCCTGGAGGTGCTGGTCTATGGCTTCATGCCGCTGCTGCTTCCGCTCTTCGCGGGCCTCATCGCCTATCACTGGGCCACCGACCTGGATAGTGGGCGCTTCGAGCTGGTGCTGAGCACGCCGCAGCCGCGCTGGCGCGTTATGCTGGAACGCTATGCGGCCGTGCTGGCCGCCGCGGTCGTGGCGACGCTCGCCATCTGGCTCGCCGTCGTGGTGTGCGCGCAGGCGACCGGGTTCGCCTTCGATGGTGGGCGGGTGGCGGAGGCGTCGCTGGGGATGCTGCCCCTGGCGCTGATCACGGCTTCGCTGATCTATGCACTAGCGGGGTCGCTGGCACCGGGGCTGGTCATCGGCATCATGGCGACCTTCCTGGGGATCTCCTACCTGGCGGATCTGTTGCAGGCGTTCCTCAAGCTGCCGAGCTGGGTGCTGAACTTCTCGATGTATCACCAGTACGGCGCGCCGCTCTTGAACGGGCTCAACTGGGGCGCCTTCACAGGCATGCTTGGCGTGGCGCTGGCGCTGCTGGCGCTGGGCATCTGGCAGTTCTCGGCGCGCGAC
>CAYQFU010000323.1:0-3929 GCA_964416775.1 uncultured Ktedonobacterales bacterium
TCAGTTCCGCTTCCTGCTCGTAGCGCGAGAGGGAGACGTGGCACCGCTGCCAGGCGGTGATGCGCTGCGCCAGCGCGGTGTTGTAGAGGGTGCGGCAGCGCCAGAGCACGTCATCCAGCGCCCGCTCCTGGGCAGGCGTCGGTCTCAGCTCGACTTTGTACTTTTTGAGGGAAGAACGAGGCATGAACACTCTTTGGAGTAAGATCGCAACTGACCAAAGCGCTCTCTTATCAAGGAGGAAGTTCATGCCCTGTTGTGACCCCATTCTAGCGATTCTGACGCCATTTCGCCCCTTGTTTACCGCCCCCACCTGGAAGCACATGATGACCCTCCTGAGGGGCACGCTCCTGGCACGCGGGCGCCGAACCGTAACGGCCGCGTTGTGGCAAACCGGCCATCACCAGGATCCGCACTTGAGCGCCTTTCACCAAGTCCTGAATCGTGCCCACTGGTCGCCGCTGGAGGCGAGTCGGCGCTTACTTTCCCTGATCCTAGAGACCTTCGTCCACGCCGGAGGGACACTGGATGTCGTGATCGACGCAACCCTGGAGCGGCGCTGGGGCGCCAAGATGCGCCAACGCGGGCATTCTCGTGCTAGCGCCCGCTCCAGCCGCGAGCGCTCGGTGAGCAGTCCGGGGTTGCGCTGGATCGTGCTGGGATCGTGCTGGCAGTGGTCGTGACGGTGCCGTGGACGCGGCAGCGGTGGGCCTTGCCGTTGCTCGCGGCCCTCGCCACCACCCCGGACGTGAGCCAGCAACTGGGCCTGCGCCACAAAACGATCGGCATGCGGGCACACCAACTGGTGCGTGTGCTGCGGCGCTGGCTGCCAGGAGTCCGGATCAAGCTGATGGGCGATCTGGCCGACAGCATCCTGGAACTGGGGCTCCACTGCACCCGCGAGCAGATCACACTGATTGCCCCCTTTCGCCTGGACGCGGTGATCCACCAACCGCCTCCGCTGCGCAGCAAACACACCTTGGGGCGGCCTCCCGTGGTCGGCCCACGCCTGCCTTCTTTGGAACAGGTCCTCCATGATCCGCAGACGGTGTGGCAGCGGCTGACCCTGGACTGGTAGGGGGAAGGCAAACGGGCAGTGGAGCTGTGTACGGGCCCCGCCTGGTGGTACCGCTTTGGCTCGACTCCCTTGCCCATGCGCTGGGTGCTCACCCGGGATCCGGCGGGAAAACGGCCAGCCAAAGCGTTGTTTTCCACCGACCAGACGCAGTCTGCTGAGGAGATCGTCGGCGATTGCATGCAGCGCTGGAGTGTGGAAGCCACGTTCGAGGAAGGTCGGGCGCATCTGGGCATCGAGACGCAACGCCAATGGTCGGATGTGGCCATTGAACGGACGACGCCGTTGCTCTTGGGGCTTTACAGCCTGGTGGCGCTCTTTGGGCATGCGCTTGCTCCTGAGGGCCACCTGCCATTCAAGCAGCTTGCTTGGTATCAGAAACAGACGGCTACCTTGAGCGATGTCTTGGCCCTCGTGCGGCGGTAGCTGTGGGGCAATTGTGTTTTTCCCACATCGCCCTCGGACCCGGATGTCGTTGTATTACCGCGTTCGATGCTTCTGCAGCTTGCCCATGCGGTGTGTTACTGACCCAAAAGGTACAAAGTCGAGCTTAAACGCTTCGCACGCCGGAAACTCAGCTCCTCAAGTGCCATGCCCATCTCATCGGCCACGGTCCAGTCCTCCTCTCAGGTGCGCTTGTCAAACTCACCCGAGCAGAACTACCTCGTGGCCGATCTCATCAACCGGCCACAGAATCCCCACACTCTATTGGACATTATCCCGCCCCACCGGAATGGCCAACACTGCTCAAGTAGGCAATTCCGACGACGAGCAACGCCATACATCCTGGCAGATTGACGAGGAAGGTCTCCCCCCGAGGTCCCCAGTTGAAGTACGTCAGAATAAGCAGTCCGATTTGGAGCACCAGGAGCGGAAGGGCCAATCCAAAGCTAAACGGACGAGTTTGCCTGAAAAACACACACAGCACCATAAGAAGCGCCATCAGAATGAAGACACCTACCGTGAGAAAAAAGAGGCCCAGGGCGGGGCCCAACGATAAATGGGAAGACAGTATAAACAATAAGACGATTGCCCAGAGAATGAGCAGAACACCTATAAGGAAGCCAACTCGCCATTTGAAGTCGCGTATCATTCGCATATTCTCCCGTCTTGATCACTGCAAAGCACTATCCTTGCAGATCTCAAGTGTAGAATCGACGTGAGAACATGAGATGGGGCAAATGACCTATCTCTGCCTCTTTTGAGGACAAACCGGAGCAGACTATTCGCTCCATGTGATTTCCAAAACACGCCCTCAGCTTCTCTTTGTACGTCTTGCGCACGGTCTCGGCCCCCGCTGCCCCGTTAGCGCCTCGTCTGGGCGGCGATGGACCGCCGAATGGTCTCCTGACTGACATCGCCCGCGGTGCTGGCGAAGGAGCTGCGCGTCCACATCGACGGCAACGTGAGCAGGTGGGGGAACTCGGTGCGCAGAGGGAACGACGTGCTGCCCGTGCACGCCTTCACCACCTCCGCGGCGCTGTCGCTCGGCCACACCCGCACGAACACGACGAGGTGGATGTGGTCCGGCTGGACCGCCAGGGCCATCACGTGCCACCCCTTCTGCGCGCACTGGCCCTCGATTAACTCCCGGCACCGTGCGGCCACCGGCCCCACTCACACCGGCTTGCGCCGCCGTGGGCACCAGATGAGGGGATAGATGATGAGATGGACACGCTGTTCATCTCGCTGCTACGCGTGTGTCGGTTCCATATGGGTTGTGTACCACAAGTTAGACCACCAGGCAACGGGCGAGGACTTCGGGCTCAAGCCGAGGAGCGCCTCACCGCCTGGGGTGAACCCCAGCGGCTGGCGGCGGGCTAAAGCCCGATTCTGTCGGGCCAGCAGCAATCCCACCAGCCACCGCAGCAGCAGGACCGCCAGCCGGGCATCGAATCGCGGATGACGCCTCGTCCCCGCGCCATGGACTATCGCTATCGCGGGGCGGACAAGCTGGCCGGCAAGGTCGCAATGATCCCCGGCGGCGACAGCGGCATCGGCCGGGCCACCGCCGTGTTCTTCGCCAAAGAGGGCGCGGACATCGCCATCGTCTACCTCAACGAGCACGCCGACGCCGAGGAGACGAAAGGGCTCGTCGCGCGCGAAGGCAGGCGCTGTCTGCTCATCGCGGACGTTGTCGCCGAGCCCAGCTTCTGTCGCGAGGCCGTGCGGCGGACCGTGAATGAGCTAGGTCATCTGGACGTACTGGTCAACAACGCGGGTGAGCAGCATCCCCGGGACAGTCTGGAGCAGATCAGCCCCGAGCAGCTGGAGCGGACCTTCCGCACCAACATCTTCTCATACTTCTACATGTCCCAGGCCGCCCTGCCACACCTGCACGACGGCAGCGCCATCGTCAACACCACGTCCGTCACCGCCTATCGTGGCAACCCGCGCCTCATCGACTACTCGGCCACCAAGGGTGCCATCGTCAGCTTCACCCGCTCGCTCGCGCTGGCGCTGGTCGAGAAGGGCATCCGCGTCAACGGAGTGGCACCCGGCCCCGTCTGGACGCCGCTCATCCCTTCCACCTTCACCTCCGAGCGCGCGGAGAAATTCGGGGAGAGCGCGCCGATGAAGCGGCCCGCCCAGCCCGAGGAGATCGCCCCGAGCTACGTTTTCCTCGCCTGCGACGATTCCTCCTACATGACCGGCCAGGTCCTGCAGCCCAACGGTGGCACCATCATCAACAGCTGATTGCTGAGCATCGCGCTTGACGCCGACCACGCTGGCGGTGTATACTTCAGCGCGTTGTGTGGATACGCGTCCCTCGTGGAGCGGCCCATACAGCCAACACAACCCATTCCTCGGTAGCTCAACGGTAGAGCAGGCGGCTGTTAACCGCAAGGTTAGAGGT
>CAYQFU010000324.1:0-3839 GCA_964416775.1 uncultured Ktedonobacterales bacterium
CGACCGCTCGGGCACACGACGTTACGCGTGCCGCCGCTCTGCGTCGGCTGCGCGCCCCTGGCCGACATGCCCGATACCTTTGGCTACGGAGTTCCTGAAGCGCAGGCGCTGGACACCATTCGAGCGGCTTTCGCAGGCCCCATTCCGTTCCTCGACACCGCGGCGTCCTATGGGGACGGCGAGAGCGAGCGGCGCATCGGCGTGGTGATTCGCGAGCGTGGGGGCGTGCCTTCTGGGCTGGTCATCGCCACCAAGGCCGATCGCGACCTCCAGACGGGGGAGTTCACCGGCGACCAGATGCGTCGCAGTGTCGAGCGCAGCCTTCGACTGCTCGGGCTGGCCCACGTGCAGCTCTGTTACCTGCACGACCCTGAGCACATCGGCTTCGCTGCGGCCATGGCGCCGGGCGGACCAGTCGCCGCGCTCCAGCAGCTCCGCGATGAAGGCGTGATTCAGCACCTGGGCATTGCCGGCGGACCGATCGACCTGATGACCCAGTTCGTTGCGACCGATCTCTTCGAGGCCGCCATCAGCCACAATCGCTACACGCTGCTCAACCAGGAAGCCGATCCATTCTGGGACGCCTGCCAGCAACACGGCGTGGCGGCGCTCAACGCGGCGCCCTATGGCTCGGGCATCCTGGCCAAGGGACCCAGCGCCTATCCGCGCTATCAGTACGATCGCGCGAGCGAGGACTACCTGCGGCGTGCCCATACCCTGGAGGCCCTGTGCCAGCACTATCACGTACCGCTGGCGGCCGTCGCCCTGCAGTTCTCGTTGCGCGATCCGCGCATCGTCTCGACGATTGTGGGCATGAGCAAGCCGGAGCGGTTGATGGAGACAGTCACTCTAGCGCGCACGCCCATTCCCGACGGGTTGTGGGAGGCTATGACATCAGATCTGGATGTTCGCTCGCCCATGGTGGGGGCGCATGGCGATGCGCCATCGTCCCGTGCACGCCCGCCCTTCGTAGGGACGCATGGATCTGCGTCCTCGTCCGGTGGACGCCCGGCGGACGAAGGCGCACCGAGCGGACCAACGGTTCAACCAGATTCCGAATGATGAGGCTACCAGGAGGCGATCTCCATGCTTGATCTGCCCATCGTCGACGCGCACGTCCACCTGTGGCAGCCCTCCCAGTATCCCCGTCCCTGGCTCGCGTCGCTCCCAGCGCTCGATCGCCCCTTTGGCCTGCCGGACTATCAGGACCAGACGGCCGGGCTGACAATCGCCGAGATGGTCTATGTAGAAACGGGCGTCGCGGCCCCATACGCCCTGCTCGAAGCCCAGTGGGCGGTGTCTCTGGCTCAGTCCGATCCCCGCCTCCGCGGCGTGGTGGCCGCGGCGCCCCTGGACGATGGGCTCCGTGTCCGCGCCTATCTGCAGGCGTTATCCGCCCTCGGGCCCCTGGTGACAGGGGTGCGGCGCAACCTGCAAGACGAGCCCGATCCCAATATCTGCCTGCGTGCGGACTTTGTTCAGGGGACCCGCCTGCTCGAAGCGTTTGGCTTCTCGTTTGACATCTGCATCCGTCATGACCAGTTGCCCGCCGTGACGACACTCGTGCGCCAGTGTCCCACCGTCACCTTCGTGCTCGATCATCTTGGCAAGCCCCCAATCCAGGCTGCCCAGCTCGATCCCTGGCGTGACCAGCTGGCCGCCCTGGCCGCTTTGCCCAATGTCGCCTGCAAGATCAGCGGGCTGGTGACCGAAGCCGATTGGCACCAGTGGCAGCCAGAGGATCTGGCGCCGTACGTGGAGCACGCGCTCGCCGTGTTCGGACCGAGCCGCGTGTTCTTTGGCGGCGACTGGCCAGTGGTCACGCTCGCCTCCTCCTACCAGCGCTGGGTGGAGACGCTGGACGACCTTATCGCCCACCTTTCGCCAGAGCACCGCCGGCAGCTCTGGAGCGAGAATGCGCGCCGCTGGTACCGCCTATCACCCCGTGCACTTGGGTAACTGCGCGGCACACCAGATCTGCACGCCGACGTCGGCGTTGACCGCTTTCTGGTCTCTCACCGAGAATAGGCCAGAGACCCCTCGGGTTGAGCGGGACTGCATGGCGCTCGCGCCTCGCATGCAATCCCGTGTTGCGCTGTGGTACTCCGCTCGGCGGAGCAACGTGCCAACCGGAATCAGAAGGCGTCGGCCGTTCCGACGTGTCCAACACAACCGAAAGGACCGAGATGAACCGCTATTTCCAAGAGAAATGGTCGTGCTCTCATTCCGCACTTTCCCGGAAGACCAAATAGCAGTTTTCGTAAGCGGGCCCCAGCAAGCGTAGGACCTGGCGATGCAGCGCGCTCAGGCGCAGGACCTCGGTCTGGCAGGTGCCGTCTGGGGCGCGGGTGTGGTGGAGATCCACGCCTTCGAAGCACTGGAAGAGCCAACGCATGGTCGGCCGGGCGGTGGGTTTGCACACCTGGTCGGGCACGGTTTATACCAGATTCTGGTGATTGCTTCCGCTTTGCGTAGGGTCGTCCGGTGGACGCCCGCCCGGCGCGAACGCAACGGTTCAACCGGATTTGGTATTAGGCGGTCGCGGCCAGGCGCTGGCGCACTCGCAACTCGGCCAGCTTATAGACCAGCAGACAGTGCACCATGATGAAGGCGATCGCCATGACGCGCTGGGGCTTCTTCACGACCACCGAGGAGGCCAGAAAGAGGGGGTCTTTGAGAAAGGCAAACCCGCGCTCGGCCGCCGGTTGGGCGCGGTAGCAGGCGATGACGGCGTCATCGGGCCAGGTTTGGACGTCGAGGAGGTTGGTCCCGACGATAAAGGCGGCGCAGCGCTTCGCGCTCGAGGGCCGCGGCCTCTAGGGTGACCGTCGCTTGCAGGTGCCAGACCAGAGCAGCGGGCGTGGCATCCTTGCGGGGACGCCCCCGCCCCCCATAGTGGGGCCGGCTGCCCACCGTCGCCGCGACCTGGATCCAGGCGGGCCGCCGCTGGCAGGTCTTGGCCAGGGCGGCCGCCGCATCGGCCTTGCAGGCAAAGGGCTGATTGCCCAAATGCCACAAGCGCTTCTCCCCGGTCGCCTGGTCGCGCGCCGCCTGGCGCTGCACGGTGGCCCGTGCCCGGGCCTCCCCCCTCCGGGCTACGGACGACGATCCAGCGTTCCGCTCCCTGCGGGCGCTCGACCACCCGGCTCCACCATTGGCGGGTGCCGTCGGCGCTGTGCTGCCGGTCCGCAGTCGTCTCCGCCACCAGAGCCTGGGCCTCGCTCGACGTTTCGGGCACCCGGCTCATCCAACGCACTCCCGCCTGGTTCAAGGTCGTGATGTTCTGGCTGCTGGTGACTGTTCAGGCGGAATAAGAGTAGAGGAGGGCGACGAAGAGCCAACATGCACAGGCAGCATGCACAGGCAGCCACAGCGCGTCGCCATGGGCACGCTCCTCGCACGTGCCACGAGGGTGCTGCCCAGGGTGTTTCCCGCCAGAGCGCTTCTTGCCGGCGTAGTCCAGGTGCCTCAGCGCATGAGCTTGTCAAGAGTGATCGGCAGGTCGCGCACGCGGACACCTGTCGCGTGATAGACGGCGTTGGCGATGGCCGCGGCGGTGCCGACGATGCCGGTCTCGCCGATGGGCTTGGCGCCCAGCGGGTTGACGTGCGGATCGTCCTCGTCGATCCAGGCCACATCGACCGTACCGACGTCGGCGTTGGTGGCGATGTGATACTCGGCGAAGTCGTGGTTGACGAAGTCGCCGAAGCGCGGGTCCAGCACGCTCGCCTCGTGCAGCGCCATCGACAGGCCCATCGTCATCCCGCCCAGCAGCTGCGAGCGAGCCGTCTTCGGGTTGATGATGCGCCCGGCGGCAAAGACCCCCAGCAACCGTGGGA
>CAYQFU010000325.1:0-3810 GCA_964416775.1 uncultured Ktedonobacterales bacterium
CGTCGCGCTGCAGGCGGTCGACCTCCCCGCTCCAGCTGGATGGGCCGGCCCAGGCACCATGCACTAAGACAATGGTCGGTTTCGCGCTACACGCGGGCCCGGGGGCGGTAACCGCGGCCGAGACGGACGAAGACCTGACACCCGAACCGGCAACCACGCCGAGGGCGACCACGGCCATCGCCATCAGCACGGCGATCGAGGCTGGACCCCGACCGCCACGCAACATCTTCATAGTGCGTCTCCTCCTTTGAGCGCGGTATGACCGCATGTCTGGCTCAGACATGGAAGCGAATGGAAATAGCCTGCTCGGGCGGTGGTTGGTGGACCGATCTCCAGGCGGAGCCGCTCCCTCCTGCTGTTCAGCTGCACCACGCGTGTGCCTGAACCGAATTTGGCCCATCCGCCGCGTTTCGACCTACGTCTAGACCAGCGCGGTCCACCCGTCGATGGCAAAGCTGTCTCCCCGCCGCGCGATGCGCGCGGCACGCTCGATTGGGAAGTGGGCCGCGAGGAAGGCCGCCTGGTGATCCGCGGCCCAGCCGAGGATGCGCCGACGCGACGCGGTGGCGAGCGGCCGATCGGCGTCGAGGTGGTCCCTCCACTCCTGGACGGGGGTGATAGTCACGTCACCGACCTGGATCGTAGACATGGGGTGTGCGCTCCTGTAGGTGAGCGATGGCGGTGGCGGTGGCAGCTGTGCACGTCAGCGGCAGTCCTCCCAGTCCTCCTGATACCGCTGCGTGCGGGCAAATCCTGTATCGTCGGCATGACGGGAAGAACTGTAGGCACTTGCAAGCAGGGGGCCTCAGCGGCCCGCGGAACTCTCGTGCCTTCGTCGAGAGCGTACGCGGAGCGGCTTACAGGAGCGCCACACCGCATTACACGTCTCTTCCCCTTTCCCTGAGCGCGGCACTTGCGATGAGCGTCCCCACTGATGGCTCCCGACGTTTGGAAGCGCCTTCCCGGCAAGACAGACCGCCAAGCGCGGATGCTATACTCAGGCAATGGCAAGGTTGAGCAGGCGCGGAGGCAGCACTGATGAGCAACGACGAGGAGCAAACCTCCCTGTTCGGTGATGAGTGGGCGAGTGAGGCACCGGCCGGCGGCAGCGCCCGCAAGCGCGCCACGTCCGTGGGCAGCGGCTCCACGCGCCATGAGACGGACCTGTCAACCGAGACCGCGCAGCCATTGGCGGCACGGATGCGCCCGCAGACCCTCGACGAGATCGTCGGGCAGGAGCATCTGCTGGGCCGCGACCGGGCATTGCGCCGCAGTGTGGAGAGCGACCATGTCGCGTCGATGATCCTCTGGGGTCCACCGGGTAGCGGGAAAACCACACTCGCGAGTGTCATCGCGAAGACGACGAAAGCGCGATTTGTCGCATTGAGCGCCGTCACCGCGGGCGTGGCCGATCTGCGACGCGTGGTCGAGGATGCGGAGAAGCTGCTGCGCGCCACGGGCCGCCGCACGATCCTCTTCATCGATGAGATCCATCGGTTCAACAAAGCGCAACAGGACGCTATCCTCCCTCACGTGGAGCGCGGCACCGTCACGCTCATCGGCGCGACCACCGAGAATCCCTCGTTCGAGGTGAATGCGGCGCTGCTTTCGCGGGCGCGTGTCTTCACGCTGCGGGCGCTGACAGAGGAGCATGTAACAGCGGTGCTGCGTCGCGCTCTGGGCGACGCGGAACGAGGTCTGGGCGGGCAGTCACTCACCGTTACGGACGAGGCCCTGGCGTATCTCGCGGGGTTCGCCAACGGTGATGCGCGTAGCGCCCTCAACGCCCTGGAGCTGTCCGCCGCCGTGGCATCGCCCGCGGCCGATGGAACACGGGTGATTGACCTGGCTACAGTAGAGGACGCCGTGCAGCGACGGGCGCTGCTCTATGACAAGTCCGGCGAAGAGCATTACAACATCATCTCGGCGCTGCACAAATCGCTGCGTGGCTCCGACCCAGACGCGGCGCTCTACTGGCTGGCGCGCATGCTAGAGTCCGGAGAAGATCCGCTGTATGTGGTGCGGCGGCTGATTCGCTTCGCCAGCGAAGACGTGGGCATGGCCGACCCGCAGGCCCTCGTGGTGTGCATGGCTGCGCAACAGGCAGTCCATTTCATTGGCATGCCTGAAGGCGCACTGGCGCTGGCACAGGCTGTGGTGCATCTCGCAACCGCCCCCAAGAGCAATGCGCTCTATACCGCCTATGACGCGGTCCAGCAGGACGTGCGGGCGACGCGCAATGACCCGGTGCCGCTACACCTGCGCAACGCGCCGACGGGGCTGATGCGCGATCTCGACTACGGCAAAGGCTACGTTTACGCGCATGACGTGTATGAAGGTGCTCCCGATCCAGCCGATCCCAATCGGCCCCCGCCAGAGCGTCCGCAAGCATACTTGCCGGATGCACTGCGCGAACGCACCTATTACCAGCCAGGGCGCCAGGGTGCTGAGGCCTCCATACGGGCGTGGCTGGAGCGCAGACGACATCCGCAACCTCCTTCACAATGATGGGTAGCGACTGCTGCTACACAGCAGCAGACGGCCATGCCACGAGGCGTACGGCCGCTCCCGCCGCTCCTGCGCCGGCCGCCGCCCCCTATTGACCGGCGTCCCATCACCCATCGGTTCTCTCTGTGCTCCCGGTGATCCCTGGTATACTGGAGGGCATCTGCAGGGTCTCCGGGATAGCAGGGGACGCGATCCGCCTGGGAGGTGCGTCATGGGCCCAGCCTCGGTCTTCCTGCCGGACCAACTAACGCCGCTCATCGACCGGACGGCCGAGCTGGCGACGATCCGTCAGCGGCTGCTGGCCGAGAGCGTGCGCCTGCTGACGCTCGTCGGGCCGGCCGGGGTGGGCAAGACGCGCCTGGCGCTGGCGGCCGCCGCTCGGCTCGCCGACCATTTCCCAGGCGGGGTGACGCTGGTCGACCTCGCGCCGATCCGCGACCCGGCGCACGTGCCGCCGGTCATCGCCCGCGCTGTCGGTCTCAACGACACCGGGCACCCCCCGCTGCCCGAGCGGCTGCGCGCCTTCCTGTGCGACCAGGCGCTACTGCTGGTGCTCGACAACTTCGAGCAGGTGCTGCCGGCGGGTGCCGTCTCGCTCGCCGACTTGTTGGCAAGCTGTCCCGGGCTGGCGCTGCTGGTGACCAGCCGCGTCCCCTTGCAACTGCGCTGGGAGCAGACGCTACGCGTCGCGCCGCTGCCGGTGCCCGACCCCACCACGACGCTGCCACCCCTCGACGAGCTGGCGCAGATTCCCTCAGTGGCGCTGTTCGTCGAGCGGGCTCAGGCGCGGCGGGCCGACTTCGCCCTGAATGCGAAGCAGGCGCCACTGGTGGCCCAGCTGGTGGTGCAGCTGGACGGCCTGCCGCTGGCGCTCGAGCTGGCCGCCGCCCGCCTGGATGTGCTGTCGCTGCCGACGGTCGCGCGCCGGCTGGCGGACCGGCTGCAGCTGCTGACGTCGGAGGCGGCGGACGTGCCCGCGCGCCAGCGGAGTCTGGAGGCGGCAGTCGGCTGGAGCTATGACCTGCTGGACGAGGACGAGCGGCGGTTCTTCCGCTGCCTGGGGGTATTCGTTGGCCGGGTCACCCTCGACGCGATCCTCTCGGTCGTCAGCGCCGCGGGGGCAGTGGGAGTGGGGGGAGCCGATGCGGGTGCAGGGAAGGACCGGGAGGCGCAGCACGCGGGACGCACGCTGCGGCGGCTGCTCTCGCTTGCCGAGAAGAGCCTGGTCCTGCCGGCGCGGCCCGAGGAGCATGGACAACCAGGACAGCCTGGGCACGATGACGAGGCGGAGGAGGCGGAGGA
>CAYQFU010000326.1:0-3714 GCA_964416775.1 uncultured Ktedonobacterales bacterium
TCTGCGAATTCCTCATTCTCGTGCCGGGCCTGCGCCGCGTGCGCGTGTCGTGGCGGCCGGTGCTCGACCTGCGTCACCCCGCCGTACGCCGCATATTCTTCCTCTATGCGCCGGTCTTTGTCGGGCTCGTGCTGGCCGTTGGGCAACAACTTCTGGACGCCTCGCTGGTCGGCGCGACGCCGGGAGGGGTGGGCGGCAACGCGACTGCCCTCGCCACCGGCACCACGCTCACCCAGTTCCCCATCGGCCTGGTCGTGGCCGCGCTCTCGTTCGCCGTGCTTCCGGCGCTGACTTCCGCCGCCACGCGCGGCGACATGCCCGAGTTCAAGAGCACGCTCCGGCTCGGCATCCGCTTCGGCCTGCTGCTGATGATCCCCGCCGCCATCGGCCTCATCGTGCTGCGTGTCCCCATCCTGGCGATGCTCTTCCAGCATGGCACCTGCGACCGTGGCTGCACGGTACGCAACGCGCTCGCCCTGCAGAACTACGGGCTGCAGCTTCCCTTCATCGCCGTTGACCAGCTCATGATCGCCGCCTTCTACGCGCGGAAGAACACGCTCACGCCGGTGCTCGTCACCGTTGTGTCCATCCTCTGCTACGTGGCGGTAGCCGTCCCTTTCAGCCGAACCGTGGGCATGCCGGCCCTCGCCTTCGGCGACACCGTCAAGAACGCCAGCCACGCCGTGATCCTACTCGTCCTGCTTACCCTCAGCATCGGCAATCTCGGCGCGCGCGACCTGCTGGGCGGCGTCGGGCGTATCCTGGTGGCCGCGGCCGCGATGGCATTCGTGTGCTGGGGACTCCTCCACCTGCTGCCGGCGGTCGCGCTCGGCGTCTTCGACGTCGCCACGGCCCGCGGCAACGCGCTCATCTTCCTCGTCGCCGGCGGCCTCGGCGCCGTCACCTACTTCGCCGTCGCCAACTGGCTCAAGATCGACGAGGTACGCCTCGTCGGCGGCGTGCTCAAGAGCAAGCTCGGCGGCCGGCGCTGATGTCGCGCCGCCCCTCCAGAGCCGCGGCGGGCCGGACAAAGATCTCCGCCATGCGTCCGCAACGACGTCGCAGCGTTGTCCGCGACAGGGGCGCCGCGCGAGGCGTGATTTGACGTTTTGCCCAGGCCGGCATATAGTGCGGGCCTGCCGCCGGTGAGGACGAACGCCCGGCCGCACGGAGGGACGCCTGTGCGCGATCTCGACTCACTGCCGCTCGTCACGACGGTGGTCGGCAGCTACCCGACTGACAACCTGCCGCCGCGGCGAGCGATGCAGCGCGCCATCGAGGACCAGGTCGCCGCCGGCATTGACCTCGTGAGCGATGGCCAGCCGCGCGGCGACATGATCGCGACATTCGCCGCGCGCATCCCCGGCTTCCGTCGTGGGGCCGACGGCGTCTGGGAGATCGAGGATGCGCTCGACCAGCCGGAAGCGCCCATCCTCGCCACCGACTACGCCTTCGCCCGCGGCCTCGTCGGCCGGCGCGCCGAGCTAAAAGGCGTCGTGACCGGGCCGATCACGCTGGCGCTCTCGAGTCGCGTCGCGCCGTCCGCGCCGTACAGGCACCCGGCCGACCCTGCGCTCATCCTGCGGCTGACGGAGATCCTGGGGCGCGAAGTGGCCGCGCTGGTCGCGGCAGGCGCGCGCGCCGTCCAGGTGGACGAGCCGGCGCTTGGCGCGGCGCTCGGCCCGCAAGTCTCGCCCGAGCTGGCGCACGACGCGCTCCGCGACCTCGCCGCGCTCCCGCGCTATTCCATCCTCCACGTCTGCGGCGACATCCGCTCGGTGGCGGATGAGCTCCTGATCCTGCCGTTCGCCGCGCTCGACATCGAGAACACCCGCATCCCCAACCTGGCGGCCTTCGACGACGACCAGCTCGAGTTTAGCACGGGTGTGATAGCCGTCGGCTGCGTGGACACCCAGGATGAGACGATCGAGCCGGTTGACGTCATCCGCGGCCGCATCCGCGACGCCCTCGGCCGGCTGGAAGCCTCCCGGCTGTGGCTCTCGCCCGACTGCGGCCTGCGCGCGCTCTCGCGCGAGTCCGCGAGGGCCAAGCTGGCCGCCCTCGTCGAGGCGGCGAACGATGTCCGCGCGACGATCTAGCGCGTGACTCCAGCCGATGCTGAGTCGGGGTGAATCGTTGGCAGTTGGCGGCGGTCTCCGCTCGGGATTGTCCGCGGCGCTTCCGGCCACGGCGCAGCCCTGTCAACCCCGCCCCGACCCGAAATTGCATCATGCCTGCGCGCGGCTCGCTACCTTCGCGCGCTCCTGCTCGATCAGCACGCGCCGCAGGATTTTGCCGGAGAGCGACTTGGGGATGCTGGCCACAATCTCGAGCTGACGAATTTTCTTGTGGGGCGCCACTCTGCCCGCCACGAACGCCATGAGCTCCTCCGGCGTGGCCGGCGACTTGAGCACGACGAAGGCCTTGGGCACCTCGCCCGCCTCCTCGTCCGGGCTGGGAATGACCGCGCCGTCGGCCACGGCCGGGTGCGACAGCAGCACCGCCTCCAGCTCGGCCGGGGCCACCTGCAAGCCCTTGTACTTGATGAGCTCCTTCACGCGGTCCACCACGAAGAGGTAGCCCTCGCCGTCGACGTACCCCACGTCGCCTGTGTGCAGCCACCCCTCCGGGTCAAGCATCGCGGCCGTCGCGGCCGGCTGGTTCAGGTACCCTTTCATGATTTGCGGGCCGCGCAGGCAGATCTCGCCCTGCTCGTTCGGACCGAGCTCGGCGCCAGTGGCGAGGGCCGCCACCTTGCACTCGGTGTTGGGCAGCGGCACGCCCGCCGCACCCGGCTTGATGCCCTCGAGGGGGGCGACGTGGCTCGTGCAGCTCGTCTCGGTCATGCCGTAGCCCTGGCCGACGGTGCACCCGAGCCGCCCCGCCACCGCGCGCTCCACGTTCTCACCGAGCGGCGCGGCGCCGCAGCCGATGCCCGTGAGCTTCGACAGGTCGTAGCGCTCGACCGCGGGATGCTTGGCCAGCGCGACCAGGATCGGAGGCACCAGCGCCGCATAGGTGACGCCGTAATCCTGCATCGCCTTCAGGAATGTCTCGAGCTCGAACCGCGGCAAGGTGACGATCGTCGCGCCGACGTACAGGCTGACCCCCAGGATCACCGTGATGCCGTAGATGTGGAAGAACGGCAGGACGCCGATCACCGTGGCGTCCCCGCTCACGGATGGGACCGCCGCCGCCATCTGGCAGATGTTCGCGCCGATGCTGCGGTGGGTGAGCATCACGCCCTTGGGCAGGCCCGTCGTGCCCGAAGAATACGGCAGCGCAACCACGTCGTTCGCCATGTCGAAGGCGACGTCCGGCAGGACCCCATCGCTTGCCAGCAGCGACGCGAACGGCGTGGCGCCGGCGGCCTCACCCAGGACGAACACCTCCGCAACGCGCGAGCGCCCGGCTGCTTCGAGCGCCTTATCGAGGAACTGCGGGATCGTCAGGAGGTACTTCGCGCCGGTGTCGTCGAGCTGGAATGCGAGCTCGTCGACCGTGTACAGCGGGTTGATCGTCGTGACCGCCCCGCCCGCCATGGAAACGGCGAGGATCGCCACCGCGTACTCCGGCAGATTGGGAGCGTAGATGGCGAACACGTCGCCTTTCGCGAGCCCGCGCCGCGCCAGGCTCGACGCGATAAGCCGGGAGCCCAGCGCGAGCTGGCCGTAGGTGATGGTGCGGCCGGTGGGCGCGTCGATCAGCGCGGGC
>CAYQFU010000327.1:0-3653 GCA_964416775.1 uncultured Ktedonobacterales bacterium
GTGCCGGAGGATGACCTCGCCCGTTTGGTCGAGGGGCTGTGCTGCCGTACCGCTGCCCGATTGCGGCTACTGATCGCGTCGCGCAGGAGTCTGGTGTTAGATCTGACCCGGCTGCGCGGTCAGGGCCTGGTCGGGGAGATCGACGCCGCCCGGCTCGCCTTCAGCGGCCAGGACGTGGCCACCCTGATGACCACCGTGGTGGGTGATCCGGCGCCGGAGCTGATTGAGGCCATCGGTGAGGTGACCGCCGGCTGGCCTGCGGCCGTGTGCATGGCGGGGCAGGCGCTGGTGGGCGTCCCTGCGGGTGAGCGACTGTCGGTCGTGAAGCAGCTGACCGCCCGCGACGGCCGGCTGGCCGAATATGTCGCCCGGGAAGTCTTCGCCGTCGAGAGTGAGGGCGTACGCCGGATTCTCCAACAGCTGGCCTGCCTCGGAGAAGCGGACGAGGGGTTGTGCCAGGCCGCCGGACTAGAAGACGCGGTTGCGGTGCTGTCCGACCTGGCTCGTCGCGGGCTTGCGGTGCATAGTTTCCATCCGGCGCCCAGAGGGGCGTGGTCACTGATCGGCCCGATCCGTGAATGCCTGCGCAGCCGGTTCCCGCTGAGCCACGCCGATCAAGCAGTACTGCATCGCCGGGCGGCCGACTGCCTCGTCGAACGCGGCGCTTTTGAACGGGCGCTCGGCCATCTTCGTGCGGCAGCGGACCACCCCGGCACCGTGGCGGTACTGCTGGAACATGGCAGTGACCTGCTCGCCGCCGGCAACTGCGACGCCGTCATCGCCGCGGCCGAACTGCCGCCCGATTACCTCCGCGACCCCTCGCTGCAACAGCTCATTGGCCACGCCCAGTTAGTACGAGGCCAATGGGAAGCCGCCGGCGGCTGCTTCACCCGGGCCAGCAGCGGCCAAGAGGCCCTGTCCGTCGCCCTGGCCTGGCACATGGGCTCGCTCGCCCAGGCCCGGGGCGAGTTCGACCAGGCTCTGGAGGTCTACGGACGCGCCGAACTGGCCGGCGAGGACACCCCAGAGGAGTCACTGCTGCTGTCATCGATGGCGACCGCCTACCGAATGATCGGCGATTATCAGGTCTCGTCCCAGTACGCCACACGCGGAAAGGCCGCAGCCGACCGCTGCGACGACCCGGCGGCCAAGGCCGCTGCTCACCTGGCACTGTCCATGCTCGCCGCCGTCGAAGGCGATCACTCCATTGCCGACGCCCATGCCACCACCGCATTCCAGGTGGCCACAGAGGCCAACGCGGTTCTGGAAATCGTGAGAGCCCACGTCCAGCGCTCCCTTCATCTAGTGAAGCAAGGAAAGCCGAACGCCGCGTTCGCCGAGGCGCAGAGGGCGCTGGAAATGAGCCAGGGCGTCGGCTACCAGCTGATGTGCGGCATCGCCGTGACCACCCGGGGTTGCGCGTACCGGGTGCTTGGCCGGATACAGGAGGCGGCGAGCGATTTCGAGACGGCTTGTGACCTGTTCCAGGCAACCGGCTCGCGCTATCTCGCGTGGGCCTTGTGCGGCCTAGGCGATATTCAGGCCCTGAAGGGGGAACTGGCGACTGCCCGGGCCAGTTTCGAAGAGGCCCTCGCGCTTAGCGAACCCACCCATGAGGTCCTCGGCCTCGGCGCTGCCCTCATCGGCCTCGCCCGAGTCCGCGCCGCGGACGACCTCGAACTGGCCCGGTCACTGGCGGCCCGGGCCGCAGAGGTCAACGAAGGCCTCCTTCAAGTGCAGGTTCTGCTCACCCAAGGGTGGATCGAGCTGATGGCCGCAGATCACCAGAGCGCCGGAGACTACGCCGAACGCGCCGCCGCAGTGGCCGGGCGATGTCGCGATATGCCGGGCCTGGCGGAAGCTCTCCTGCTCACCGCCCTGTCAGCGCCCGAGCCGAAGGAGAAATCCGCACTCGTGGACGAGGCCAGGCGGCGCTGGCAGGAGATCGGAAACCCTATCGAGGAAGCCGTAGCGGCCCTGATCGCCGCCCGCCTCGCCGGACCGGCCGGACAGGCCGCGGCCCAAGCCGCCGAGGACGCCCTCCATGGCCATGGCGTCAAACTGGGCGCCGGCGCCGCAGGCCCGCTGGCCGTACTGCCCGGCACCGCATGCTGCCACATCAGGATCCGCACTCTGGGCCCCTTCACCGTCACTCGGAACGACCAGCCCATCCAGGCATCGGTATGGAAGTCGCAAAAGGCGCGCGATCTACTGAAGATCCTGATAGCCCGCCTTGGGCGGCCTGTGGCCAGGGAAGAGCTCATGGAGCTGCTGTGGCCCAACGAAGACCCGGCCAGGACCGGCAACAGACTCTCCGTACAACTCTCCACCCTCCGCAATGTCCTCCACGACAACACCCCCGGACCGCACAGCGACATCGTCGTAACCGATCGCGCGACCATCCACCTCGACATCGAACACCTCGACCTCGACATCGACGACTTCCTCAAGGCGGCGCAGGACGCCATCGGCGCCGACGACCACGACCATCCGGCGGCCCTGAACCGGCTGGTAGCGGCCGACGCCCGATACACCGGGCACTTCCTCGAAAACGAACTGGACCAACCTTGGGCCGAGCCGCTGCGCGAACACGCACTCGCCCGCCACATCACGCTGCTGCGCAGGCTCGCTCGACGGCTTCACCACACCGGCGATATCGACCAGGCACTCCACTACCTGCTGCGACTTCTGGAGCATGACCCCTACGACGAGCAAACCCATCTCGCCGTCGTCCAACTCCTGCTCCAGGCCGGCCGCCACGGCGAAGCCCGCCGCCGCTACACCACGTACCGCCAACGGATGCACGAAATCACCGTCACCCCTCGACCCTGGCCGGCCACCGACACCCCCTAGGGAAGCCGCGACCCTGACCGGCGCGCAGGCTGCGGTCAAACGCCGTCTAGCGGGTCAGCAGGATCTTCCCCCGGTGGCCGCCGGCCTCCATCGCTTGGTGGGTCGCGGCGGCTTGCGGCATGGGGAGTGTGCGGTCGATGACCGGCCGTACCGCACCGGCTTCGACGTGTGGCCAGAGGTGTTCGCGCACTTCGGCCACGATCTGGGCCTTCTCCTCGCTGGGCCGGGCCCGGAGCGTGGTCGCGTGTACCGCGCCGCGCTTCTGTGACAGCGTCAGGAGATCGAGTGCTGCCTGGCCGCCGCCCTGTATCCCGATCACCGTGATCCGGCCTCCTGTGGCGAGCGCCTGGACGTTGCGGCGCAGGTACTCTCCGCCGCCCATGATGTCGAAAATCACGTCGTAGGGCCCGTATTCCACAAAGTCCTCGGTCCGGTAGTCGATCGCCTGGTCGGCGCCCAGGCTCCGGCAGAACTGCGCCCGCTCGCCTCCGCCGGCCGTGCAGACCACCCGTGCCCCCAGCGCCTTGCCGACCTGGATCGCCATGCTCCCCATGCCGCCGGCTCCACCGTGCACTAGCAGTGTCTCGCCGGCCGCCAGCGCCGCACGCATGACGATGTTGGACCAGACCGTGCAGACCGCCTCGGGCAGCGCCGGCTACGGCGTCAGTCCGCCTCCAGACACCGAAAGGCCTCCACCCGATCCGGGCGGAGGCCTTTCGCAAGCGATCAAGAGAACTTGGACTTTGGGCGGTCCTGGAGGACACCGTCTACGTAGATGTCGACCTTTTCGTTGTAGAAGC
>CAYQFU010000328.1:0-3588 GCA_964416775.1 uncultured Ktedonobacterales bacterium
GCGTTCAGGTACCACGGCAGGAACGGCGCGATCGACTGCGTCGCGGCACGGGTCGTCGGGCCAAGCTTGCTGTACTTGCCGAACATCTCGTCAACCTGCCGCCCCAGTGCGGCGACGCGCGCAGGGTCCGCTTTGAGGTTCTTGGCGTAGTCCGCGAGCGCCTCGCCCTGAAGAGTGATGCCCTTCTTCCATGAGCCGGTGAACTCCTGAACCTCCCGCCGCGCGAGCTTGCCGAGGCCCATCAGCCGGTACTCATGCTCGAGTTTGCCCATCGCGGCGCCGATGTGGTCGGCGTAGAAGTTGTGTGCTTGGATGAGCTGCTTCGGCCCGGGCGTGTTCTTGAGGCCGTGGACGAGGCCGCCCTGGTTGGGGTTGACGCGCATGAACGGGTCACGCTTGTTGTAGAACGTCGCGTTGACCATCTCGCGCAGCGCGTTGCGGCCCTCCTCGGTCTTCGACAGCTCGTGATGCAGCTCCCGTCCGATGCGCCAGTTCGCGGGGTGGAGCGCCCCGGCAATGAGGCCGCGGAGGTTCGCTTCGGTGCCGATCTGTGTCATCCAGTGCGTGCTGTACGGCAGCACTGTGCGCCGGAATTGCTGCGTGACCTTGCCGATCGCGCGGCCGGCGGCGCTGCCGCGCTGAAACTGGTCCCGGAACGCTTGTGCCGCCGCTTGCGGGACCAGGACGACGTTGCGCTGCCCATCGGTGCGGTGCGCGGCGTCGGCGAGCGCACGGTCCAACGCTTGTAGTTCGAGGTCGTCGACGCCAGCGAGCTCGTTGGGGTGCTGAATGTCACCGATCGCGGACAGGTTCTTGGCCGGGACAGCGGTCATCGGGACCAGGGCCGGGCGTCCGGGGACCGGGTTGCCGTGGTCGTCGTGCTGGTACGCGTACGCGGCGTCGCGGGCTTCTTTGGGGGTGAACATGCCGTTCTCCCCCGGCTTGCGTAGCTCTTGTGGTTTGGCGATGCCGAGCCGGTTGACGATCCTGTCGTGCAACCCGGCGCGCGTCGCGACCTGCTCCGTCTTCGCCGCCTGTGCCACGAGCGCGTCATACGAGTGGTCGTAGGAGCCCTTGCGGAACGCCTCCCCGGTGCGTCGTGCGCCGGTCTTTGAGCCGCGGGCTAGGTGGTAGGACTGGTAGAAGTTCCGTGCGTCGGTCTTGCCGGGGTAGTGGCCGACGTACGCGGGTTCGGGCACGCCGTTGGTCTGCATGTGCTCGAGGATCACGTCGTTCGGGAGATCCCCGGTGATCGTCTCCCCTGGGTTCGCGGGGTCCGGGTGGACGCTTACGAGCCGCCCGGTCTTGAAGTCGTACTGGGCGCCCATGTGCGCCTGCGCGTACGGAAACAGCTTCGACCGCATCGCCTGCTTCGGGTCGATCAGCGCGTGATGCGCGAGGTACGTGTCGCGGCTGTTGAAGTGGTTGCGCAGCTGGTCCGCTGCCGCGAACGCCTGCTGGAGAAAATGCGGGTTCTGGAGCGCCTTGCTGAGGTCCGCGACCTGCTTGCGGTTCTGAATCTCAGCGGCGCTGCGCTTACCGGTCTGCTCCGACTTGAGCCGGTTGATTTCCTTCGTGATGTCCTCGACCGCTGTCTCTGGGGTGCGGATGACGCCCTGCATGATGTGCGACACGACGTTCTGCACCTCGGGTGCCGGGCGCACGCCATTGACGATCCCGGTCGCTGTGGCGCGAGCTTCGCGCTGCGCGATCTGGTGAACGCCGGTCATCTCGTTCGCGATCCGGCCCAGCTTCGCCTCGTTGCCGATCGAGAACGCCTTGGCGACCGCTGGCGCGATCAACGGGCCCGCCGGTCTAGCTACGTTCGGGTTGATGCCCCGGGCCTGCAACCGCCGCTCGTTCGCGACCTGCACGCCTTTCGTGATCAGATTCGGCGAGTAGTGCCTGCCGGCCTCGGTGATGCCCTGGCCGCCCAGCGTCCGCACACCGGGTGCCAAGTCCAGCGCTGGCCGGGCGGTTGACGCGGCTTCCGCCGCACGGGCACCGAGAGCACCGGATCTCGCGGCTGCGCCGGCGAGCCTCCCGGTCGCGCCGTACGCGGGGGCGAGCATCATCAGCGAGTTCACCGGGTGCGCCCCAAGCGTGCCGAGCGGGTCTTTCGCGAGCTGCACGTACGGGTCGATGAGCATGTGAAACGCGTTGTTGTTGTGGCCCTGCGCGATAGCGCGCGCGAAGCCGTACCCGCCCTGCACCGTGTTCGGCGCCATCTGAATCAGGTCCTTCGCAGCGTTCACAGCGATCGGACTCGCGCCGAGACCCGCGACGTTGACGCCCGTCGTCGATGGCCTCGGTAGCGCCCCGATCAGTGCCTTCGCGCCGGCGGCCAGCACGCCCTTGCCCTCCCCTTCCGCCTTGAGGGGAGCGAGGACTGAGCCGACGAAGCCGTGAATCGGCGGGTCCTGCTTCATGCCTTGCGGGTCGTTCGGGCCGGAGAGGTAGCCGCTGAAGCCGAACCCGGCGAGCTTGTGCGAGATCGACTCGTAGTAGTGCAGGTACCCGCGGTTGATGAGTTCCTGCCGCAGTTGCGGATCGGCGTGCTCCGGATGCGCCTTGACGACGTCGATCAGGTCGCGCATGTCCTTCGTGATGCCCGGCCCCGCCTTGTCCTGCCGGTCGATGACTTGCTGCCACGGGTTGCTCCCCGCGAATAGCCGCGGCGGTCCCGGTGGCGGGAGGACATTGCCCCCGGGACCGCGCTGCGCCCGCGAGGATTGCTGCGCTGCCTGGCGCTGCTGCGGCGCGAACGGACGCTGGTTGAACGGGCTCGAGCGAAGATTCAGCGGCGTGACCGCCGGACCACGCGACAGTGCGACGGGCTTCGCTGGCAGGGGTGCCTTGGCTAGCTGTGGGTTGTAGCTGCCGCGTCCACCGCCCGCGTCGCCGACACCCATCGCTAGTACCCCGGCGGGAGGAGGCTCGCGTTACCGCCCAGTTGGCGGATCAGCGCGGCACGGTTACCGGCGCCGATCTTGCCCGCTGTGTGCAGGTCCGCCGCCGCCTGAATCTCCGGTTCCGTGAGCTTCCCTTCGGCGCGCAGTGCGTTGGCGATGTCGTGCATCGTCAGCACGCCGCCTGGCCCGGAGCCGGTGCCCTTCGCGGGCTTCGTGCCGACCTTGCTGTAAAGGCCGCGGCCGTGCTCGAGGTCGCGTGCGAGTTCGTTCGGGACGCTCAGCTTTTGCGACGGTGTGAGGCCACGCCCGCCTCCTTGTCGCCCGTATTCGTCGATGATGCGCTGCCGGGCGTTCGCCTCGGTTTGGAGGTTGTGGCGTTTCGTCTCGGTCAAACCCTTTTGGCGTAGCTGGGCGTTGATGTTCCCGAGTTCGGTGCGCGCCTGGTCGTACGTGGCTTGCGTGATCGCCTTCTGCTGGTTCGTGTTCGCGTTGATCCGCCCGGTCTGCGCCTCGTACGACTTCAGCCCGTACGCCTGTCTCGTGGTCGCGAGGTTCTGGTTTTGCTGCTGAAGCCTCCCCAGCGCGGTCGTGTAAAGGTTGCCGCGGTTCGCGATCAACCCCGCCTGCTTATCGCTCAGCGGCGCGTTCTTCAACTGCCCCGCCTTGCCGATCGCGG
>CAYQFU010000329.1:0-3566 GCA_964416775.1 uncultured Ktedonobacterales bacterium
TCCCGTGCTACCTGATCGCGGTGGGGATCGCTTTCTGGAGCCCCGTCGTGACCCTCGTCATCTGCGGCGCGTTGTGGCTCGTCTGGACCATCATGGCACCGATGCCGTCGCCAGAGCAGTAGCGAGAGAGAAGCAAGAGATGCGTCGAATTCGCGGCAGCACAGCAATGAACTCCAGACTGACTGGCCTCCGGTCGAGCATGTAGCCGAACGGAGCGGAGAGCATTCCCAAACCGTGTCTACGGTGTTTGCCATCAGTCGCTTGCCACGTAGCGGTAGCGCACACACGACCCAGTCGCGGTTCCACCCCATATTGGGGGCAGGCCGCGGCGGGCGTCCGCCGGACGCCCCTACGGATCAGGTGAGGAGCGTGCGTCTGCTGTCCGTCGCTGCTTGATGGGACCTCTCGCTGCCACGCAACAGCTGAGAGGGTCTCTCGCCCCTTTCCTGTAAGCGCCCTGTAAGCCATCAGTAACGCGGTGTGACTCGCGCGTATGCTCCACATGTTACGTTGCCGGTATGGGCGCGTTGGCCGCCCTCGCGCCGCGTCTGCCGGGGCGCTGCGGTCTCGGGCGCATCGCGAAAGAGACGAAGGAGAGGCGACGTGCCATGCAGCAAGTAGACCCTGCGGAGCATACGGAGCTGGCAGGCCCGGCGGGCCAGGTGGACCGATCCCCGCTGGTCGTCGTGACCTCCGAGCCGCTTAACGCCGAGACTCGGCTGGACGCCCAGGTGGGCGTACTGACGCCGACCCCCGCATTCTACGTGCGCGACCATTTCTCCATGCCGCACATCGACCGCGCCGCCTGGCGGCTCACGCTCGACGGTGAGGTGGCGCGGCCGCTCACGTTGACCTACGAAGCGCTGCGGGCGCTGCCGAGCCGCACGCTTCTGGTGACCCTGGAATGCGCCGGCAACGGGCGCAGCGCGATGACCCCTCCGGCTGAGGGCGAGCCGTTCGGGTACGGGGTGGCGAGCACGGCCGAGTGGACCGGGGTGCCGCTGCGGACGGCGCTGGAGGTGGCCGGCCTGCGCCCGAGCGCACGCGAAGTGCTCTTCGTCGGCGCGGATAGCGGCCGCAATCCGGAGGCGGGCGGCGCCACGATGGCCTTCGAGCGCAGCCTGCCGGTCACGCGGGCGATGCATCCCGACACACTACTGGCCTACGCCATGAACGGTGAAGAGCTGCCGCCGGCGCACGGCTTCCCGCTGCGGGTGCTGGTTCCGGGCTGGTATGGTGTGGCGGCGGTCAAATGGCTGGTACGCATCAGCGCCCTCGCCACCCCATTCGCCGGCTTCTTCCAGCGGGAGCGGTATGTGATGACGCATCCCGAGCGCGGCGACACAACGGCAACGCCGCTGACGGCGATCCCGCCCCGCTCGCTGCTCGTGGCGCCCTCGGACGGCGCTACGCTGGCGCAAGGGGTGCAGCGGCTGCGCGGGCTGGCATGGTCGGGAGAGGCGCCGGTCGAGCGCGTCGAGGTGAGCGTGGACGACGGCTGGACGTGGCGGGCGGCGGAGTGGACGAGCGAGCCGGAGCGCTACGCCTGGCGCACCTGGGAATACCGCTGGGAGGCGACGAAGCCCGGTCCAACGCGCCTGCGCAGCCGCGTCGAAGACGTGGCGGGGCACACCCAGCCGGCGTCGGCGGAGTGGAACCGGCTGGGCTACGCCAACAACGCTATCCAGGTTGTGCAGGTCACCGTCGTCTAGCTGGCGGCACGCACAACATGACCCAGGTTGTGACGAGGTGGCAGTGCCATGACGAGGAGACAGCCGATGCGGGTCGGTCGCGCGCGAGGGCCGCGACAAGCAAGAGAGCGCCTACGGGCGCGCGCGCTACGAGCTGAAGCCGTACGAAACCATGCTGTTCACAGTCATGGAGGTATTCTTCATCGCTTGCGACGTGCGCTGTTGGGCATCGGGTTGGCGATAGTTGCTATCGCTCTCGTCACCGCGACTGCCTGCTCCAGTCCTGAGGACATGGCATTCGTAGCCAAGAGCCATGCGGCTATGGCCAAGATGATGGCCGCGATGCAGATCAGGCCATCTGGCGCCGCGGATCGCGATTTCGTCGCCATGATGGTGCCGCATCATCAGTGCGGTATCGACATGGCCCAGGCTGAGCTGAGCTATGGACACAACGAACGGCTGCGCCGTCTCGCCCAGGAAATCATCGTCTCGCAGCAAGAAGAGATCGTGGAGATGCGGCTCGCGCTCGTCAGTGCGGCTGCTTCTCCGTCCACCGGACCCGAGGACACGACATTCGTCGCCGAGAGCGATGCGGCGATGACACGGATGATGGCCGCGATGCGGATCAAGCCCTCCAACGACGTGGATCGCGACTTCGTCGCGATGATGGTGCCGCATCACCAGGGTGCTATTGCCATGGCCCAAAGCGAGCTGAGCTATGGTCACAACGAGGCACTCCGCGGACTCGCTCAGGAAATCATCGCCACTCAGGAGCAGGAGATCACCGTAATGCAGCGCGCGTTCGGCGACTCGCGTCCGCTGAGGACGCAATCGTCCCATCGGCCCGCTGCGACCAGCAGGCACCTGCCGTCGAATCAGTGCATGCCTCGGCAATCTGCCTGTGCAGCAGGAGGCGTCACATGAATCGCCGGTTCTTCCCTGTCTTGCTGACCACCGTGACCCTGGTCATCGCATCGCTCACGGCGACAGCCTTTGTCACTGTCCCGATCGCTCGGGCGGGGCAGGTTCCGTTTGGGACAGCTACCTCTCCAGACATCCCCGTCAGCCATCGCGACCGCGTCTATACGGCGGATCAGTGGTCCAACACCGTCACCGTCACCGATCCGGTCAACAACCAGCTCCTGGGCGTCATCCAGCTCGGCGAGCCCACTCCGGCCAATCTGAGCCCTCTATACTATGGGCAGGTGCTGTCGCACGGGATGGGCTTCTCGCCCGATCACCGCACCCTCCTGGTCGTCTCGATATCCTCGAACTCCGTGGCGTTCATCGACACGGCGACTAATGCTGTCAAGCACATCACCTATGTCGGACGCTCGCCGCACGAGGCGTTCTTCACGCAAGACGGCAAGGAGGTGTGGGTGACCGTGCGTGGCGAGAACTACGTCTCCGTCCTGGACGGTGCCACCTACACGGAGAAGGCCCGCATCATCGTGCCCAACGGTCCGGGCATGACGATCTTTTCCCCGGACGGGAAATACGGCTATGTCTGCTCCTCCTTCGTGCCGGAGACCGTCGTGATCAGCGTCGCCGATCACCGGATCGTCGGGCGCGTTGCCCAGGCAAGCCCCTTCTGCCCCAATATCGCAGCGACGCCGGATGGCACGCAGGTCTGGTTCACGTTGAAGGATACGGGCAAGACTGAAGTCTTCGATGCCCGTCCGCCGTTCTCGGTGCTCAAAACGCTCGACACCGGACCGATTACCAACCACGTCAACATCGTTCACAATGCCCACGGCACGTTTGCCTACGTCACGATTGGTGGGCTCAACGAGGTGAAAGTGTTCCGCACGGACACCTTCGCCCAAGTCGCGACCATTCCGGTCGGCGCGTTGCCGCATGGGATCTGGCCATCTG
>CAYQFU010000330.1:0-3464 GCA_964416775.1 uncultured Ktedonobacterales bacterium
CGCTGCCCAACGGCTCGGAGATCCTGTTCCGCTCGATGGACGAGCCGGACCGCGCACGCGGCCTCAATCTGGCGTGGTTCTGGCTCGACGAGGCGCCGCTCTGCGGCTACTACGCCTGGCAGGTGCTCAAGGCGCGGCTGCGGCAGAGTGGACATAGCACGGCGGGGTGGGCGACGGGCACGCCGCACGGGCGCGACGGCTTCGCCCGCGACTTCGAGCTGGCGCCGCGGCCCCACCACGCGCTCTACCGCGCCTCCACGCTCGCCAACGCGGCCAACCTCCCGCCCGACTACGTGGCGGACCTGGGGCTGGCCGGCGCCGCCTACGACCAGGAGGTGCTCGGCCTCTTCACCGCCTACGAGGGGCTGGTCTACGCCTTCGCGGCCGACGCCAACGAGGGACATATCGCCGGGCCGCCGGCCGACGCGCGCTGGGCCGAGGTGATCGGCGGCGTGGACTGGGGCTACACGAATCCGACGGCGGCGGTGGTCTTCGGGCTGGACGGCGACGGGCGCGCGTGGCAGCTCGACGAGTGGTACGTGCGGCGGGCGTCGCTGGAGGGCGCGGTGCTCCCCGCGCTGGCCGACCTCACGCGCAAGCACGGCGTGGGCGCGTGGTACTGCGGTCCCGACGAGCCGGAGCACATCGCGGCGCTGCGGGCGGCGCTGGCGCGCGAGGGGCTGGCGTGCCGGGTGGTCGCGGCGGATAACGCGCTGCGGCCGGGCATCCAGACGGTGACGGGCCTGCTCGCGCGCCGCCCGGATGGCACGCGCGGCCTGCGCGTCGCGCCGCACTGCCGCCACACCATCGCGGAGTACGGCTGCTACCAGTATCCGCCGGAGGACGCGGGGCTGCGCGGCGGGGCGCTCTTGCCGATGCCGGAGCGCGGGCTGGGCGCGGAGCTCTCGGAGCTGCCGGTCAAGGCCAACGACCACGCGATGGACGCCACCCGCTACGCGCTGCACACGCACCTCTCGCAGCGGCGCGCGGCCGAGGCGATGATCGCGCACGTGGAGCGTCGTGTGTCGCTGCGGGAGGGATGGGAAGCGTCGCGGCAGTGAATGGGCGGGCGCAAGGCGCGGACCTGGGGAGCTAGAGGAGCGTCGCGGCCTGAAGCGCCGCGGGTAATCCCGTACACGCCGCTGCCGTGGTCACTCAGGGCTGCACTCGACGGCGATCCCGGAAGAGCGCAACAGCATGCCCCCGGCGGCCGCATTCGGTTCGGGATTGGCCGCGGCGCTTCAGGCCGCGGATCCGCCAGTGCCGGCACCTTCACCGCCGCGAGTGCCCGTCCTCCCTGCGCCGGCAGTTTCACTGCCGCGAGCATCCCGTGCCCTGCCCCCGGCGCGACTTGCCCCTCGTCACCCGATCTCGTCGAGGTGTTGCGCGTAGTACGAAAGAGGCCGCTTGAAGTATTGCAGCTTTTCGTCGGAGGTGGTCTCCAGCAGGTTGGTCAAGACGAGCTCCATCGCTTCCCTGTACTGTTGCGCGTTGTACAGGGTCATCGCGAGAAAGACCTGGAGGGCGCGGTTCTGGGGGAACTCGCGCACACCGCGGCGCAACGTCTCCTCCGCCTGCCGATACTGTCCCAGCCCGCGGTACGTGCTCCCCAGGCCGAGGTAGGCCCGTTCGAGGTCCGGCCCGGTGAGCCCCTGCGCGAGGGCGCGCACATAGTACGGGATGGACTCGCGCTCAAGCCCCAGATTGTCGTGGACCACCGCGGTCTGGAAGGTGATCTCGGCGTCATCCGGGTAGGCGGCAGCCAGCTCTAAGAGGAGCGTTCGCGCCTGCTCCAGTATAGCCTGATCCTGCTTCGCACGCCCCTCTTCCCGCAGTTGAATAGCCTCCGCCAAACGCTCTCGCATCATGGTGTACGCTTCGATTCCTTGCTCGATGTGCTCATTCCTCGCCAGGCCGGTTACTCTAGCACGGTTTTCTCGCGCCGTCAAAGTACGAGCACTCCCCTGGCGGCCACGCTCAGTTCGGGATTGGCGGCGCGGTTTCAGCCTTCCGTGCGCCCGCGGAATACGCCCGTGCGCCTGGCTGCCGCGGCGTGCGTATCGGGGAGGCTATCTCGCGATGGCTTTCACGTCTCACACACGCTTTCTGTACGCCTCGCGGAGCAGACCCGAACAGTTGCGTAACCTCTGGGCGTAACAATTTATGCAGGAGCTGGTGCAGCAACACTCATGAAGAGGCGTCACTGCACCGATTTGTTCCTGGCAGGGATACCTTCTTCGAAGAAACGGGTGCAACATCTCGCCCGGATGTTGCCGGACATCCCCCCAAAAAGATGCCGGCCGACTCACGCGCGCACATGTCGGCTCGGTGGAAGACGTCGTCTCGGTTCCGTAGAAGACGTCGTCTCGCTTGCGGCACAGCCGTACTTGCAGCACAGCCGTAAAGGAGCATTGCCGTGCCTAAAAACGGCACTAAGCGCATCGTCGTAACCCTCGCTTGCATCCTGATCCTTGGCAGTATGGTGCTGTTCCTAGCCGCTTGCGGCGGAAGCTCAACGCCTACTTCGCCAGGAGGGAGCCCGAGTACGCCGCAGAGCACGCCGCCGGGTTATTCCCTCATCGGCGCTGTCAGCCACGCGATCCAGGCCTAGCGGCAACATGGGCAAGCGGTCCGGATGAGCGCACATCCGTTCGTCTGCATGAAAGGGAGCATATTCGCATGACAGCACCAACCACCCTCCACCGCCAAGCACAGCAAGCACCCGCGTCAAGGATCTATCACCTAGTCCAGGTGACAGCGCCCGCCGTCTTGCGCGTCTCGCTCGGAATCGTGTTCCTCTGGATAGGAATCACGAAGCTTCTCGACCCCAGTCCTGTGAGGGGGGTGCTTGAGGGATCGTACACGTTCTTGGCCTCTGATACGTTCGTGTACGTCCTCGGAGGCCTTGAGGTGCTCACGGCCCTCCTCCTCTTTATCGGCATAGGCCTGCGTTTTGTCGGGGTGCTGATGCTGCTGTTTTTTGTCGGCACACTCTCCATCTTTTTGATGGAATCCGCATCGATGTACTCAGATGTTGGATTCCCCGCACTGAATGTGACGGGAGAGTTCTTCATCAAAGATGTGAGCCTGGCGGGCGTAGCGCTGATGGTCATAGCGCAGGATATGGCCAGACAAGCGGTGCAGCGAAGTCGATAGCGCCCAGTCTGATACAGGCCAGACCTAAGCGGGGCACCCCTCCCATCGCGGGTGCCCCTTCCACGTGTCTTTCAGGGTCACTCGATTGAGCCGGTCGGGTCTCTTGAGACTGGCGTGGGCGAGATAGACGTCGACTTGATAATTGATTCCCTTCCTCTCAGCCTGTGATGTGGCGGCGGGGTGGCGGCGTAGGATACACTGGAGGCGCCCCATCCCCGCTGCGCCCAGTCTGCGGCAATCCGTTTGCGCGAGACGGCGCGCACGATCTCTCCTTCCCAGCGACGTGAAAGGGCCGCGAGCCGTGATGC
>CAYQFU010000331.1:0-3435 GCA_964416775.1 uncultured Ktedonobacterales bacterium
GAGCGCGGAGCAACGCAGCGGGCTATCGCAACGTATCCTCCTTGTGAGCGGGCGGGATGATCGGCACCACAAAGGGTCGGTGATAGAGCATCCCAACGGGGCGCGGCAGGTAGTGCCCCTACGATTCCCGTTTCGACGTGTCGGTGAGTGAGACCAGAGGAGAATACGAGTATGTCTGGCGCATCAACCGAGCAAGGGCAGGAAAAGGAGCCGATGCTGCTCCTGGATACGACCGGCAGCATGAATTACGGGACGTCGGCGGACGACAACACGCCGCGCAAAGACACGATCAAAGAGGCTATCGGGATCATCGTCGGGGAGCTGGCGGCGGAGGATAGCCAGGCGGCCAAAGAAGAGGAAGGCGGCGGCCTGCGCGCGGTGACGTTCGCGGGCGGCAATGCGTACGACATCGGTGACCTGAATCCGAGCAACCTGGAACAGAAGTGGAGCGCCATTCGCTGGGCGGGTGGCACGCGCATCATGCCGGGGCTGAATAAGCTCATCGAGGTCTACAACGACGAGTTTGGGTCGGAGGCGCCGGCGGATCGCCCGCTGCTGATGGCGCTGGTCATCACGGACGGCGAGGCGGACGACGCGGACCAGTTCGGGCGCGCCATCGCGCAGGCGGCGGGCGGCGTGTACTTCGCGCTGGCGATCATCGGCTATGGGCCTGAGCACGACGCCGCGCTGCGCCAATACAAAGCCATCGAGGAGAAGAACGCGCACGTGCGCGTGCTGCCGTTCGCGTCCGAGACGGACCCGAATGTGATTGCGCGGGCGCTCCTCAAGATGATAGAGTAGACCCAAAATCGCAGGATTGAAGGGAATACGAGACGAGATGCCAATGGCCTGGGATGCGCGGCTCAAGGCGGCGTGGCGCGGAGAGGCGTCCGGGGATGACCTCGCGGCGATGTTCGCCGCCACGGCGGGACTGGCCGGGCTGAAGCAGGCGTTGGAAGATCGCCGTCTTGAGGCCGAGATCGAGCATACGGGGCACGACTGGCGCGCCGTGTTGGCGGTGGGCCGGATCGCTGCCCCGGTCTGGCTCGCGGATGCGCTCGTCGGGCTGGCGGGGGCATTCGCCGACGCGGAGAAGCGCGCACACCCGGAGCGCTCGTCCGTGAGCCGGGCCACATTCGAGACGGTAGCGGCGCTGCTGGCTCCGGTCGAGGACATCATCGCGGACGTGACCGCCGCGCTGGCCGATCCTAGCCATCGCACCGCGCTGACGGCTCCGCTGCATGTCGGGCCGGGCGGCGAGATTGCCGGCGACGATCTGGCGGGCGCCGTTCCCGGTCCGTATGCGCAAGGACTGGCGGCGGGCACCAGGCAGCTTCATACGGCTGCCGCCGCCGCGCTGGCCGGCGTGCGCACGCAGATTGCCCACTCGGAGTCGCCGGAGTGGCTGAAGGCGGGGCTGCAATGGCTCGACGGCGAGCTGCAAGGAGCGGGGGCGCGCCTAGATAGCAGCGAAGCGCGCCTGACCGCGCTGACCGCGACACATGCCGGCGATTCCGTCTCGCTGGCGGCGATCTGTGACGGCTTTTGGAAGATCGTGGATGTAGCGGCAGTGGCGGGGCAGATGATTGCCGACCCACACCTGCTGCCGCAAGCGGCGGGGGTTACTCCGCGGGACGCCGACTCGGATGCGGCGCGGATGCAGCCGGTACCCACCGCGCCCGCGCTTCCACCGCCGTCTCCGCCAAGGCCCCGGCGCGCGCCGGATGAGTTTGTGGATCCATTGCCGCTGCCGCGCATTGACCCAGGGGCGGCGCCGCTGCTCCAGCGACGCGAGAACTCGGAGAATCCAGAGAACCCATTGACGCAAGGGCAAGGATCGAGCGTCACGCCCGCGCCACAACCTGCTGAGGCTGAGGTCGCGCTGCCGCTGATCGGCGAGGAGCCTTCCCAGCCGCGGGGTCCGGAGCCGGAGCCGGCCCCACCGAGGAAAGCGCAATTCCCAGCGCGGCAGAAGCCGGAAACCGCGAAGGATGCGCCCGGCACGGATACGCCCCTACCGTTTCCTGAGATCGGTTGAGGGAACGCCGGACACGGGGCGCCTGTTGCCATTGCGTGTCATCATATCGTATCGTGACACGTGGGATTGGCGAGCGACGGCAAAAGATGGCACGGGAACGGCCGCCAGTCTCCGGGCATCGCTCCGCGCGGCCCCGGCGCATTCGGGGAACAGGCACTCGCCAACAAGTAACATCAACACGACATAAGATCAAGCCGTTCGATCTAAGAAATCGGCATAACTATTGCTGGGATGTGAAGAATGGTGAGATGTGCGCAACATGTGGCGCGCGGCAATCGCGAGCCAGCGAGACGTCTGCGGCGCATCTGATACTTCTGCTTTTGGGGATCCCTCAGAGACTACCCATACATACACCGGCAAGTCGCCTTCCGATATACCTGATGTACTTGATATTCTTGCCGACCAGAGGAGTAGTTCATGGCCGACACCAAGCTTTCCCCCACCGCGACGCGCTCCGCGTTGCGTGCGAACGCGAATCCGCACAACGCCAGGTCTCACGGCTCGCTCGATGCCGACAGCATCATCGCCAACGCGCCGGACCCGGTGTTTGTCTCGGACCTGGAAGGCAAGATTTTGCAGGCCAACGACGCGGTCTCGCAATTGCTCGGCTTCCGGCCAGACGAGGTGCTGGAGCAGTCGCTCTCGCGCTTCATCAGCGCGGAGGAGACGCGCGAGTTTACGGCGGCGCTGCGCGAGGTGGTGGAGCGCGGCGTGACCCGTAACGTCGTTCTCAATCCACGAAGCGCGTCGGGGGAGGTGATCTTTACGAGCCTGAACGCCTCGGCGCTGCGCGACCCGGAAGGCAATGTCATCGGCGCGATTGGCATCCTGCGTGACATGCGCGAGCTGGATAAAGCCCGCGCCTACTCGGATAGTCTCATCAAGAACGCGCCGGACCCGGTGTTTGTCTCGGACCTGGAAGGCAAGATTTTGCAGGCCAACGACGCGGTCTCGCAATTGCTCGGCTTCCGGCCAGACGAGGTGCTGGAGCAGTCGCTCTCGCGCTTCATCAGCGCGGAGGAGACGCGCGAGTTCATGGCGGCGCTGGATGAGGTCATCGAGCATGGTGTCACGCGCAACGCCCGGCTCAACCCGCGCAGCGCATCCGACGAGATCATCCCGACGACACTCAACGCCTCGGCGCTGCGTGACACGGATGGACGGGTGATCGGCGCCATCGGCATCTTGCGTGACATGCGCGAGATTGACAAGGCCCGCGCCTATGCCGACAGCCTCATCAAGAACGCGCCGGACCCGGTGTTTGTCTCGGACCTGGAAGGCAAAATCCTCACCGCCAACGATGCCGTCTATGAGCTGCTTGGCTTCCGCACGGACGAGGTGCTGGAGCAGTCGCTCTCGCGCTTCATCAGCGCGGAGGAGACGCGCGAGTTTACGGC
>CAYQFU010000332.1:0-3421 GCA_964416775.1 uncultured Ktedonobacterales bacterium
CTACCCGGAGCCGTGCATCCTCACCCAGCCCGCCGTACCCTGCCGCTTCCCAGGGCAGGACTGCTCACAGCTCTGCACCGTACCCTCGCCGCCGCCCTCGGTCGGCGGGGACGGCGCATGGATCGCGGCGGTGACGGTGCATGGCACCTGGGACTACGCCACACTGGACGGCCGCCCCGTGGCACAGGGAGCCGGCGAGGCGTTCGGCTTGCAGGTGGCGGCGCTGCGCATCACCCGGGACCAGACTGGGTGGCACGTCGGAGCGATCGTCGGCCACACCCCCGGCTTCGACCTCGCCGACGACCTCGCCTGCGACCCGGCGCGTCTCGCGCTCGGCGCGACCTCGACGTGGAGCTTCATGATCGTCAACCCGCCGCCGGATGCCACCGTCCGGTTCGCGTCCGACGCCACGCCCGCGGACGGCTGCGCCGCCGAGCTCACCCACGGCCAGCCCGCCCTGTTCCTCCAGCGCTTCGGCGTCCTGCTCACCGTGAACGACCTCGCGCGCAACCCCGCCGACCACCTGCCCATCGCCAGCCCCGCCGACCAGGATCTCGCCCACCGCCTGCTCTCTCAGGCTGCCTCACCTCTCAGCTCACCCTCGCCCCCACAAACCGGCCCGGAGTAGGGACGAGACATAGTAGGGACGAGACATAGTAGGGACGAGACACAGACACAGCGTGCCGACGGTTGAAACCGCGCCTGAAGGCCTATCGGCCACAACGTCCACCTGCGTGGACGGGCATACGATGTCTGATACCGATTCCGCTCGGTCTGTTGTTGTTCGGCAGCCCGGCCGCGCACGGGATTACCCGCGGGGCTTCAGCCCGCGGCGCCCCAGAACGACAAGTACCCAGGCGGATTCCGTAAGACGCATCGCGCCTGGGTCCGGCACTACCGTTCTCCCGTCTCTCCCGTCTCTCCCGTCCGCACAACATTCCTACCGTTCTCCCCACCCGCGTAAGCGGGTGTTGTGGCCCGCCAGGGCCTTCAGGCGCGGTTTCAACCGGCCGCAGGTCGGTTGCTCCCATCTTGCCATCCGCCGGCTCCCCATCCGCTAACTCGTGACGGGACATGACGGGCTTTGGCAGGACATGACAGGCTTTGACGGTGCCACCTGCGCGACGAACAACGCCGCGCGTGCTACACTCCACCCAGCCCAACATCACACGGCGGCAAAGTGGCTTTCGCCCGGGCGCCAAGCGGACTCGCGGGGGCTCGAAAAATGCTGTGTGCAGCGCGAAAAACGGCAATGAACGGCAACATCGCCCCGCGGGCGGGGCGATGGTAGCGCCGTCGCGGCCGGCCCCAGTTGCCGGCTCGGCGACGGCCTGAGGGACCACCTCGCGCGGTCCCGTGGTAGTTGCCCGGCGCCAAGGCGCCATGCTACACTTTGCATGGTAATTTGCCGCCGTGCGCCCAATGCGTTGCGCGTCCCCGCGGCCCGAGGGAATTGCGGAATTATGCAGCCAGCACACATGGCATTCGCGGACGTCAAGAAGTTCCGCTTCGGTGCGGACGTTGAGGCCAGCGACGGCGTCGCCGGCAAGCTCGAATACGTCGTCGCGGATCCGTCGCAGAACACCGTCATCGCCGCCGGGATCCGCCCCCGGCTCTTCGGCAAGACCTACGCAGTGCCCATGCGCCTCATCGCCGCCGGCACCGCCCAGGCCGTCACGATCAGCGTCCCGCTCGCCGACATCGAGAAGGTGACCACCAACCCGAGCGGAGTCGTGCTCGACCGCTCCACCGCCGTCGTCGCCGGCGGCAAGCGCCTCGGCCGCCTCGCCCAGCTCACCATCCACAGCGAGACCGGCCTGCTGCGCCATCTCGTCGTGGAGTCGCTCCGCGGCGAGGTGCTGGTGCCCGCGCCGATGATCACGGCCATCGCCGCCAAGCAGCTCGCCGTGGACCTCGGCCCCGTCCAGCCCAAGCAGCTCACCCCCTACCGCGACGACGACGACCTGCGCCAGGAGGCGCTCACCGCCATCAACGACTACGTCCCCCTGCGCGTCGACATGCGCGGTTTCGACGTCCGCGCCATCGACGGCGTCGTCTGGCTGCGCGGCCACGTCGCCAGCGACCTCAACCGCTCGCTCGTGCCCGACCAGCTCGTCGGCATCCCCGGCATCGCCGAGATCCACAACGACCTCATCTCCGACTCGGCCATCTCCTCCGCCGTCTCCATGGCGCTGGCCCTCGATCCCCGCACCGCCGCGGCGCGCATCGGCGTCTATCCCCGCCTCGGCGAGATCCATCTGCGCGGCAACGTCGCGACCCCCGCCACCCGACAGGCCGCCGAACAGATCGCCGCCGCCATACCCGGCGTCGAGAGCGTGATCAACGAGCTCATCGTCAACCCGCGCGAGCCCGTCCTGCACGACCTCGCCGCCGTCACCAACGAGGAGGACCGCGTCCCGGGCGGCAGCTAGCGCCCCTGAGCGAGGGAGGCATCGAGCAGCGCGCCCGCTCCTGCGGCCCGTGCCGCGGGCTCCTCACCTGCGACGCCGACAACGTCGCTCCGTCCGCATGAGCGAGCAGAACGGCGGCAGCTTCGCCAGCCGGGGCGTCTCCCCCGCCTCCGGCCGTGCCATCTCCCGCTACCATCCTTGGGCTGGGGGCCCCTGCCTTCAGGCATAGGGGTCCAGGGTTCCTTGCCGCCAGGCAACCAGCGTGCTATACTCCGGACGTTCGCACGGGCGATGACCCCGTGTTTGGTGGGCTCGGCCCGGCACCCTCACAACCGAATGTTCGCGGCGTTGCCGGGAGCAAGCCGTCCCGGCATAAAACTCTCGCGGTCATCTTCGAGGTCTCCACATATCTGGGAACCGCGGACCCCGGTCGTCCCCGCGGACACCGGGCAAGTAGCTCGGCCTGGTTCGCCAGACCGAGAAGCCCCTTGGCTTTAGCCCCGGGGAGTGTCACTGGATTCCGCTCTCGCCCCCTCCGCGGCCACGCCGCCTGCGTAGGGTCGGCGTCCTCGTGGGCCGGGCCTCTTGCCCGCGGGCACGTCGCATCCTCCGCGCCATGCCGCACGGCCATCGCTCCACGGCCCGACATGCCGGCGGCTAACCGACCGCCAGCCTCCTCGCCCGGCGCGATGCCTGGAAAAACCAGCCGATATTGTGTTCGGCCCGAAAAATGCGATGGAACGATTCTGGTCGTGATACGCTGCCTCGTCGGTATTGCGTCCAATCGGACTCGAATACCGCGAGCACCCGGCAGCGTGTATCGCCCTGTCCTTCATCCGTGGCGCGGATCCGCGTCTTCGCGCCGGCCGACATAGAGCTGATCGCACGGACAGTGGCTTCAGAAGGAGTGAGGGGAATGAGGATTGCCCAGGTGGTGCCGCTCCAGATCGCCGTTCCGCCCCATGCGTACGGCGGCACTGAGCGCGTCGTGTACAACCTGACCGAGGCGC
>CAYQFU010000333.1:0-3411 GCA_964416775.1 uncultured Ktedonobacterales bacterium
CCTGGCAGCGGCCACTGCCGCCCGAGCGGCGGACGCCCGCGCGGGTGCGCCGGGGCTTTTCGTCGCTCCTGGCACCGCTGGGCAGTCCCGCGAACGCACCAAAACCCTGCGGACGCTCGCCCGGGCGGCCCAAAGGCCAGCGCTCCCGACCGGCCAAACGCGTTCCAGCCATCAAACTCACGCCCTGAGCCGCCCCCCGACTGCTTCCTGGGCACCCTCGCCGACGAGAAAGCTCTCCGTCGGCTCTCTGGTGTTGGTTAAAAGGTAAGCTAAGACGAGCCCTTCGCTCGACGGTCCTTCCATGCTCGCATCGAGGCGCGCACGGTCACTCCCCCTCAAGCAGGCGCCCAGATTGGCTGGCACAGAACTTGTAAAGCTCAGGTCACACGCACATGTGCCCGAGCAGCGCGCACGTCGGCCTCGGCTTCACGCGCACCGGCGCACCTGTTGTGCGGGTGCCCAGCCTGGCACGCGGAGCGCCCGCCGCCACCCGCCTCGCCGCGGGCAATATCCAGTGTCCGCATCCATCGCGCTCCAGGCGCGCGACCGATTGTTAGGAGTACGCCATGGACGCCTCCGCCTCCACCCCGCCGCGACGGCGGGAACGCAACGCAGCCAGACAGCCGAGCCAGGCCGCGCCCCAAAGCGACCCGAGCCAACAGGCCGGCCAGCACAAACAGCGGAATCCCTGGCTCTCCAGCCTCGGCGCACACGCGCGGGAGCTGCGCGACTGGTGGACCAAAGTCAACAACGACTGGGTCTTCAACCTGGCCGGTCTGCTGGCCTATAACTTCCTCATGTCGCTCTTCCCCATCCTCCTCCTGCTTCTGGCTATTGCCGGTCTCTTCCTCAATCGGCTCGGGCCCCAGGCGATGACGACCTTCCAGAATGATCTGCAGGCAGCGCTGCCAGGCGGGACCACGGTCGTCCCTGCCATCACCCGTCAGCTCCAGCACAGCGCCGGCAACCTGTTCGTCATCGCCCTCGTCGCCTCACTGATCACCGGCTCCCGCCTCTTCACCACCATCGAAAGCTGCTTCAGCATCGTCTTCCGCCTGCGCCCCCGCAACGTCATCCGCCAGAACATCATGGCGCTGGGCATGTTGCTGCTATACATCGTCCTCATTCCCGTGATCACCCTGGGCGCGGTCATCCCATCGGCCATCCTCACCCTCATCAAATCCGTCGCCGCCAACCCCATCGCCAACGTCGTCATCCAGGTTGCCGGCATCCTCCTCTCCGTCGCGTTCGCCTACCTCTTCCTCGCCGCCATCTACATCGTCGTGCCCAATCGCAAGGTGCGGTACAACGAAGTGTGGAAAGGCACGCTCGTCGCCGCCGCCCTCCTCGTGATTTACAACCTTGCCTTTCCCTTCTACGAGACGCGCTTCCTGCACCCGAACAACTACGGCTCCGTCGCTGGCTTTGCCATCGTCATCCTCGTCTTCTTCTATTATTTGGGCCTCATCCTGTTGATCGGCGCGGAGGTCAACTCCTGGGCGGCTGGTCAGCGCCAGACCCTCGGCGACATCAGCGCCATCCTCCACGAAGTCCAGGCCCACGACACCACCCGCGGCGTCGCCGGCCCCACCGCTGGACTGCCACAGGAAGACATCGCCCACCGTCGCGGCGCCGAAGCCATGGGCGACACCGAGTCCGCCGTCGAGCATGAACGCGTGAACCACGCGCACGACGCCCAGCCCGCGCCGCCCGCCGAAGCCCACCTGCCCGGTCCGCCGTACGAGAGCGAAGAGCAGCGCCGTCGCGATTGGGAGCAGGCCGACGAAGCCGTCAAAGCCGAGCACGACCAGCGTCCCGCGCCCGGCGCGCCGGCTCCTCACCCCGAGGGCGCCCATTCCGAGGCTGAGGAGGCCGATGCCTCCACGCGAGCTGGCCTCGAGCAGCCACAGGACCACGACCCTGCCGCGCCCGAGTGGCACTCGCCCTCCGCCCTCAGCGGCTGACCATGCCGCTGGCCTGGCCCCCGTTGGCGCGGGGGCCCGCGCAGCGCCCGCGGCGTGAAGGAGTGCCTCATGTCACTTACCGTTCCCCACACCCCGAATACGCCGCCGCCGCCCGCTTCACGTCGCCGTGCCCATCTCTCCATCGCCCGTGCCGCGCGCCATCAGCTCGCGCAGCTTGCCGCCTTCTGGGCCAAAGCGCGCAACGACTGGATCTTCCACCTCTCATCCCTGGTCGCCTATAACCTGCTGCTGGCCACGTTTCCTGTGGTCCTCGTCCTCCTCGCCGTCGCCGGGCTCTTCCTAGGCCAGCTCTCCCCTGGCGCCTATGCCCAGCTCCAGGCGAGTGTCGACCACGTGATTCCGTTAGGAGGCGGGGCCCTCACTGCTGCCGCCCATCACCTCGCTCGGAACGCCGGCAACCTTCTCATCATCGGCGTTGCCGGCTCCATCTACGGCGGCTCTCGCCTCTTCGTCGTCTTGGAAAACTGCTGCAGCATCATCTTCCGCCTGCGTGGCCGCAATTTCCTCTACCAGAACATCGTGGCCATCAGCATGTTCTTGCTCTTTGCCGTCCTCGTTCCCATCATCTCCCTCGCCTCCCTCATCCCCGCTGCCGTCACCGCCGCCGCCGGCCATCTCGCCCACGCCCCCAGCGTCCTCTTCGGCATTCAGTTGCTTGGCGTCCTTATCTCCTTCGCCTTCGCCGTCCTCTTCTTCGCTCTCATCTACCTCGTCGTCCCCAACCGCCCGCTTCGCGACGCCCACATCTGGCCTGGCTCGCTCGTCGCCGCTTCTCTGCTTGTCACCCTCCAGGTGCTCTTCTCCCTCTTCGGCACGCTCGTAGCGAACCTTGCCGACCTCGGGTGGGACACCGGGTTCCTCTTCATCCTGCTCTGCTTTTTCTATGCCTTCGCCTTCATCATGCTCCTCGGCGCCGAGATCAACTCCTGGTTCTCCGGCCAACGCCAGGCCCTTGGCGATCTCGCTTTTCTGCTCCACGCCGTCCAGGCGCATCACTCCACCACCACGGCCGCCGGCCCCACCGCCGGCCTGCGCACCGAAGACGCCCAGCACCATCAAGGCGCCCCTGCCATGCGCTCCGCCGTCGCCATGATGCACCACGAATTCGAGGACCACCGCGCCGACGCCCAGCCCCCTCGGCCCGCCGGCACCCCGCTCGACGTCACCCCCGAGACGGCGCGCCGTCTCGATCGCGCCTACCAGCCGGCCGTATCCGATCCACCCGCCGCCGACGACGCGTCGCAGCCAGAGTGACCAGCTATCGTGCCAGCGGCAGAAGTATAGGCGTCTGCTTGAATCACACCGCGGTCGTCAGCACCCCGGAGCCTGCCTGCTCTTCAACCGGCGCGCGAATGGTCTCCCGGACGCACAGCCACTTCGGCGACGCGCATGCCGTTGCGCGCGTGCCAGGCGTGCGGCCCTTCGT
>CAYQFU010000334.1:0-3403 GCA_964416775.1 uncultured Ktedonobacterales bacterium
CGAGCGCCTTTGGGTGGGTAGTCATGGGCGGGGCGGCCTGGGCGGGCGCCTCATCCACGGAAACGACGGCGTCAAAGATGGAATCGCGCGCGACGTGTAGGCGGGCACGACGGGCTAGCGCCTCGACGGCGCTCTCCGTCACGTTGGGATTGGGGTATCCGGCGAGGAGCGCTGGCAGCGCGGCGACCAGCGCGGATAACGGCAGGCGCTGGTCCTGAGCATCGGCGACGGTCTGGCGGAGGTCGCCCACGAGGCGCGCGAGCCAGGCGGGCGCGCAGAGGCCGATGCCGTCCAGCCATTCCGGGGGCGGCTCTCCAGTGTTGCGTGCGTGAGTCTGGAGCAGATCGAGCGCACGGGCCAGCTCGCCGCGCGAATAGGCCCGCAGCAGCGCCATGCTTTCGAGGGGTGGAATGTGGCCACGGGCCGTCACTTCCGCGACAATGGCGGCGAGGTCGAGGCGGGCGAGACGGACTTCGAGGTCATTGTAAGCGCGGTCCAGCAGCGAAAGCAAGTTCTCTGCGCTAACGGTATCTTTGTACCAGAGGATGGGGAAGTCGCGCTCCAGCGCAGTGAATTCGCTCCGCGCGGAGACCGGCGCGGCGAGCGCCAGCGCGACTCGCCCGCGCACGGCGGTGAGCTTGCGGGCTTTACGCTCGCGGTATTCGGGGCGCCAGTAGCCGGCAATCTCGAGATACACCCGCTGGGCGCCGCGCGTGAGGGCGAAATCGGGCACGAGGATAGTCGTTCCGGCGAGGATCGGCTCAGGCTCGCGCTCCAGTCGCCAGCCGTGCGCCTCGCCATCGCGTTCCAACGCGGCGAATTGCTCGTGGAGGCGCTGTTCGAGGGAGCTGTCAAATTGCGGATCGACGGTTTCGGGGGTATCTGGCTGGTTTTGGCCGGCGGAGTCAGATACCGAGCCAATCAGAGTGAGGAGCCGGGCGTCGAGGTCGAAGGTGAGCGGACGCCCGTGCAGGTAGACGCGGGCGCTGCCGGTCAGGCCGGGACCGGCGAGGGAGGCGCGGCCCGGCTTCTCCACCGCGCGGCGGTACCCCAGCAGCGCGCGGCAGAGGCGGGCGAGGCGCTCGCCGTACTGGGTGGGTGCGCCGGTCATCTCCTGAGGACCGTAGAGGGTAATGAGGAGAGACCTCAGCCCTAGCCCAGGGAAGCTTATCCCCGGCCCCTCTCCTTGCGAGGGGAGGGGGGCAGCAGGGCTGGCCGAAGCGAGGGTGGGCGAGGGAATCGCGGGGTAAGGATTCGCGGGCTGAAGGCCCGCGGCTAATCCAGTGGGGGCGGTTGCCGATTCTGCCGGAATGTCGTGATCTACGGAAGTCAGATAGGGAGGGCGGCGCTCGGCCACGAGGGGAAGCGGGGTGGTGTCGGTCGCGGCATCTGAGTCGGTGTAGGCAACATTCGCGTCGGCATACGCGACGTCGTACTGGACGCCCATACGGCGGGCAAGGAAGCAGATACGCTTGACGAGGGCGCCGAGCGGCTCGCCGGTGGCGGCGGCCAGCTCCGGTGTCAGGAGCCATTCGACGTGCGATGCGTTTGTCAGGACGGCTTCGAGGGCGCGCTGGTTGTAGCGCGTGGTGAGCTGGGCGGCGGTGGGCGGCTCCGGGGTGAGGCGGGCGAGCAGGGCGCGGGCGTCGCTGTCGAGATCGAGCAGGTCATCCAGAGAGGGGCGAGGGATGCCGAGCGCGGCGGCGAAGGCATCGAGGGCTGCTTCGCGCTCTTGGCTGGGCAGGTAGCCGCCGTAAGACTCAGCGACGAAGTCGTAGAGGGCGAGACGGAGCTGGCTGGGGGTGGCGATGTCGTGGGCGGCGAGCGCGGCGGCATCCGGGCCGGTCTCCGGCCATGCGGGCGACTGCCAGACATACCACTCGGAGAGCACGTTTTCGAGGCAGCGGGCAAGCCGGTAGTCGCCGATGAGGACGGCGGCGCGATCTTCGGGCCACGTGGAGCGGGTGCGGCCAAGGTACGACTCGTAGAGCGCGATGAGGGCGTCTAGCTCGCGGGCAGGGTGTGCAGTGGAAGATGGGCGGTGGCGCGAGAGCGCTTTGCCAGAAGTGTCGGGCAGTGGCAGGAAATATGGGATGAGGCGCGGCTCACCGCCGCGCCGGGAGATGGTCTTCTTGATGTCGCCGAATGCCAGCCGCATGCTAGACCTCCGTCCGCCCTTCGCTCACGGTCTCCCCCGGAGACACGCTTCGGGCGGAGCCTGCCCTCCGGCGGTCGGCCACGGCTTCCTCGGTCGTTTCCTCAGTGACCAGCTCGTAGAGGATGGCGCGGGCCTCTTTGGGGCGCAGGATACGGCCCAGGCGCTGGATATACTCGCGGCGGGTGGCGTTGCCGCTGACGACGACGGCGACGGCGCAGTCCGGGATGTCCACTCCTTCGTTGAGGACACGGCCTGTGACGAGCTTGGTGTAGCGCCCGGCGCGGAAGCGGTCCAAGATGGCACGGCGCTCCTCGGTGGGGGTCTTGTAGGTGATCGCGGGCACGCGGAAGCGGCGGCTCACGTCGTCTACGAGCGCGTTGTATTCGCTGAAGACGAGCACGCGCTCGTCGCGGTGTCGCGCGAAGATGTCTTCGAGCAGGGCGAGCTTGGCGGGCGCGTTGAGGGCGAGCGAACGGTACTCGCGCCAGGCCAGCATGGCTTCGCGCGCTTCGGGGTCGCGCGCGCTGGCCCAGAGGATTTTGCGCTGGAAGTCGGCGGGGGAGGCGATGGCGAGCCGGCGGCGGCGCACGAAGTCGCGGTAGACGGCGCGGGCGGACTCGTAGCGCGCGCGGTCGGTGGGCGCGAGGGCGACGGGCAGCCGCACCTCGTCGTACCCGGCGAGATAGCGCGCGGCGGCCAGCTCATCGGGCTGCCGGCGATAGACTTCGGGGCCGATGAGCTGCTCCAGGGCGAGATGCTCCTGATCGGCGCGCTCAGGGGTGGCGCTGAGTCCCAGGCGGTGCGGTGTGTACGCGCCTTCGGCGATCTGACGGTAGGTTGGCGCGGGCAGGTGGTGGCATTCGTCGAAGATGAGCAGGCCGAAGCGGCGCAACAGCTCAGGATGAAGCTGGGCGGATTCGTACGTGACGACGGTGAGCGGGAGAATCTGGTGATCGCCGCCGCCGAAGTTGCCGATATTGCCGGAATCGAGATTGAGCGCGGTGGCGAGCGCGGCGCGCCACTGGCGCAGGAGGTCTATCGTCGGGACGACGACGAGGGTATGCAGGCCGAGGTCCGCGATGGCGAGGGCGCCGAGCAGGGTCTTGCCGCTGCCGGTGGGGAGCACGACGACGCCTCGATAGCCGGAGGCACGCCAGGCGGTGAGCGCCTCCTCCTGATACGGACGGGGTGCGAGCGCGGGCGTGACCGGCCAGGGCAGCAGCGGGAACTCCTCGAACGCGACGC
>CAYQFU010000335.1:0-3354 GCA_964416775.1 uncultured Ktedonobacterales bacterium
GTGAGCGTCCACGACGGCTGGAAGCCCTATCGGGCGCAGACGAGCTGCCGGCATACGCTGTGCAACATCCATCACCTGCGTGAACTGACCTTCCTGCGTGAGCAGTACGCCCAGACCTGGGCCAAGGAGCTCAAAGACCTGCTGCGGGAGATGAAAGCGGCGACCACCCAGGCCCGAACTGGCGGCTTGACCCGTCTTGCGCGCAAACAACGCAACCAGTTCGTGACCCGCTATGAAGAGCTCCTCGCTACGAGGCTCGCTGCCAATCCGCCGCCGGTGCGCCTACTGCACCAGCGCGGCCGGCTCAAGCAATCCCCTGCACGTACCCTGCTCGAACGGCTCGTGCCGGGCCGCTATGACGTGCTGGCGTTTCTGGACGACCTGGCGATCCCCTTCGACAACACCCAGGCAGAGCGCGACCTGCGCGGGCACAAGGTCCACCAGAAAGTCTCTAGCTGCTTCCGCAGCGATGCGGGCGCTGACGCCTTCGCCTGCCCAAGAGGCTACTTGGCCACCATGCGCAAGCAAGGCCAGGCGCTGCTTGCCACCCTCGAAATGGTCTTCACTGGCCAGCCGCTCTATCCTGACGTGCTACAATTCGGCACGGGAGAAGATAGGCAAATTGGAGACGCCGTTAGCTCCTGCAATCCTTGCGAGAGAGGGCCATTTTGTATATGACCAAAAAAGAAATCTCCGGTGGTGTTGTCCACGACTTGCCAGAGGACTTACGGAAGACCCTCGCGTCTGACGCGGAGTCGCAAGCGGCCTGGGAGGACCTTACGCCGCTTGCGCGCAATGAATGGATATGCTGGGCGATCTCCGTGAGAAAACCAGAAACCAGAAGGCAGCACGTTGAACGGGTGCGCACGGAACTCAAAGAGGGCATGCGCCGACCTTGCTGTTGGTATGGTTGTATTCACCGCACGGATAAGCCAATTAGCCCTTCGGTACAATATGTACTCAACAAACAATCTAAAAAGTCATCATAAATGATGGGCTTTCATACTAATGTGGGCTAATTGGCTTTTGACTTGTTCAGCCCCACAGCTTTTAGAATAAGTGCGAGGGTGGTTCCTAACTCGCGCGTCCGAGGTTTCTGGCCCGTTTTGCCGTCGTCACAGGGCATGCTCAGGTGCGCCAGGAGCAACCTCAGGCAACGATAGCGCCGTCGATAGGGCTACGGAGGCCGCCTTTCAGAGCCGAACATCAGAGTGAGGAAACGTCCTCTCTTTCCCTTTCCCTGAAAGCGAACTTGAACTGGCGCGTGAGGCACCAGCGAGCCTCTCTACCGCTGGTTGCCTTGCAGCTTAGCGCGTGGCGTGATCCATCCTCGCTTCGCGTGCCGCTGAGGCCGACTGCTCACGGTGCCCATCGGACTCGGACTTGGGGAGCCACTCGGGCCGGGACGAGCCCACCGGCACGAGGATCGGGTCAGTCCAGAACTCGGGCGTCTTGGACAGCTCGACTTGGGAGTCGAGGCGGGTGAATTCGCCGAACGGCGTCATGCGGGTCACGAGGTTCGGCCGCTGGATCCGGTGCTCCGGGCCCAGCTCGTCGATCGCCAGCAATTGCGCCTTGTCGTTGAGCCCGAGGCTCATTTCGAACGTCGCCACCTGCGCCAGCGTGACGGTGATGCGGTAACTCCCACCCTCCTTCGCCCGGCGGATGAGCGCGGCCTGGATACCTGCCGCGGTCAGCATACCGCAGAGGAAGTCCACCACCACTTGGACGCCGCCCGGCAGCCGCGGCTGTTCAGCGCTGCCTTCGGCGGTGTAGACGCCCGTGAACGCGCCGGCACTCAAATCAAACCCGACCCAGTTCGCCCACGGCCCCGTCACGGGGTTGAGCTTGATGCGCGCGCAGATGATGCCCGGGCGGACCACGGCGAGATCCTCCGCGGCATATCCCTCCCGCGCAGCCAGCTGTGGCCGCAGGTTCTCGACGAAGACGTCGGCCTCCCGCACCAGCGCATAGACACCCTTGCGGCCCTCCGGCGTACGGGCGTCGAGGGTCGCCTGCCGCACGCCGGCGTCCGATTGCATGAAGAACACCCGGTCCTCGACGTAGCCGGGCAGGTTCAGGTTGAGACAATCCGCCCCCGCAGCCGCCAATTGGCGCAAGACCGCCGGTCCCGCCACCACATGGGTCATGCCGAGGGCACGCACACCCGCCAACGGTCGGGAGGCCGGCGGCAAGGGCTCGGGCTCGCTCTCGCCGATCTTCTCGATGTGGACCAAGGGCGTGGCCGCGTGGTACGGCCACTGGTCGGAGGCCTGAAACTCCTCCTGCGTGCGGACCATCACGATGGGCAGGTCGCCGGCCTGGCCCGCGGCCTCGAGGTCCGCGGCATCCCACTTGCGCGCCACCTGGGCCGACTGGCTCTCGACCGGACCGAAGCCGAAGAGTTGGGCCGCCTTGACCTGCTGCGACGGATAGGGCGCGGCAAGAAACACGAAGCGGTTGTCCCGTGTGGGCAGCAGCCCCTGGACCCAGAAGAACGTGGCCGGCACCATGACGGAGTTGCCATTGATCAGGGTGCAATCCTGCAGTACGTCCTGCCAGGGGCTCTGATAGGCGAACGCCTTGCGCAGATCGATGTGGATGTCTTGCTCCTCGCCTCCGCGCTGCCGCCACAAGATAGCAGAAGCGATCGCGCCGGCCATTGCGACGGATGCCGCGGCCGCGCCGGCCTTGAGCACCGTCGGGCGCAGGGGGTCGAGCCCGGCGAAGGTCACCCTGCCACCGGTGTCCCGGCGATTAAGGCCCATCTCCTCAAGTAGGCCGTCGACGACCCCCAGCAGGTCCTCGTGCGTGTTGACGGGCTGATGCGTGCGCATGTTGATCTCTTCCATTCCCTGCCACGAGTGGTTCACGCTCGGCGTGATCGGCGGTGTCCAGACGTCGTGGGCAGTGCAGCCGCTCCTCGAGCGTCTTCTCACGCCTGATGGACGTGCCTATCGGCTCCGACGTGCGGCGGGCTGGCCTGCTTTGCCGTACGCCCCCGACGACGGTTTCCAGCAGTTGCAGGGTCATGAGAGCGTCCTTCGACCCATAGGAGCAGCCAATTCCAGCGGCGTGAGCGAAGTCCACGTGCCCACAACGAAAGTGTGGCCGGAGAGACTTACCAGAGCGTGGTCACCGGTGACAGGTTTCTTGCAGGTCCGCGCACGGCGTATGTGCCACGAGCGTCCTGAGGGACCCGGCAAGTTAGGAATCGCCCACGGTGTGTGTCTGTTCGCCATCCGCGTCACAGCGGGTCATGAGTGCCCGCCTGCAGCCTCTCGGTGAGAAACATGCCTATGGCATCGAGCGCCTGTTCTGACGCCTTGACCGTTCCGATGCTGCTGACGAATC
>CAYQFU010000336.1:0-3345 GCA_964416775.1 uncultured Ktedonobacterales bacterium
GCGGAGATGCGCCGCCTCTGGGCCGGCACGACAGATTGATGATGGCCGCGTCCTCTGGCCACGACCACGAGTCACTATCAGTGAGATGGAGTGGCTACCACGATGTCGTCACACGAACAACCCAGCGGCAAGCCGCGCGTCGCCGAGCAGGACGCGCTAGCTCTGCTGCGCGAGCACTTCACGGCACCCATCGAAGGTCTGTCGATGGTTCCCGGCGGCCAAGTCGCGCAGATCTATGCGTTCTCAGTCAATAGCGACGAGTACATTCTCCGGTTCGCGCCGCACATGGGAGCCAACCTGGAGAAAGAACTGTCCATTCACAGGCTGCTCGCCACATCACTTGGCTCGTCGCTCGTCCCAATCCCGCCCGTCCTCCACGTCGGGCGGCTTGGCACGCTCCATTTCGCCATCTCGCGGCGTATGCAGGGTACGCCGCTCTCCGAGCTGCCGCCGCCGGAATCCGCTGCCACGATCCCGGAGCTACTGGAGACTCTCGACGCGATCCATGCGGTGGATGTGCGCGCGACGGCCGGCAGCGGCCTCTTCGGCGACGACGGGACAGGTCTCTTTCCCAGTTGGCGCGCGTCGCTCGCCGCTATCCACGTCGAAGAGCCTGCGGCCGACTCCTCCGGCAAACGGCGCAGCGTCTTCGAGACGACGTTCCTTGAGCGCGACCTCTGGGATACGATCTACGCCCGCATGATCCATCTGCTCGACTTCTGCCCCGAAGACCGCTATCTCGTCCACGGTGACTACGGCTTCGACAACGTGCTCGCCGCGGACGGGCGCATCACCGCCGTGCTCGACTGGGTCAACGCGCAGTATGGCGACTTCCTCTACGACGTGGCCTGGCTGGACTTCTGGCCGTCCGGCCTGGACTTGCGCGATCTCTGCGCGGCCCACTACGCCGAGCGTGGCATCACACCGCCCAACTATGCCGAGCGCATCCTTTGCTACCAGTGCGCCATCGCGTTGAACACGCTCCCCTTCTTCGCGAAGCGGCGGAACGAAGATGTATATCGTTGGGTCCGCCAACGAATCCTTTCTCGCCTGGGGTAGCCTCAATGCGGGCTACCCGGCATCCTGCTTCTCGTGCTCGCCCTGCTTCTGCTCGTATGTGCGCAGCAGGCCGATCTTGTTGCACAGCAGATACAGGCTGACGGCGACGACGAGCCAGATCAAGAGCGCCAGGAAGAGGGAAGCCGCGCCGGAGATATATGCCAGCGTGGCGGCGATGAACGCCGCGATGGCGACGAAAGCCAGCGCGCCCAACACCCCACCCTCGGCGTCCTCGGCGGATTTCTCGCGGCCTTCCTTCTTGCCGATCAGCGTCAGGCTCGCCAGCAGAATCGCCGGAAACGCCGTGAAGACGCCGCCGAAGCGCGGCGTGACCCAGTGGCCGAGCAGCGCCGCTATCACCGAGATGGCCCCGCCGAAGGCGAAGCGAATCGCGTAATCCTTCACCTTAATCTGGCGCAGCTTCGAGGTATCCAGCTTGGGCCGGCTAACATCCTGAGTGCCCGGCTCGCGCTTGTCGTGATGGTCCCGCGAATCCCCCGTCGGCGCGGGAGGTGGAGTACCATTGCTCATGCTCATGCTCATCGTCCGGCGATTCCCGCCAGCGCGCCATACGCGCCCATCGCAACGACCAGCCAGACCAGTGACGCCAGCGTTGCGCCGCCCAGCGCCTTGAAGCGCCGGACCAGCGGAGTCGCGACCAGACAATACGCGATCAACCCCACCGCGCCCGCCGCCGCGCCCTCCGCGTCCAGCGCCGCCTTGCCGGCGGTCTCCGCGATGAGCGTCACGGCGAGTCCGGCGGTGAGCACCGAGGGCGCCGCCGAGAAGATGCCCGCGAAGCGTTTGGGCGAGAAGACTTCTGAGACGAGCGCGAAGACACAGACCAGCAAACCGCCCACGCAGAGCTTCGCGATGTAATAGCCGATGCCCATATGCCGGTCCTCTCAGGTTGCCTCGCGTCGCCGCAACGGAGGAAGCTGTTAACGATGCCTTAACATCTCAAGTTGCGTACCATGCGAAAAATGGCCTTGAGTCCTTTCATAGTGTTCGGGAACGATAGAGCTGTCACGTTGAACGGTCACCTTGAGTGGGTAGCCTGGTGAAATACGTTGACACATCTCGCACCGACACCTTATGCTGCGTTGGTGGCGCTGGCAGCGTAGCCCGTCACCACAAACGTACAATCTCGATGAGTGAACGGGGGCGCGGGCGTGCGCAACGGCAACGGTAGTAGCAATGGCAACAACAACGGGCACGCGCAGGAGCAGCGGCGGGCATCCGCTCGCAAGAATATCAGCACGCTGAAGTCTGAGACGCTGCCCCCGCTGCCAGAGCCAGTCTCGGAGGCATGGGAAGTGAACGACCGCATGCACTACGTCATCGAAGGCGGCGTGCCCCTCAAGGGCGACGTGCGACTCAGTGGCACCAAGAACGCCGCCACCAAGCTCATGGTCGCCTCCATGCTCACCGAAGATCTCTGTATTGTCCGCAACGCCCCGGCGCAGCTTGGCGATGTCAACATCACCGCCGACGTGCTGACCGCGCTCGGCTCAACCGTCACCTGGCGCGAAGACGGCGCCGCCCTCTGCCAGACCCGCGACTTCGCCACCACTGTTGTGCCGATGGCGCTGGGCCGCAAGAACCGTCTCGCCGTCCTGACCGTCGGTCCGCTGCTGCACCGCGCCGGGCGCGCCGTCATCCCCGTGCCCGGCGGCGACCGCATCGGCCCACGTCCTATCGACTTCCATCTGCTCGGCCTGGAGCGGATGGGCGCGCGCATCGAAGACAAGGATGGCCTCTACACCTTCACCACCGACGGCTTGAAAGGCACCACCGTCGAGCTGCCATACCCCAGCGTGATGGCGACGGAGACGCTCATGATCGCGGCCACCCTCGCCCGCGGCATCACCGTCATCCAGAACGCCGCCATCGAGCCGGAGATCATGGACCTCATCAAGTTCCTCCAAAAGATGGGGGCCATCGTCGAGCAGCGTGTGGACCGCAAGATCGTCATCGAGGGCGTGGACCGACTTCGCGGCGCCGACCACTCGGTCCTCTGCGATCGCAACGAAGCTGTCTCGCTGGCCGTCGCGGCATATCTGACGCACGGCGACGTGCGCCTCGTGGGCGCGGACCAGGGTACGCTGCTCACCTTCCTCAACACGCTCTATCGTGTTGGTCTGGATTTCTCCATCGAAGACGACGCCATCCGCTTCATTGGCGGTGACCAGCCGCCCCGCTCCATCGCGCTCGAAACCGATGTGCATCCCGGCTTCATGACCGACTGGCAGCAGCCCTTCACGGTGCTGCTGACCCAGGCGCGCG
>CAYQFU010000337.1:0-3256 GCA_964416775.1 uncultured Ktedonobacterales bacterium
GCCCGGACGTGAAGATGAACTACCTGGCCTCGCCGCCGCTGGTGGTCGCCTACGCACTGGCCGGCACGATGGACATCGACATCCTCAATGACCCGATCGGCACGGGTACGGACGGGCGGCCGGTCTACCTCAAGGACGTCTGGCCGACCCAGAGCGAGGTTGCCGAGGTGGTGGAATCCTCCATCGGCCAGGACATGTTCCTCAAGGACTACGCCGACGTCTTCACCGGCGACGCGCGCTGGCGGGGGCTGGAGATCCCGACCGGCAACACCTTCGAGTGGGACGAGAACAGTACGTACGTCCGTAAGGCTCCCTACTTCGAGGGCATGGCGATGGAGCCCGCGCCGGTCACCGACATCCACGGCGCCCGGGTGCTCGCGAAGCTCGCCGACTCGGTCACCACCGACCACATCTCGCCGGCCGGTTCCATCAAGGTCGGCACCCCGGCCGCGCAGTATCTGCAGGACCATGGCGTCGCAGTGAAGGACTTCAACTCGTACGGCTCGCGCCGTGGCAACCACGAGGTCATGATCCGCGGGACCTTCGCCAACATCCGGCTCCGCAACCAGCTCCTGGACGGGGTCGAGGGCGGCTACACCCGCGACTTCACCCAGCCCGGCGCGCCGCAGTCCTTCATCTACGACGCCTCGGTCAACTACGCCAAGGCCGGGACCCCGCTGGTGGTGATCGCGGGCAAGGAGTACGGCTCGGGCTCGTCGCGTGACTGGGCGGCCAAGGGCACCGCGCTGCTCGGCGTCCGCGCCGTGATCGCCGAGTCCTACGAGCGGATCCACCGCTCCAACCTGATCGGCATGGGCGTCCTGCCGCTGCAGTTCCCGGCGGGCCAGTCGGCCGAGTCGCTCGGCCTCACCGGCACCGAGACCTTCGACATCGTCGGCATCGAGCAGCTCAACGAGGGCTCGACGCCGCGCACCGTCACGGTCAAGGCCAATACAGTACTCAATGGGCGTGTCTCCGACACGACTGAGTTCGAGGCCGTGGTCCGTATCGACACGCCCGGTGAGGCGGACTACTACCGCAACGGCGGCATCATGCAGTACGTGCTGCGGAACCTCCTCAGGAAGTAAGCCCCGCGCTGGAGGAAAAGCTGGCAAGTCAGGGCCGCTTCCGGCAACACGGAGCGGCCCTGATTTGCCGGCCGGTTCTTGCTGCTGGCCTATTCGACCCGGCCCGGTGCCGCGGCCATCCGATTCGGCACCCGATGGGGGCTGCGGGTACGGCTGGTCGGCTTCCTGCGGTCACTGCGTCGGCTGCCGCTGGACCGGGTCGCCCTCCTCGACTACGACGAGATGGTCCGGGACCCGGAGGGCGGGTCGCGATGGGCCGGGCATCTGGTCGATGCGACGCGGCTGAGCAAGGAATTCCGCGCTTGCCACTCCCACTCCGCCTCACCGAGCCCTGCGGGCTCCGCCGCAATCGACCGGCTCCTCGACTGGTACTGGGCCCGTACCTGGGATCAATTCCGAATGCAGCAACTCCGCAAAGGCGTCCTCACGGCCGTGTAGACCCGGGACGGGCAGTGCTTTTAACGCCCGCGCGGCGCCGCTGTGTTTTGGCTGCGCCTACGACGCGGCGGCGGGTGGCGTGTTCGGCGCGCGATTCCGGACGGGTGGTCGGATTGGTTCGCACCTCGCCGATTAGATCATGTGCCTGGCCCGCGCGGGGGCGTCTGCTGCGTTACCGATAGTTTTGGCGGGTTATGCCGGGACTTGACTTTTTTCTTGTGGCGGGGCTGTGTGCGGTGCTGGGCGCGATCGTGCAGAGCGGGATCGGACTGGGCCTCGGGCTGGTGGCGGCGCCCGTGGTGACGCTGGTCTTCCCCTCGCTGATGCCGGGCTCGTTGCTGATCGCGGCTGCCGTGTTGCCGATGTTCGTGCTGGCCAAGGAGATCAAGCACGCCGACTGGTCCGGGCTGGGCTGGGCCTTCGCGGGCCGGCTCGCTGGGACTCCGCTGGGCGTATGGCTCGTGGCGGCGATCCCGTCGCGGGCGCTGGGACTCGCGGTCGGAGCCATGGTGCTGGCCGCCATTGCCGCGAGCACGTGGAAGCGCCGGATCCCTCGCAACCAAGGCACGCTCATGGCGGCCGGCCTGATCGCGGGCGGCATGGGCACCGCGACCTCCATCGGCGGGCCGCCGCTCGCCCTGCTCTACCAGCGGGAGAAGGGGCCGAAGGTACGCGCCACCCTCTCGGTCTTCTTCAGCCTGGGCGCGCTGGTGTCGGTGATCACGCTGGCCTTCGTCCACCAGCTCCCAACCCGGCAGGTGTGGGCCGGACTCTCGCTCACGCCCTTCGCCATAGTGGGCTTCGCCATCTCTGGACCGTTCCGGCGGTACCTGGACCGGGGCCGCACCCGCAGCGCGATCCTCGCCGTGACCGGACTGTCGGCACTTGTGCTGATCTTCCGTAGCATCGTGTCGTGAGACCTTCCCAGGCGGACCTGGTCGCCGCAAAGGACGCCATCCTCCCCGACCTGCTGCCTTCGGGCACGACGCCCTTCGCGGTGCTCTTCTCGGGCATCAACCCGAGCCTCTACTCGGCGGCGACCGGGCATCACTTCGCCCGGCCGGGCAACCGGTTCTGGCCCGCGCTCCACCTTTCGGGCTTCACGCCGCGTCGGCTGCTGCCCGCCGAGCAGGCGGAGATCACGGAGTACGGCCTCGGCATCACCAACGTCGTGCCCCGCCCCACAGCGCGCGCCGACGAACTGAGCGCCGACGAACTGCGCGACGGCGGCGCCCGGCTGGCCGCACTCGTACAGGAGCTGCGCCCGAGGTTTCTCGCGATCGCGGGCGTGACCGCTTACCGGGCCGCGTTCGGAAAGCCCAAGGCCCAGATCGGACCGCAGCCAGAAAAGATCGGTCCCGTCCACCTCTGGATCCTGCCCAACCCCAGCGGCCTCAACGCTTCGTGGCCGCTGGAGCGAATTGCGGCGGAGCTGGTCAGGCTGCGTGCGGCGGTCACCGGCTGAGGTGGGGATCCTGCGCCGAACTCGCTGAGCGGCCTCAACGCTTCGTGGCCGCTGGAGCGAATTGTGGCGGAGCTGGTCAGGCTGCGTGCGGCGGTCACCGGCTGAGGTGGGGATCCTGCGCCGAACTCGCTGAGCGGCCTCAACGCGAGCCGGCAGCTCGACCGCATCAGCGCGGAGTTCGCTCGTCTGCGCGCGGCGGCGGCCGGTTGTGAGTACGGCTGGCTACGTTGGCCGCGCGCAGCGCCTAGCGCTTAAAGAGCGCCCC
>CAYQFU010000338.1:0-3235 GCA_964416775.1 uncultured Ktedonobacterales bacterium
CGGCCCCCGCCAACGGCGGCAAGTACGTCGTCACGGCGCCGAGCGGCAAGGGCGGCCATTAACGGGGGAACGTGGCGCGCGCGGGGGCCGGCGGGTGAACCCGCGCCTAGGGGCGCCGCGCGCCACGAAGCCCGCCGGCGCGGGCTCGGGACCGGGTGTGCCGGCATCGAATCGGAAAAGTCCATCAGGCCGCGGGTCATCTCGGTCGTGGACGATGACGGAATCTCGACCACTCGAGCCACGTCGGTTTTTAGTAGCGAATGGAGCTGGCAGCCGTGGAGACATCTTCGGTCCCGACGCAATCTGCTCTGCCGCGTGTCGGCGAGTCGCTCCCCGCGTTCGCGCTGGCCGACACGGCGGGAAACGTCGTGCGGCTGCGCGACTTCAAGCAGCGCCGGCCGGTCCTGCTGGCCTTCCTGCGCGCGCCGGGGGCGGCCGCGAGCCGCGCGTGGCTGGCCGCGTTGGCACACGAGCGGGCGCGACTGGATGAGCTGCGCGTGGCGGTGCTCGTGATCGCTCCCCAGCCCACCGAGCGGCTGCGCCAGCTCCAGATCGAGCTCGACCTCCCCTTTGCGCTCCTGGCGGACACGGACGGCGCCACCGCTGCCGGCTATTTGGCGGCGGGCGACGAGGCGCAGGACGCCCTCTACGCCGCGGACCGCTACAACCACTGCCTCGCGCGGTGGCTCGCGGCGGATGCGTCCGGCTTCCCACCGCTCGCGAAGGTGTTCGTCGAATTCGCTTTCGCCGAGCAGGAAGACTGCGCTTGTGGCCTGCCGGCGTGGGAGGAGTGAGCGCCGGCACGCCTACCTGCCAGATGGTGGTTGCCCCGCGGGAGTTTGCGGCCGCGGGCGCTTGAGGGATCTACGATCAGCCAGGCGCGGCTCGTCCGTAACGCCCAGCGGCGTGTTACCATACTTGGCGACGCGAGACGAGCAAACTCGTTGCTGGTACGTGGCAGCGAGGTTCGCGTGCGGGGCGAAAGTGCGCGGGGTGAGGGAGCGGGGCATGCGGCGGAGACGGCGGGCACGATGGATGGGTGCGGCTTGGCTGCTCGTGGTGATGGCGGCGCTGCTCGCGGGCTGCGCCGGGACCACGGAGGATACGGCTCCGCCGCCGGCGCTGCATCTCGGCGGGGCGGTGACGGACGGGCTGGTGGGCGAGCCGGCCGCGCTCCTGCCGGGGCTCTCCGCCGACCGCTCTGCTGCGAGGGTGGGGGCGGCTGTCTGGTCGCCGCTGTTCTACACCGACGCTACGGGCGCGATCCGGCCGGGCCTTGCGGAGGAGGTGCCCTCCATCTCCAACGGCGACATGGCACCGGACGGCAAGACGATCACCGTCCGGTTGCGGCCGGACCTGCGCTGGTCGGACGGCCAGCCGCTGACCGCCGACGACGTCGTCTACACCATCGGCCTCATGCGCGACCCGGCCTATGGGGCGCAGCCCGGTTTTGGCGATTTCTTCATCGCCGGGGTGACGGCGCCCGACGCGCACACCGTCACCATCGCGCTCGGCACGGCCGACGCCGCGTTCCTGGCGCGGGGGCTGACGGACGCGCCGACCTTCGCGCCGCTGCCCAAGCACGTCTTCGGCGCGATGTCCGCCGCCGACGTCGCTGCCTCGGCCCAGGCTGCCGCGCCCACCGTCTCCAGCGGTCCCTTCGTGGTCTCGGCGCGGCAAGCGGGGCAGAGCATCACCGTCACCAGGAACAGGCACTACTATCGGACGCCCAAGCCGAACCTGGACACGCTCACGTTCCGCATATTCCCCCACATGCCCGCGCTGATGGAGGCACTCCAGGGCGGCCAGCTCGACGTGGCGTCGGATCTGCCAGTCGCTTCATACGCCACGCTCGGCCAGTTGGCGGGGTACGGGCTCGTGTCCGCCACCTCGGCCTCGCGCTATGAGGCGCTCGACCTGAACCTCTCCAGTTCGGCGCTGGCGGACCAATCCGTGCGCGAGGCGCTCGCCATCGGCTTCGACACGTCCGCGGCCATCCGCGACGTCTGGCACGGCGTGGCGGCGCCGACCTGCGACGACGCCGTGGGGACCTTCGCGCATGAGGCCGCGCTGGTGACGGCGGATGGCCGGTGCGCGTACGGCCCGGACGGCAAGACGTTCGACGTCGCCGCGGCGAACGCACTGCTGGACAAGGCGGGGTGGACGCCGGGCGCGGATGGGGTGCGCGCGAAGGACGGCCAGCGGCTGTCGCTACGGCTGGCATTCGACGCGGGCAGGGCCGACGAGGCGCAGACGGCGCAGCTCGTGGCCGCGGCCTGGACGGCCCTCGGCGTGGCGGTCGCGCTGGATCCGCACACCGCGGCCGATCTGACGAGCCTGCTCCATCCCACGGCGGGGACGGGCAATCCGGGATACGACGTCGCCCTGGTGGAGCGGACCGTGGGGGCGGAACCGGACGATCGCCGGCTCTTCGCCTCGGATCAGGCGCCGCAGCACGGCGGCGAGAACGTCACGTACTACGCCGATGCCCAGTTAGACGGCTGGCTCGCGCAGGTGGCGGCGACGGCCGATCAGGAAGCGCGGGCGGCGCTGTTCCAGATAGTCCACGCGCAAGTCCTCAGGGACGTGCCGGTGATCTACCTCTTCACCGCGCCGCCGCTCAGCGTCGCGCGCCTATCCGTCCATGGATACGCGCCGAGCGGGATCGGGCCGTCGGAGACGTGGAACGTGGCGGACTGGTGGGTGGGCGTGGCAAACGGCTAACTCGCCTCGCGGCTCGCGCGCTTCGCCCGCAGCAGCTCACCGACCTCGCGGTTCGTGGCGAGACGCGCGCCGTCGGCGAGCATACGCAGGCCTGTGTGCTCCGGCACGTCGAAGTGCTCGCGGTACGTGCCGCGGTATTGGATCCACTCCGGCCGCAGCCCATAGCGGGGCACGAAGGCCACCAGCTCGGCCGTATCCTCCGGGACCGGGAGGTCCGAGAGCACGTGGTAGATGCGCTCCCCGCGCCGCACGCCGGGGCCGCGCCAATGGCGCGTGGCGCGGGAGGGATGGACTAGTATCGCCATCGGGGATATCTCTCGGCCGCCGCGGCCCGATGGGCCCACCCGGCGCGGAGGAATTCGCGCAGCGTTCTCCGCCCTCCGTGACCTCGGTGTCCTCCGTCGTTCGGCTTAGTAGGCCAGCAGGGCGAAGACGTCGCGGCCGGGCAGGCGCTCGCGGCCGTTGAGGAAGGTCAGCTCGATGAGAAACGCGAGCGACACCACCTCGGCGC
>CAYQFU010000339.1:0-3226 GCA_964416775.1 uncultured Ktedonobacterales bacterium
CGGCGGCGGCGGAAGGCCGGATGATCGCGGCGCAGCGTGGACAGCGTGCGTACGAAGTCCAGCAGCTCCTCGTCGACGTTCTCCCAGTCCACCCACGAGATCGGGTTGTCCTGGGCATAGGCGTTGTTGTTGCCCAGCTGCGTACGCCCGAGCTCGTCGCCGTGCGACAGCATCGGCACGCCCTGGGACAGGAACAGCGTGGCCAGGAAGTTGCGCTTCTGGCGCGCCCGGAGCGCGTTGATGCGCGGGTCTGCGGTCGGCCCCTCGATGCCGCCGTTCGACGAGCGGTTGTCGTCGGTGCCGTCGCGGTTGTGCTCGCCGTTGGCGTCGTTGTGCTTGTGGTCATAGGAGACCAGGTCCTGGAGCGTGAACCCGTCGTGGCAGGTGACGAAGTTGATCGAGGCCACCGGGCGGCGGTTGTTGTGCGCATAAAGGTCCGATGACCCGGTCAGCCGCGAGGCGAACTCCGGAAGCGTCGAATACGCCCCTCGCCAGAAGTCCCGTACGGTGTCACGGAACTTGCCGTTCCACTCGGTCCACAGCGGCGGGAAGTTGCCGACCTGGTAGCCGCCGTCGCCCAGGTCCCACGGCTCGGCGATCAGCTTGACCTGGGACACGACGGGGTCCTGCTGGACCAGGTCGAAGAAGGCCGACAGCCGGTCCACGTCGTGCAGCTCCCTGGCCAGCGCGGACGCCAGGTCGAAGCGGAACCCGTCGACGTGCATCTCCAGGATCCAGTAGCGCAGCGAGTCCATGATCAGCTGGAGCGCGTGCGGATGCCGGACGTTGAGCGAGTTGCCGCAGCCGGTGTAGTCGAGCATGTAGCGCTTGTCGTCGTCGCGGAGCCGGTAGTAGGCGGCGTTGTCGATGCCGCGGAAGCTCAGTGTCGGCCCCAGGTGGTCGCCCTCGGCGGTGTGGTTGTACACCACGTCGAGGATCACCTCGATGCCCGCCTCGTGGAGCGCTCTGACCATGGCCTTGAACTCCAGCACTTGCTCGCCTGCCTGGCCCGAAGAGCTGTAGGCGTTGTGCGGAGCGAAGAAGCCGATGGTGTTGTAGCCCCAGTAGTTGGTCAGGCCCCGGGCGACCAGCGCGTGCTCGGGCACGAACTGATGCACCGGCAGCAGCTCGATCGCGGTGACCCCGAGGCTCTTGAGATGGTCGATCATCACCGGATGGGCCAGGCCGGCGTAGGTGCCCCGCTGCGACTCCGGGATGTGCGGATGGCGCAGGGTCAGGCCCTTGACATGCGCCTCGTAGATGACGGTCTCGTGGTAGGGGGTGCGGGGCGGCCGGTCGTCGCCCCAGTCGAAGAACCGATTGATCACGACGTTCTTCGGCAGGTACGGCGCGGAGTCGAGGGTGTTGAGGCCGCTCGGGTCGTGCGGCTCGGGGTCTGCCAGCCGGTAGGAGAACAGCGCCTCGTGCCAGCGCACGGTCTGGCCTGGCGCGGCGTCCTCGACCGCCTTGCCGTAGGGGTCCAGGAGCAGCTTGGCCGGGTTGCAGCGGTGGCCGTTGGCCGGGTCGTAGGGGCCGTGGACGCGGTAGGCGTAGCGCTGACCGGGTGCCGTGCCGGGCAGGTACCCGTGCCAGACGAACCCGTCGCTCTCCGGCAGAGGGACCCGCTCCTCGTTCCCGTCCTCGTCGAAGAGACAGAGCTCGACGCGCGTGGCGACCTCGGAGAAGAGGGCGAAGTTGGTGCCGCTGCCGTCCCAGGTCGCGCCAAGGGGGTATGGCTCTCCCGGCCAGACCTCCCGCATCCTTTGTCCCCCTTGCTCCAGTGTGTCGAAGGTCAACAGACCTTGATTGTTGCCTACCCGCCGACAGACCGGATTCCTCACGGTGAATTGCCAGAAGATAGGAGGTAGTGGCCTAAGGCCACACTATTTCGCCGCTATGTCGCGCATCGGTGGGTTGATCACCGTCCAAGAGTAAGGGGATGGTTGCCATGGGTCATCCCACCACGAGTTATGGCAATCCCGACGCGCGCTGTGGTGATCTGGCGGGTGGTGCGATGGTTGGCGAGAGCGTGCACGCCCGGTGGCTGAGGAGCGCTCTTTCAGCCGTGGCGCGAGGACGGCCGGGCGGGTCTAGAGATCGTCAGGGTTCTGGCCGGGGGAGTCGGCCCTGAAGTACTTGTCGTCCTCGCGGACCTTGGCGATGTCCTCGGCGACGGCCTTCCGGAGCCGGTCCAGGTCGTTGCCTCGGTACTCCGACAACCGCATGCTCCGCGCCATGAAGAAAACGACCACCGTCGCGATCAGCAGGACCGCCACACCAAGAAGCACGATCATCTTGGGCCTCCGAGTAGTTCATCCTACCCGGCAGACCCGGCCACTCACCCGTCCCGGCGACTGCCGCAGGCCAGTGATCGGGCGTGCGGCTTAGGCGATCTTTGGGGTGGCCCGGTCGATGATGGCTCCGAGGTCCAGGCTTGGGGGGAGGGTGCCGTAGGCGTGGCCCCAGTTGCCGGCCAGGCGGGTGGTGCAGAAGGCGTCGGTCACGGCTGGGTGGCCGTGCCTTAGAAGGAGGGAGGCTTGAAGGACCAGGGCCATGCGTTCGACGATGTGGCGGGCGCGGTACTCGATGGTGTCGAGGTCGGTGAGCGCGTCCTTGACCTGGCGGATCGCTCTGCCAAGGTGGGCGTCGGCGCCTTGGGCGAGCTCGACCTCCTCGAAGAAGGCCTGGACGGTCTCGGGCTCCTTGGCCATCGCGCGGAGGACGTCGAGGGCGGCGACGTTGCCGGAGCCTTCCCAGATGCCGTTGAGAGGGGACTCGCGGAAGAGGCGGGGCATGCCGGAGTCTTCGACGTAGCCGTTGCCGCCCAGGCATTCCAGGGACTCTGCGGCGTGTGCGGGCCAGCGCTTGCAGATCCAGTACTTGCCGACGGCGAGGGCGAGGCGCTTGAAGGCGGTCTCCTGGGCGTCGCCCCGCACGGAGCGGTCGGTCGCGCCGGCCAGCCGCGTCATGAGGAGGGTCGCGGCCTCGGACTCGATCGCGAGGTCGGCGATGACGTTGCGCATCAGCGGCTGGTCGATGAGGTACTTTCCGAACGCCTTGCGGTGCGCGGCGTGATGTGCCGCCTCGGTCAGGCCCTGGCGCATTCCGGCGGCGGCCCCGATCACGCAGTCCAGCCGGGTCATGTTGACCATCTCGATGATGGTGCGGACGCCGCGGCCCTCGTCGCCGACCCGCCAGCCGACCGCGTTCTCGTACTCGATCTCGG
>CAYQFU010000340.1:0-3197 GCA_964416775.1 uncultured Ktedonobacterales bacterium
GGCCGCGGAGCAGGCCAGCCAGCTCGAGGCGACGTTCGACGCACTGGCCGATGGGCTGCTCGTGTTCGACGCGGACGGCAAGCTGCAGCGCATGAACACCGCGGCGCGCACGCTGCTGATGGTGGAGGGGCCGCTGACGAACTATGCGCTGCCGGACGCGCCCAACGCCAGCTCGCGGTTCAGTGTGCGTGACGCGCGTGGGGAGGAGATGGCGCAGGCGCAATGGCCGATCAGGCGTATTCTGCGAGGTGAGGTGCTGACGGGCAGAAGCGCGGAAGATGTGATCATCCGGGCGCTGGATGGCACCGAGCACCAGCTCAGCGTAAGTGGCGCGCCCGTGCGTGGACCAGGGGGGCGGATCGTCGGGGCGGTGTGCATCATGCACGACGTCACAGAGCGGCGCGCACTGGAGCGGCGCACGAATGAGGCGCTGGGTGCGCTGCTGCAGCTGGCGGAGGCGCTGGTGGTGATGCCGGTGGCCGAGGCGCCCTCTACGGAGGATTTGCCCCCGACGGCGACCAGCGCCATAGCGTGGCGGCTGGCGGAGCTGACGCGCCGTATCCTGGGCTGCGAGCGGGCGGGCATCGTCGGGCTGGACGCGGAGACGGGGCGTCTGCGGCCGCTGGCCGTCGTGGGGTTGACTCCGGAACAGGAGCGGATGTGGCCGCAGACCAGCGCTCAGGTAAGTGGTATGCGTCTGGCTGACGAGCTCGGCACGGAGCGGGTGGCCCGGCTGCGGGATGGCGATGTGCTGGCGCTCGATCTCTCGCTGCCGCCGTTCACGGGCTGGCCGTACGCACTGGAGACGGCGCTGCTGGCGCCAATGCTGGTGCGCGAGCGGCTGACTGGCGTGCTGGGTCTGAGCTATGGCGGGACGGAACACCTGCACACCGCGGAAGAGTTCGCGCTGGCGGGGGCGGCGGGCCAACTGGTCGCCCTGGTGATGGAGCACGAGCGGCTGCTCGCGGAGCGCGAGGAGGCGGCTGCCAACGAGCTGGCGCTGCGCCAGGCCAACGCACGCATGGACGAGTTTCTCGGGATGGCGAGTCACGAGATCCGCAACCCGTTGGCGACCATCAAGACGAACATACAGCTCGCTCTGCGCCGGCTCGGCTCTGTGAACGGCACGGATACGGCGGCGCTGGAGCACACGGTGGAGGGCATACGGCCGCTGCTCGGGAAAGCGGATCAGCAGGTAAATCGCTTGACGCGCCTGGTGAACGACCTGCTGGACGTCTCACGCATTCAGGCCAACAAGCTGGAGATGCGTCCCGAGCCGGCTGATCTGGCAGCGCTCGTGCGCACGGCGGTGGACGATGTGCGCGGCATGGAGCAGGGTCATGCGATCACGCTGGTGGCGCCAGCAGTGCGCGTGCCTGTGGTGGCGGATGCCGACCGCATCGGGCAGGTGGTGGTGAACTATCTGACAAACGCGCTCAAGTTCTCGCCAGCTGACCGGCCGGTGGAGGTGGCGCTGCGCGTGGAGGGCGAGCGCGCCTGTGTATCGGTGCGAGATCAGGGGCCAGGGCTGCCGCCAGAGGAGCACGAACGGGTGTGGCAGCGGTTCCATCAGGCGGAGGGTGTGGCACCGCACGATGGCACCAGCTCGGGTCTCGGGCTGGGTCTGCACATCAGCCGGACGATTGTGGAATGGCACGGGGGCGAGGCGGGACTGATCAGTGCGCCGGGCGCGGGCTCGACGTTCTGGTTCACACTGCCGCTGGCGCGAGATTGAGACGAGACGAAGGAGAACGGGTTACTCGGAGGACAGGGAGGTTGCACGGAGGCCAGGGAGGCGGCACGGAGTTATTGGAGGGGTCCGGGATGATAGACTTCACACTTACCGACGAGCAGCAGGCGATGCGGGAGCTGGCCCATACCTTCGCGGAACAGGAAATCCGGCCGGTGGCGGCCGAGCTGGACGAGCGCGAAGCGTTTCCCTGGGACCTGGTCAAGAAGGCGGGAGAGATTGGGCTGACGTCCTACGCGTTTCCCGAGCGGCTGGGCGGACTAGGCGTTACGGACGAGCTGACCAATTGCATCATCAGCGAGGAGCTGGCGTGGGGTTGCGCTGGGGTGGCAACGGTGCTGGGCGGCACGCACCTGGCCAGCATTCCCATCCTCCTCGCGGCCACGGAAGAGCAGCAAGAGCGGCTGCTCAAGCCGGTGGTGCAGCGCAACGGGCTGGCGGCGCTGGCGCTGACGGAGGCGGGGGCTGGATCCGACGTGGCCTCGATGACGACGACCGCGCGGCGGGACGGCGACCACTACGTGCTGAGCGGGGCCAAGCGCTTCATCTCCAACGGCGGCATCGCCGAGCTGTACGTGGTGTTCGCGGTGACGGACCGCGGCCAGGGGCACCGGGGCATCACGTCGTTCATCGTGCCGGGAGACACGCCCGGGCTGAGCGGGGGACGCAAGGAGAAGAAGCTGGGCATCCGCTGCTCGCATACGGGCGAGGTGCTGCTGGACGATGTGCGCGTGCCGGCGGGGAACCGGATCGGCGAGGAAGGCAGCGGCTTCAAGCTGGCGATGATGACGCTGGACCGCTCGCGTCCGATGGTGGCGGCATTCGCGGTGGGCATCGCGCGGGCGGCGTATGAGTACGCGCGCGAGTATGCGAAGGAGCGGGTGCAATTCGGCCGGCCCATCGCGGACAACCAGGCGATCCAGTTCATGCTGGCGGACATGGCGACGAACGTGCAGGCGGCGCGGCTGATGACGTGGTGGGCGGCGAAGGAGACTGAGAGCGGCCGGCCATACCTGTACGAGAGCAGCATGGCAAAGAACTTCGCTTCGGACGTGGCGATGAAGGTGACGACGGACGCGGTGCAGATCTTTGGGGGCTATGGGTACATCCGCGAATACCCGGTGGAGAAGCTGTTCCGCGACGCGAAGATCACGCAGATCTATGAAGGCACCAACCAGATCCAGAAGATCGTGGTGGCGAACCAGATCCTGAAGTAGCTGGGGGATGGAGAGGGACGGAGTTACACGAAGTTACACGGAGGGGGCGCGGAGGAAGGTACAGGCGAGGGCGAGCGGGGTGGTAGGGCGAGGCCGCGAAATTGAAGTTTCGCGGGTAACCTGCGTGGGCCAGAGGGTGGTGAGGCGAGGGGAGGGGGACGGAGTTACACGGAGGACGCGGAGGACGGAGAGAGGCGACACGAGGTTCACGGAGGGGAGACAGAAAGGGA
>CAYQFU010000341.1:0-3184 GCA_964416775.1 uncultured Ktedonobacterales bacterium
TTTCTCGGCACGCCGGAGGCACCCGGGCGGGTGGCGCTCGAAGCCCGGCTCGTCTATCTAGCCTAGACGCCTGCCGCCAGTCGTCTCCGATCGTCGAGGGCAACTCGGCCTTATGCGCGCCGCGCCCAGGCGACAGGCGCGGCCGAGGCGCGAGAGGCGGGGAGAGGACCGGCAGGCGGGGCCACCTGTACGGGAGCTGTCAGAGCATCACGGCCCCTCTCGAGGGGTTCACGCGCACCTCAGCCGACGCTGACACTGCACGCGTTGTATGTGTCGCCTCAGGCGTAGCGGGACGTGGGCGAGGCCTACGGGGCAGCCGGAGAGATAACGAGAGCGTGGCGCATCTACTGCTCTGCCCTGACGGTGGCGGCGGTCCAGCCGCTGCTGCGGACGTCTTCGCCGGAATTGTGCGCGTCGAGAATGGGGTACAATAGACATAATAGCAAGAGAGGCGAAGAAGCCCGAGAGGACGCCAACGATGTCGGATTCGGGTCCGTTTTCGCTCGACGACGCCGTTCCTCAGGCACCGGCCATCCCTGATGAGACACAGCGTGGCCGGGGGATGTTGTCTGGTCAGCTGCCGCCAGGGTCACCTGACTGGCCCGCGCCGGAACCGGCTTCACCTTTACCTTCACCGCGCGCCTATCGCCGCTATCACATCGAAACCCAGACGGCGCCGGATGTCGCGCCCTTGCCTCCGAAGTTCAGGGTGAGGGTGAAAAAGCACCGTCTGATCGCGCTGGTGCTCAAGGAGCTCTGGGAGGCCAGGGGCAATGTGCCTGTCGCGATGAGCCGCCCGTGTGTCTACGGCGTCTTCTCGCGGCCGGTCGGCGGCCTCGCGCCCCGCGAGGAGCTCTGCGTAGGCTGCCTCCGCTGCACAGTCCAGTATCCAGATGTCGTGCAGATCTACCCCAATCCGCAGCGGCGGCGACTGGGCGATTCGTATGTCACGCCTGAGCACGTTGACACCCTCCTGTATGAGGCGCGCACCGGACGCGTGCCGGTGCACGGCGCGGGCTATCGGGGACCTTTCGGGGGCGAAGGCTGGGATGGTCTCTGGACAGACATGTCTGAGATCGTGCGCCCGACCCGAGACGGCATCCATGGCCGCGAATTCATCTCGACCGCGGTTGACATCGGCGACAAGCCCGCCGCTCTCTGTTTTGACGATCGCGGCCAGGTTGTGGGCTCTATGCCGCGGGTGATCACCGCACAGGTGCCGTTCCTCTTTGACTTGCCGCCGGTTTCCGCCGCCCAGTCGCAGTTGTTGGTGGAGATCCTCGGCGAAGCGGCACGGCGCGTCGCCACGCTGGTGATGGTGCCCCTCTCGTCGGTCGTTCGGGCGTCCCTGTCGGGTCCCCACGTCGTGCCCGTGATCGCGCCGGATGCATGGTCGTGGCTAGACCGGGTGGCATGGTCGCCGCGCATGGTCGTGCTGGAGGGCTGGGATCAGGGGCGATATGACGCGCTGCGGCGCCGCTTCCCGGCCAGCATCGTCTGCGTCCGCGTGCCCATGGACACGGATGTCCTGGGGTTGGTGGAGCGGGGCGCACGGACGCTGCACCTCACCGCCGATTACCACGGGTACGTCGGCGATCGATTTGCGATGGACCTGATCCTTCAGGCGCATCAGCGCCTCGTAGATGCAGGTGTGCGTGAAGAGGTGACGCTCATCGGCAGCGGCGGCATCAGCCTGGCTGAGCACGTTCCCAAGGCGCTCATGTGCGGCCTGGACGCAATCGCCCTGGACGTGGCGCTCGCGGTGGCGTTGCAAGCCCGCTTCATTGGCGAATGCAAAGATCGGGAGGCGGCTTCTCTCGCGCTCCCGCGCCTGACCACAGCCTGGGGCGTGCAGCGACTGATGAATCTCGCCGCCTCTTGGCGAGATCAATTGCTCGAAATCCTGGGGGCAATGGGACTCCGGGATGTGCGCCGGCTCCGCGGGGAGATCGGACGCTGTATGTTCCAAAGAGATCTGGAACGGGAAGTGTTCGGCGTGCTATGAAGCTGAACATGAGGTCGGGGGGGACACCGGCAGAGGAGCTCATCGCCGAGAAGCACCGCACGGCGCTCCACCAGGGCTTCCGCACATGGCAGGACCTGACGTTCGACCGCCCGCCGGCGATGGGCGACGCGCGGTGGACCGCGGACCTCATCCTGGCGACGTGGGTGCAGGCCGAAACGGGATGTCCGCCGGAAAACGGGCTGGAATACCGGGTGGGGCGGTCCGCTGGCGGTTTCGATGCACTGACCTTCAAGTTCCCACCCCCAGACCAGTGGGTCCCCGAGCACGAACCCATCGAGACGGCGATTCCATTGAACCGGCGCCCCTACGACCGCAAGATCGAGATCCCGGTCCCATGGTATGGCGGCGGCATGTCCTACGGCTCGATCAGCGAACAGATCATGCTGGCGCGGGCGAAAGCTGCAGCGCATTGGGGCACGTTCACGTCCACCGGCGAGGGCGGCTACCCCGAGTCGCTGGTGCCCTATCGGGAGCACGTGATCACGCAGGTCGCCACGGGCATGTTCGGCGTGCGGGAGGAGACGATCTTGCGGGCGCCGATCATCGAGCTCAAATACGCGCAGGGGGCGAAGCCGGGGCTTGGGGGCCACCTGCTGGGGGATAAAGCGACGATGGCGGTCGCCAGGATGCGTGAGAGCGTGCCGTGGGTAAGCCTGTTCTCGCCGTTCCCCTTCCACAGCGTCTATTCCGTCGAGGACCACAAGAAACACATCGATTGGATCAAGGCCACGCATCCCGATGCGCTCATCTCCGTCAAGGTATCGACACCCACGGATATCGATATGGTCGCGGTGGGAAGCTACTACGCGGGTGCGCACATCATCCAGATCGATGGTGCGTACGGCGGCACGGGGGCGGCGCCCGAGATCGCCAAGAAGAATATCGCGATGCCAATCGAGCTGGCCATTCCGAAGGTGCATCGCTTCCTCGTCGAGGAGGGTATCCGCGACGAAGTGGTCATAATGGCCAGTGGCGGTGTCCGCACGGCAGACGACATCGCCAAGGCGATCGCCCTGGGTGCGGACGGGTGCGTCCTCGGCACCACGGAGCTGGTCGCACTCGGTTGTACCCGCTGCAGCAACTGCGAGCGGGGGCGCGGGTGCCCGTTCGGCCTGACCACGACCGACCCGCAGCTCTCCCAACTGGTGGATCCCGATT
>CAYQFU010000342.1:0-3158 GCA_964416775.1 uncultured Ktedonobacterales bacterium
GTCGATCTGCCACGCGCGCGTGCGCGCGACCACGCGCCAGGCTCCGAACTCGTCCGACAGCTCGAACGCGATCCCGTTGCCCGCGCGCGCGATCGTACGCGCCGTCGCGGCGACGTCGTCGGCGGTCACGATGTCGATGTCGTCGGTGAGGCGGCCGTCGAGCGCGTCGCGGACGGCGCCGCCGACCAGCCAGGCCCGCGGCTGCTCCTGCCCCGCGAGCGCGCTGCGGGCCACCTCGAGCGCCGGGTTGCGCGTGGTGGTGGTCATGCCACCGCGACCTCGGCGGCCGTGACGATCTCTCCATCGCGATGAAACTCGCGCCGCACGCGCGGAGTCAGCGCACAGGTGACCTCGTAGTTGATCGTTCCGATTCGGTCGGCGATCTCCTCGGCGCCGACGCGCTCGTCGCCCTCCGCGCCGATCAGCGTCGCCACGTCGCCGACCTGCACGTCACCGTCGCGGCCGAGATCGATCGTGATGTTGTCCATGCTGACCGTTCCGACGAGCGGCCGGCGCCGCCCCCGCACGAGCACCTCGGCGTTGTTGGTCAGCGCTCGCCGCCAGCCGTCGCCGTAGCCGATCGGAAGCACGCCCAGCACCGTGTCCGCAGGGGCGACGAAGCGGCGGCCGTAGCCGGCGCTTTCCCCCCTTGCGCAGGGCTTGACCGCGGCGACCCACGAGCGCAGCTCGAGCGCCGGCTCGAGCCCCTGCGCGCGCGGATCGCGCCCGAACGGATCGAGGCCGTAAATCGCCACGCCGCAGCGGACCATGTCGAAGTGCGCGGCCGGTTCGCGCAGCGTCGCGGCGCTGTTGGCGGCGTGCACGAGCAATCGCGGGTGCGTCTGGCGCAGCCGTGCGACCCAGCGCTCGAAGCGTGCGAGCTGCTCGCCGAGGAACTCGTCGCCCCACTCGTCGGCGGTTGCGAAGTGCGTCATCGCGCCGGCAAGCCCGAGTCCGGGGGCGCTCGCGACCGCAGCGGCGAGCTCGGTGGCGAGCGCTTCGTCGCGCGTTCCGAGCCGGCCCATTCCGCTGTCGAGCTTCACGTGCACGCGCAGGTCACCGCTCGTTGTCAGCCCGCCGGCCGCGGCGACGAACTCGGGCGTCCACGCCACCACGTCGGCGTCGAGGCTGTGCGCGAGCTCGAGCTCGTCGCGCGTCAGCGCCCCCAGCACGAGCAGCCGGCCGTCGACGCCGCCGGCACGCAGCTCGGCAGCCTCCGACGCGGTCGCAACCGCCAGCCAGGTCGCGCCGCCCGCGCGCGCCGCCCGCGCACAGGCGAGCGCCCCATGGCCGTAGCCGTCAGCCTTGACGACCGCGCACAGCAGGGCGCCGTCGCGAAGCTCGGCGCGCAGGCGCTCGCAGTTGCGCCTGACGGCGGCGAGATTGATCGAGGCGACCGCGCGCTCCGGCATGGCTTCAGTCCGCCCGCGCGGCCGGCAGCGCCGCGATCACGTCCGATGCGATGACCCCGTCGACCCCGTGTTGGGAGGCCGCGCGGCGACCGGCTCGCCCATGCAGGTGCACGCCGGCGCAGGCGGCGAGGAACGGGTCGGGCACGCGCGCGAGCAGCGCCGCGATCACGCCCGACAGCACGTCGCCGGTTCCGGCCGTCGCCAGCGCCGCGCTTGCTCCGGCATTGACCGCGACGACGCCGTCCGGGGCCGCGACGAGCGTGTCGTCGCCCTTGAGCACCACGACCGCGCGCGTCGCGGCCGCCGCCTCGCGCGCGTAGCGCAGCCGTTCGCGGTCGATGGCCGCGGATTCGACGCCGAGCAGACGGCCGAGCTCGCCGGCGTGCGGCGTCAGCACGGTTGGGCCTTCGCGCTCGGCGAGCCCCTCGAACGCCTGCGCGTGCGCATTGAGGCCGTCGGCGTCGAGCACGAGCGGGAGGTCCCCGGCGGCGACCGCGAGCTCGCGGGCAAACGCGACCGCGCCCGGGTCGCGACCGAGGCCGGGACCGAGGACCAGCGAGCCGCCGTGGCGCTGCGCCACCTCGAGCACCTGCTGTACGCCGTCGCTGGTCAGCGAACCGCCGTCGTCGGGCAACGCGCGCGTCATCACCTCCAGCAGCCGCGTCTCGAACACCAGCGACAGCGAGCCCGGGATGCAGGCGGTCACGTAGCCGGCACCGGCCCGCATCGCGGCCTCCCCCACCAGGCAGGGCGCTCCGGTCAGTCCCCGCGAGCCGCCGGCGATCAGCACGTGACCGCTCTTGAACTTCGTCCAGCCCGGCTGCCGGCGCGGGATGTCCTGGAGCACGGCGCGATCGATCAGGCCGATGTCGGCCTCGACCGGTGGCCGCGGCGGAACGCCGATGTCGACGACTCGCACCTCGCCGGCGTACTCCTTGCCCGGGTTGATCCAAAGTCCCGGCTTGGCGGCGTGAAAGGTTGCGGTCACGTCGGCGTGGACGGCCGGGCCGGCGACGACTCCGGTCGAGGCCTCGACGCCGCTCGGGACGTCCGCCGCGACGACGAGTGAACCGGCGGCCTCGATCGCCTCGATCGCCGACAGCGCCTCGCCGCTGGCCTCGCCGCTGAAGCCGGTCCCCAGCACCGCGTCGACGATCACCGCGGCCTGTGTGAGCACGCCGGCGTCCTGGAGCAGGAGCGGCGGCGAGCCGGGCAGCCGCTCGAGGTTCGTGCGCGCGTCGCCGCGCAGCTGTTCGGTCTCCACGGCGCAGATGACCGTCACGTCGCGACCCTGCTCGCGCAGCAGCCGCGCGGCGACCAGCCCGTCGCCGCCGTTGTTGCCCTTGCCGCAGACGACGACGACGTCGCCGTCCGGCGCCAGTTCGGTCGTGGCGCGCGCGAGCCCGGCGCCGGCTCGCTCCATCAGATCGAGCGAGGGGACGCCGCGATCCTCGATCGCCCAGCGGTCGATCTCGCGCATCCGCGGCGCGTCAAACAGCGGCTCGAGCCATGGGGCCAGCGCCATCAGCGGATCACCGCCACCGCGGCCGCGGTCTCGCGCGCGTGCGTCAGCGACACCGACACCTCGGCCCCGAGCTCCTGCGCACGCTGCTGCGCCGCGCCGTGCAGCGACAGCGACGTCGACTCGCCGCCGCCGACGATCTCGACGTCCTTGAAGCTCCAGGTCCGCAGGCCCAGCGCCTTGGCGACCGCCTCCTTGGCGCAGAACCGCGCGGCGAGGTGCTG
>CAYQFU010000343.1:0-3127 GCA_964416775.1 uncultured Ktedonobacterales bacterium
CACGCGTCAGCGCACTTCTCTTCAGGGGAGGCCCTCACCCGTATGGATGTGAATGTTCAGCGCGGACGCGCGATCGCCAGTCAGTTGAACTGGCTCATGTTGCTCGGCCTCATCGTGCCGGTCGTCGCGATCCTCGGTATCGGCCTGTGGACGACGCACCAGGCGGCGACCATCGGCGACGTGGCCGCGCAGCTGAACGTACAATTGCTCCTCGCCCTGACGTTCATCGGCGCCCTGGCCGCCGCCCTGGTCGGGGCGTTCGCGTGGCTGCGCGCCCGCGCGGTCGTCCGCGCACAGACGCTGGAGCTCGCCGACATCTGCCGCCAGGTCGCCGCGGGCGACCGCTCGGTGCGGGCGCCAATTGTCGGCGAGGATGAGTTCGCCGCGCTGGCGGCGGCCGTGAACGCCGTGGCGGATGGGGCGCCGGGGGGCATCGTCGCCGCGGGGGGCGAGTCTCAGGACGCCGCGACCTTGCAGGCCCAGATCGAGAAGCTCCTCCAGGAAGTCAGCGCCGTCGGCGACGGCGACCTCCGCGTGCAGGCCGAAGTGACGCCGGATACGCTGGGCGTGCTCGCCGATTCTTTCAACTACATGATCGAGGAGCTGGCAAAGGTGGTCGGCCGCGTGCAGGCCACCACGTTCCAGGTGACGAACGCCACCCGGCGCCTGCTCGATCGCTCGGCCGAGGTCGCCCAAGCATCCGAGCTGCAGTCCGTGCAGATCTCGAACACCACCGAGTCGGTGTCGCGCCTGGCAGACTTCGTCCAGCTCTCGGCCACGAATGCCAAGGCGGCGGCGGATGCCGCCCGCGACGCGCTCCGCAACGCGGATGGTGGCCAGCAGGCGGTGGTGCAGACCATCGACGGCATGGTCCACATCCGCGAGAACGTGCAGGAAACCTCGAAGAAGATCAAGCGCCTCGGCGAGCGTTCGCAGGAGGTTGGCGAGATCGTCCGCCTCATCGAAGACATCGCCGACCAGACCAACCTGCTCGCGCTCAACGCCGCCATTCAATCGGCGATGGCCGGCGAGCACGGCCGGGGCTTCGCGGTCGTGGCCGATGAAATCCGCTTGCTCGCCGAGCGCGTGACGGAAGCGACCAAGAAGATCGCCACGATCGTGAAAAGCATCCAGGGCGACACCTACGAGGCGGTCGTCGCCATGGAGGAGAGCACGCAGGAAGTGGTGAACGGCTCGCGCCTGGCCGACGAGGCGGGCGAGTCGCTGCGGAGCATCTACTCGGCCGTGGAGCGGCAGGCGAAGATGATCGAGGGCATCGCCCGCGCCGCCAACGACCACGCGAAGACCTCCGAGGCGGTGGCCGCGGCGATGACGCGCATCGCCGACATCGCGCGCCAGACCAACTCGGCCACGCAGGACACCACGGCCGCGGTGAGCTACCTCGCGGAGCTTGCCGAGCAGCTTCGCGCCTCGGTGGCGACGTTCCGGCTGCCGGAGCAGGCGGCGCAGCCCCAGGCACTGTTGCCGAGCGCCGATGACCAGTTCGCCCCCGTCCCTAGCTTGCCGATGCTCGGGGCGGGGGGTTGGGGCGAAGACCCGAACGGCATGTCTGCGCTCCCCGGCGGCATGCCTGCCTTCGTGCCCAGCGGCCCCCTCGGCAACCCGTTCGAGATGAGCGGCTTCCCGCCGTTCCTCGACGCCGAGCCGCAGCCGGGCGCGCATCAGGCGCCCGCCTACCTCGACCAACCGTTCGGCCAGCCTCCGTCGCCGCAATTGCCCTTCTCCCCCGACCGCTACTAATCGAGCGACGGCGTGTGTCGGCGTGCGGGGCGGCGAATACGATTGGTGCGTGAATGATGTCCAATAACTTCGACAAGTCGGCCATCCTCGAGAGCTTCCTCGACGAGGTCACCTCGTATCTGCCGGAGATCGAGGCCAATCTCGACCGGCTCCAGCAGCGGCCCGACGAGTTTGAGACCATCGAGGAAACCTATCGCCGCGCGCACACGATCGCGGGCTCGGCCGCCATGATGGACTTCGGCGGACTGGCGCGCGTCGCGCAGGGGATGGAGGACATCCTCGGTGAGGCCATCGACCGGTCGGCCAGTCTCGATGTGCCGACCGTCGGCCTGCTGCGTCGGTCGGCGACTCGCCTCAAGCGCCTCATCGACTACATTCGGCAGGGTGGCGACGAGACGCCAGTCGTCCAGGAGGACGACGCCGACCGCGCCGCGTGGAGGGGCGCCGGCTCCGCGATGCCGGCGGGCGCGGCCGCCCAGGACGGGGCGGACTCGCGACCAGGCGCCGGTGCGATGCCAGCGCCGCATGCGTCTGCCAGCGGCTCCTTCCCCGCCGCAGGGCCTGCGAATCCCGCCGGGCAGGGCGGCTCCACACCGCTGCAGATTCCCGACTGGCTCGCCGCCTTCGCCCCGGCGATGGGCCAGCAGCCGCCTGCGGACACGCCGAGCGGACCCACCAACGGCCTTGCGGGCCAGGGTGTCCAGCCTCCCACGTTCCCCGGCGCCACGCTGCCGGAATGGGCAACGGGTGGAGCGGCCTTCGCGCCATCCGGCCCCGCGGAGAGCGGCCACAGGTCCGGGCCGCGCCCGCGGCCCGAGACAGACGCGCCGCTCGGCGACCCATGGGGCGAGTCGCTCACCCATGTACCCACCGGACGCATGCCGGCGTTCCCGCCCCCGCAGGCGCCGGGAGGCGGGCCCTGGGAGCGCCCGCAAGCGCCTCCCGTGGGCGGCGCGATGTCGGCGCCTCCCTCCTACCAGGCGGATGGCCAGACCGAGTCGTTTGAGGACATCCTGCGCGCTTTCCAGGCGAACGGCGTCGATGCACGGCAGCAGGTGGCCGATCCGGCGCCCGCCGCCGCGAATGATGGGCGCTTCCCCGCCGGTGCCCCCTGGGCCGCCCCCGGGCCGTTCGACGTCTCCGATGCCCGGACGGGCGCGATGCCGGCCGTCTCGCCGTCGCCCTCGACCGGCGCGCTCAGCGCGCCGGCGGCCGCCACGGGGCCGGTGGTTGAGGAGCTGCGGGCCGACGAGGAAGCCGTCCGGCGGCATGTCGCCACGCTGCGCTCGGTCGTTGCCTCGCTGCGCGACACCGCCCAGGCGATGGAAGACGAGCGCGGCGAGCTGCGCACCTTCCTCGATGGGTC
>CAYQFU010000344.1:0-3107 GCA_964416775.1 uncultured Ktedonobacterales bacterium
GAAGGGGCCGGCGAATGAATTCGCGCCTAGGGGCCGGCGGCCGCGAAGTCGGCCTCCGCGGACTGGGACGCGGGTGGGGCGAGTGGCGCAGGCAGAGGGCGGAGGGCGCGGAGGGGGAGGCGAGTGGCGCAGGCAGAGGGCGGAGAGCGCGGAGGGGGAGGCGAGGGCGCGGAGGGGGAGGCGGGTGGGACGCGGGTGGGCGGGACAGCATGTGGCCGCGCCATGAGGGGCCGGGCGGCCAGATTGGCATGCACGAGCGATGCATTCGTATGCTATGCGGGAGCGAGGACCACGATCTGATAGCAGACGACCGGAGCGAGAGGCGTCAATCGGGAGCCTGGAGTCTGTAGCCGATCCCTGGCTCGGTGCGCAGATAGCGTGGGCGGCCAGGCACCGGCTCGATCTTGCGCCGCAGCCTGCCGATGAACACGTGGAGATAATGGTCGTCCGCCTCGTACTGCGGGCCCCAGACCGCCCGCAGCAGTGTGTGATGGGTGATCACTTTCCCGGCATGCGTGGCGAGATACTTGAGCACGTCATACTCGGTGGGCGTCAGATGGACCTCGACGTCATCTACTGTGACGCGGCGCCGGACAAAGTCAATGGCGAGTCCCCCCGTCTGGAACCGCGCCTCACCGCTACCGCCTTCGGCGCGCGCCGCGTGGCGCAGGGCGACGCGCACCCGCGCCACCAGCTCCTTGCCGCTGAAGGGCTTGGTGAGATAGTCGTCCGCGCCAAGCTCGAGGGCTGTCACTTTGTCGGCATCGCCCGCGCGCACCGAGAGCACGATGATCGGCACCTGGGACCACGTGCGCAGCTGGCGGCACACCTCGATGCCATCCATGTCCGGCAGCGACAGGTCGAGGATCACCACATCAGGATGCCAGCGCGCGACCAGGTCCATCCCCTTCGTGCCGGTAAGCGCGCCTTCGATCGCGAAATGCAGCCCTTCCAGATACGTGCGCACGGCCCGCTGCATCTCGCGCTCGTCGTCAATTACCAGCACACGCGCGCCGGCCACCGGCGCAGTCGGGGGCATGTTTCCCAGCGCCGGCTCTCGCACCGTGGCGTTCTCAGCCAGGTGAGTCGGAGCGCCGCTCGCCGCCTGTTCCGTCATCGCTTCTCATCCTTCCGCGTCGCCGCTGGTCTCCGGCGCTGCCTGCGTGAGCGATGCCTGTTCCGTGGCGGCGTCCACCGCCTCTGTGGGCAACTCATCGCCCGGCACCTCGTCCGGAATCGGCAGCGTAAAAATGAACGTCGAGCCTTTCCCTGGCTCACTTTCCGCCCAGATGCGGCCGTGATGCTCGTGCACGATGCCCGCGCTGATGGCCAGGCCAAGACCCGTCCCCGTCGGCGGACGCTCAGTGTCCCACGGCAGATCGACGTGTTGCACCCGATAGAATTTGTCGAATACCGCGGAAATCTCACCTGGGGGAATGCCAATCCCCTGGTCCACCACGCGCACCTCGAGCTCTCGCGGCGGCCCGATCACCCGCGCCTGCACCCGAATCACGCTCCCGGGTGGCGAGTATTTGATCGCATTCTCGATCAGGTTCGTCAACACCTGCTCGATCTGCGCGTGGTCGAGCGGCACCAACGGCAGATCTTCGGGCGCCCGCACCTCGAACTGGTGATCTTCCGTGCGACCCGCCTGGTCGAGCAGATCCAGCGTGGCGGAGATCACATCGCCAATGGGGTACCAGCGCTTTTCCGGCACCGCCGTGCCGGACTCTAGCCGCGAAAGGTCGAGCAGGTTGTTGACGAGACGGCTGAGCCGATCCGCGCTCGCCTCGATTGTCTCCGCCATGGTGCGCCGCTCGGCATCGCTCCACTGCACCTGCTCGTCGAGCAGGCTCCCCGCCGCGACCCGTATCGTGGCGATGGGGGTTCGCAGATCATGGGTGACCGATCCCAGCAACGCCGTCTTCAGCCGGTCGCTCTCACGCAGCGCCTCTGAGTGAATCGCATCCTGCCGCAAGGCGAGGTGATCCAGGGCCAACGCGATCTGGTCACAGAAGGCGGCGAACAGGGTGTCCTGCTGCTCGCTCGATAGATCTTCCGTGCCTGCCCCTGCCCGACCCGCCGCGCGGGCTACCAGGCCAGTTACGAGCTGCCGGGTGCTGGAGGTGCCGGCGAGTCCTAGCGCGCCAACCACACGCCGCCCGCTGCGCAGCGGCACGAAGAGCGCGACGCGCTCGACGTGGTCGTTCGGGTCCTGCGCCGGGAGTGTCCGCCCGGTCGCGGTGCCGTGCTGCAACACGAGCGCCGCCTGCGCGGCCCGCTCGCGCACCTTGAGGTTGAGCGCCTCCGCCCAGTGGCTATCGGTGGCGGCGATGCCGCGCGTCACCGGCTTGCCGAGCGTATCGGCCAGCACGATCGAACATGCCCCGACTCCCGCCGCGCCAAACACCTCTACCACCCGCCCCGCCAGCTGCTGCAACAGGTCCTCGTGCTCCGTGTTCGATACGATCAACTGGGACATCTCATACAGTTTCTCCGTGCGCTCCTTACTCTCCATGGCGTCGCGCGCCCGGTCTCGTACCATCGCGGTCACCTGCCCCAGCACCAACGACGTGGCCAGCAGCGCCAGCAGCGAAATCCACTCGGTTGGGTTGGCAATCGTGAACGTGTAGAGGGGAGGAATGAAAAAGAAGTCATAGGTAAGGAACGCCAGTATGGACGCCGCGATGGCGGGCCCGCGGCCGAACATGGCGGCAAGCCAGAGCACCACCAGCAGATACACGAGCGAGATGTTCTCGAAGTGGGCGAAGAGCTGCACCAGCGAGATGAACAGCGAAGCGAGCGCCACGCCAACTATGGCACCGACATATCCGAGCACACTGTGCAGTTGCCGCTCGGTGGCGAGCATGCGCTGCATCGTGGTGGTGAAGCGGCTGGAGTCGCTCGTGTGCGAGCGCACGGCGACGCGACGCACGATATATGGCGCGTTGGTGGGGGACTGCCCGCGGGATGATGGCGCACTCTGGCCCGACACAGCCGGCCCAGATCTCATGGACATGGCCTCCTGGCGAACGGCCCGCGATCGCAGGTGCATCGAGGGTCCATAGTAGAAGGATAGCACTAGCCCGACCCTGGTACAAATCCGC
>CAYQFU010000345.1:0-3087 GCA_964416775.1 uncultured Ktedonobacterales bacterium
GATGTACTCCTGCCGGTCTATCCACTCATCGGCCTCACTCGCGCCCCAGAACATGGCGAGTTGAAAAGCCATGTCGCCGATACTCAGCCCACGATCAATGATGAAGACTCCCCAATGGTGACGGCCGGACGTCAGGTGGTGCGCCGCATGTACGGGCATCGTCTTGCGATCATCTGTCACCAGAACTCGGCGCTCGATTTCGCAATACGCCAGGAGACCCGGGTCCTTTGTGCCGAACGGCGGCGCACCCTCGAAACCTACACGCAGGATATCAATGGCCGAGTCATACGCCTTCACCGACTTGACGAGCCCTTTCGGCAGGTGTTCGTCCAGCAGAAAGCGCACTCTCATGCGCCACGGCGCTCCCGAAGTTGCTCGAACAGCGCACGCATGCGCAAGCTAGCGGGCGACGGGTTCTCCGCCCAAATCCGCCTTTGCTCTCTGTCGAACGCTTCGATATCCGCCAGATAGGCCTCGACCGCATCTCTGTTGTGCAGGTAGTAGAGAATTGCGGCGTAGATGCTCTCGAGCGGCAAGTCGTCGTAGTATTCTGCGATCTGCTCGGCGCTCTGGCCGTCCTTATAGCGCTCGACCACATGCTCCAGGCCGATTCGGCGCCCCTTGATGCGGATGGCGTAGGGATCTTCGAAGAAGTCGAAATAGTCTTCCAGTAACATGGTGCACCTCCCGTCCGCGCGATTTCGCGGGCCATGCCGCATTGTACGCCATCCGGCCGGCATATCGTTGGATGGGCGCGGATCATTCGCTCACCCGAGCTCCGCCATCACCGGGAAGTGGTCGGAGGCGTCGCGCGCCGGCGGGGACGTTGCCACGTCGCAGGCGCGCAGCCGCGGCGCGAGCTCTGGCGAGGCGAAGACGTAGTCGATGCGGACGCTGGGATCGGTCGTCTTGCAGGTGTAGCCCGGGCGGTCGGGGTGCAGCGCGCGGTAGCAGTCGGTGTAGCCGGCGGCGAGGATCGGCGCGATGGCGAGCCGAGGTGCGGCGTAGGCGAGCGGCGCCCATTCGGCCGTCGCGGGCGTGACTGGTGCGTCGGGCGCGAAGACGTCGCCCGGCGCGATGGCGTTGAAGTCGCCCACGAGCAGGTGTGGTGCGCCCATTGCGGACCCCACGATCTCAAGCAGCGCGGCCACCTCGTGCGCGCGGTGCTCCTCGTTCGCCACCTTCGCCTTGAGGTGCGCCGCGAAGAGCCGCAGCGGCGCGCCCTGCCAATCTACTTCGATTTCCAGCAGCGTCTTGCGGAATGCTGGATGGCGATGGTTCTCGGAGCGGAGGACGGGCAATCTGCTCAGCCATGCGACGTGATACTTCGTGTTCGCCTCGCCGTAGATGAGCTCCATCCCCAGCTCGCGCGCTAGCGTGTGAACGTTGCCGTGGTTGGCCGCCTCCTGTATGGCCACCACGTCGGGGTCCTGCCCGCGGATGACCTCGAGAATCAAGGGCAGGCGTCCCTCGCCGCCGACCCAGATGTTGTAGGTCAGGATGCGCAGCGGGCGGGCATCGATCACAGCCCGTGCTCGGTCTGGCCGGTGAAGGCGGCGACGAGCACGCGGCAGAAGTCGGGGATGTCCTCCACCACGCGGCCCCAGACGACGTTGCCGGAGCGGAAGGCGGGCTCATCCACCCACGTCGCGCCCGCGTTCTCCATGTCGTCCTTGATGCCGCGCGAGCCGGTGACGCGCATGCCCCGCACGATGCCCGCCGAGGCCGCGACCCAGCCGCCGTGGCAGATGATGCCGATCGGCTTGCCCGCCGCGTGACACTCGCGCACGAGGCGCAGCACGTCCGGGTCGCGCCGCAGCTTGTCCGGCCCCCAGCCGCCGGGGACGACCAGCCCCGCCAGGTCCTCGGAGCGCACCTCCTTGGCGGCAATGTCCGGTGTCGCGGTGAGGCAGTGCTTGCCCGTCACCGGTTGGAGGGAGACGCCGATGGCCAGCACCTTCGCGCCCTCCTCGCGCAGCCGCATCACCGGCACCCAGAATTCGAGGTCCTCAAAGCCTTCGCCGACGAACACGCCTACTGTCTTGCCTTGCAGATTCATGGTGGTCGCCTCCTGGTCGCGCTTGGCGTACGTATGGCGCTCGTGTGTCCACAGGGCGGCGTCGCGGCGGTGTAAGGGCTCGCGCAGGCCGTCGCGGCAGTGAAGCTGCCGGCGCAGGGAGCGGGCCGCCGGGGCTGAAAGCCCTACGCCGCTCCCGACAACGCCGCCCGATCATGCACGAGATATGGCTTCAGTGTATCATCGCGGCCGCGGGTGGACCGGTGAGAGCGCATGCCGTGAGGTTGTGGCCCTTCGGGCGCGCTCCGTAGGCTGGGGGCCCCGCGCATCATCTTCCCGTGCGGCGCGGCGTCGCGGTCCACCGTCGGTGCGGCCGAATCCCGGATGACGCCGGAACGCCGAGCCGTCGCCCGCTTCGCCGGTGCTATACTCCCCTGCGGGAGCGCCGCGGGGCCGGGCGCCGCATGTGGCGCCCCCACACCTACGACACCTACGCCGCGACGCAAGCGAGTTCGATACAGCTTGTACGTCTGCGTCAGGTCCGCGTGGCGCCCGACACGACTCATACGGAATCCGCCAGGGTGGTTGTTGACCGCCGCCGCGGCTCTGAAGGAGCCGGCGCAGGTCCGGCCGGGACTGAACGTCCCGCGGATCCCCAACGGCCCAGCCGGATCCCGTATCATTCCACTCGACGTTGAGGGAAACTGCGATGAAGCTCGTCACCTACGTCCCGGCCGGCGCCGCGAGCGCGCCCGACCACCCGACCGCCGAGGCCGGGCGCGCCGCCGTCCTGCACGGCGACCTCTTCCTGGATCTGGCGCTGGTCGGCCAGTGGGCCGCGCGCAACGGCGCCTCGCTTCCCGAGCAGGGGCTGCCCGACACCGTGCTGGCGCTGCTGCAGATGGGCGCGGAGGGCATGGAGGGCGCCCGGGCGGCGCTGGCGCTGGCGGCGAAGGCGCGCCCCGAAGACCTGCGCGCCGAGGCGTGCGTGGCCTACGCGCGCGACGAGATTCGCCTGCGCACGCCGGTCCCCAATGCGCCGTCGCTGCGCGACTTCTACGTCTTCGAGC
>CAYQFU010000346.1:0-3067 GCA_964416775.1 uncultured Ktedonobacterales bacterium
TGTGCGCGCCTGCGCGCAGGAAGGCCCAGGAAAGGCCGACCAGTCCCTCGCCGGTGTAGGCGCGGCTGCCTGCGCCGTAGCACGTGGAGATCGTCACCAGGTCGGCGCGGAGCGGCTTGCTGATGATGTCGCGGGCGTAAAGCTTGTAGGAGTCTCCCCGGGGAGAAAGGATGACGGCCGATTCCAGTGGCGTGGTGCGACTGGCAGTTCCGTGCGCCACAAAATGGACGTAGGAGAAGCGGGTGGTATCGCTGGCGAGGTAGGCCTGCGGCGTGGCTTGCGCACCCTCAAGGACTAGGCGAGCTTTGGCAGGGAAGTGCTGCTCCACGCGGTCGATCTCGGTGGCCGCCTGCGGCAAGCGCGGATACTCGGGGGATGCGGAGAGGGGATCACCGACCAGCAGCAGTTGCTTCCCGCGTGCGATCGATTGACGTCGCGAGCCGGCAAGCAGCGCCAGAGAGCTGGCGTCGCTGAGGATGACGTCGTCTATCCAGTAGTGCGGCTTGGGTGCTGGCGCGATCAGGGTTTCGAAGTTGAGGTTATTGAGAGCGCCGTCGGCGATGATGACGACACGCGCGCCCCTAGGAATGAGCTTGTGCGCGGGTGCAACCAGCATGTCGTAAAGTTTGCGACCACTGGTATTGCCGGTTTCGAGCGGATCGCGGGGGCCGAGCAGGGCTTTGCGGTAGTCCTGCACGGCGGCGTTGATGTCGGCGTCCGCGGGCAGCTTGAATAATGCGATTTTGTTCGGCGTGACTGCCCAAACGTATGATTGGCCGGGCTTCAGCCAGTATTCGAGGATGATGGCTCCGGCTTGCCGTGAAATCTGTTCAGGAGAGACAGTCGAATTAGGCGTAACGGGCTTCAGTCCGAGCCCTTCGGCAAGCGTGCGGGCGCGGCTGTGTTCGACGATGCGGAGGGCGTCGTTTACGCGTCCGTGTTCAACGAGAAAGTCGATATAGCTATTGTAAAAACGGCTGGCGCTCGTGAGGAATGAGAGTCGGTGTTCTTCGACGTTTAGCGAGGCGCGGGCTTCGTCGACTGTGGCGAGTCCTTTTTGGAATTCGAGGTCGGCATCAGCGTCTTGTTCCTGACGTGCGTAGATTTGGGCAAGTTCCGATTCCGCAGTCCATTGAAGCCATGGTTCACGAGTGGACTGGATCACATGATCAAGTTCGCTCTTGGACTTCTGGTAATTCTTTCGAGCCGCAGCAACGAGCGCTTCCGTAGCAAGCGTTTCGAGCTCACGCTCTGTATCCCCATTTTCCCGACTCAGTGAAAGTGCCTCAGAAGCGTAGTTTGCTGCAACTTCGATTTGCCCATTCTGGAGAGCCAGATCTGAGAGATTACCGAGAGCATTGACCGTCACTTCCTGGTCCTGAATGCCTTTTGAAATGGACAATGCCTGTTGCAGGTAATTTGCTGAAGCGGCGAATTGTCCTTGATCGAAGCTCAATAAGCCAAGGTCGTTGAGGAAACCGCCCTGCTGTTTTGGCATTCCGAGCCGCGCGAACGCATCCGCCGCTTGCTGCAGGAGGTCTTTAGCTCTCTCCAGATCTCCTAGCCTGTAATAGCACAATCCCAAGTTGCCCAAAGTTACGGCCTGCAGGCTTTGGTTCCGTAAGGTTGACGCACTGGCCAAACTGGCGTCAAACCAATCAATCGCCTCGTCATAGCGTCCTTGGAGCATGCTCGCGAAGCCGAGCCCTCCGAGCGAATTGGATCGAAGATAATCGTTGTTTGTATCTTCTGCCCACTTCAAACCGCGCCGATACTCACTTCTGGCCTTTTCGAATTCATACCGAGAGGCGAAGAATGTTCCTCGGTTGATCGCGACCTCCGCACGTATCTGCGGAGACTTGTTTGTTGCGATTTGATCTGCCTCTTCCAGACATTGCTGAGCTTCCTCAATTTCCTGAAGACGAGCGTGCGCGACGCCTCGAGCGATTAGTCGACGAACGGCAACGTCATCGTTTGTGAGAGAAGACGGGAGGGGTTGATCGAGAATTCCTAACGCTTGCTTGCTCTGGCCTTCGCGAAGCAGGATTTCGCCCTTCAGCACAAGAAACCGAGCACCCCAATCAGAGGGTCGATCACGGAAGCGCCGATACCCTGTGTCGGCGAGCAAATTCGCCGACGCGAACTCGGCACGCTGCATGTGTTGACGGGCGTCAGAGTAAAGGACCTCCGGTGGTTGCTGTTTCGCGCATCCACCGGAGATCAACAGGCCAAAAAAACCTAAGTACCGGAGGGTGGATAACCGCCTCCACTGGTTCCGCCTCCGTCGCAGACTGTCCCCACGACTGGGCCGTCCAACTCGACCCGAACCATTTCCAAGCGCGTTCCGTGCCTGTCGATGAAGTAGTCGCCGAGAAAGATGGTGCCAAAGTTGGGCAGCACGATAATGTTGCCGAAGACATTTCCATCCAAATTGTCGCCTTCGACCTTGTCTACCAGCGTGCACAGGATATGCCCATGTTCAGGAAGCTTGTTTTTGAGTCGCTCAGCCCATTTATATCGTGTCTGCACGCAATCCGGAATCTTTCCTTTGGACTTCTCCGGAACCCAATGGAACTTCTGCTGCACTTGCTTACGGAAGGAACCCTTTTTATAGGCCTCTCGCAGGCGGGCATAGTTTGAGAACTCGTGAAAGAACTTCTTGTCGAGAGTTACGCTGACGGGGCGGCCATCGATCTTCACGCCGGAGATATCGCTGTCGACCGGGATGATCTCTGAGCGATCCTTGTTTTCCTTACCAAACTCGCCCAGCGTGTGCTTGCAACGGATGTGAGTGACGACTTTGTCGGCCGTGAAGCGATCGTAGATGTTCAGGCCTTCGATGGTCACTTTCATGTCGGTTTCGTGGACGTTGCCGCCATTGGCCGGCATGCCGGTGATCCGTGTCGTTGCCTTCTTAAAGGAAACGACGTCCTTGTAGGAGTAGTCGTTGACGACGGCTTCGGCAAGACCGCCGGTTGTAGGCAGCGTTGCCATGGCCTGGGTTGGGATCTGGTCCTGATAGGGCTTTGTAATCATTCCGCTGATTGCAAAGCCGTGGGCGTGATAC
>CAYQFU010000347.1:0-3055 GCA_964416775.1 uncultured Ktedonobacterales bacterium
CCCGACGGGATGGGCTCTCCGGATATCATCGCCAAGTTGCTCCTCGCCAGTGCCGAAGGCTCTATACCGCCTGCGACGTGAGCACAAATGCCCCGCCCACGTAGGCGGTATTTCCCACGGAGCGGTCTTGTACGCTCGCCGTTCCCTGCGCATACTTGCGTATACTCACAGCCGGCCGTCTGTAGGCCCACTCCCTCGTTCGCGGAAGCGTCCTGCCGGTATGCGCCCTTCATTTCGCCGTGTGCGGCTGAGCACGCTACTCGTGAGCATCAACATCGCGCTGCTGCTGCTCGCGGTGGCGGCCGTCGCGTTCGTCGCGGTGCGCCTGCTGCAGCAGCTTGCCGATGAGCAGGCCCGCGCGCGCGTCGCGCAGGCGAGTCTCAACGCGCAGAGCGCCATTTCACGCACGGGAGACGATCTGCGCACGGCGGCGCAGGTGCTGGCCGAGCGCCCCTCGCTAAGGCGCTACCTCTCGGCCCGAGATCGAGTCGGGCTGGTTTCCTATCTCGAGCAGTATCGCATCTCCAGCCATCTCGACGGCTGCGCGGTTTTCGCGCACGGACAGGTGCTCGCGCAGACGGGACGGCCGATACCTTGGGACGCGCTATCGGCGCACCTGCCCCAGAGCGACATCCCCTTCCTGCAACAGCAGGATGGCAACCCATTGATCGAGGGCGCCTGGGCTGGCGTGCCCGAGCAGCTTGGGATGTCGGTCGTGGCAGTGGACATCCTCGATGGCGCATTTGCGCGCCGGGTCAGCGCACAGGTCACGCTTCCGATCGCCATCCTGGAACGCCAGGCGGCTCGCGCCGCGCTCTCTGGCCCCGCCCACGCACTGCTCTCCGGGGTACTCTCAAGTGGGCGAGGGGCGAGCGCCTACCTGTCGCCGGCCGCGACGTACGTCGCGATCCAGCCGTTGCGCTCCCCGTCGGGGGACGTCGTCGGCATCGTCGAGACGGACCTACCGGCCACGGGAACGCTTGCCTCCGTGCGGCAATTCATCCAGACGCTGCTTGTCCTGGTCGTGGGCGTGGCCGCCCTTGCCGCCTTCGCTAGTGTGCTCGTAGGCCGGCTGATCGGCCGCCCGTTGCGGCGACTCTCGGCGGCAGCGGCGAACATGGGAAACGGCGATCTGACCACTCCCGTCCAGAGCGAGGCCGGGAAGGAGATCGGCGCGCTGGCCACGACGCTGGAAGAGACGCGCCAACGGTTGCTCGGGTTGACCGAGCGCCTGCGTCAACAGCAGGCGGAGGCACAGGCGATCCTCGCCAGCATCGTCGAGGGCATCTACACAGTCGATCGTTCGCGCCGCATACGCTATCTCAATCCGCAGGCGGCGGCAATGCTCGGCGTCTCTCCGGGTGACGCGATTGGCCGCTTTTGCGGCGATGTACTCCACCCCAGGCCCATTGCCTCCGAGGTGCGTCCCTGCGAAGAGCGCTGCCCGATCGTGCATGCGCGCTTCCGCGGGGGCACCTCCGCAACCGAGCATCTGCGACTGGCCGATGGGGCAGAGCGCACAGTCGTCGTGACGAGCGCTGCGCCCACCGACGGGCAGCAGGTGCAGGTGCTGCGCGATGAGACCGAGGTGGAGGTGACGCGTCGTTTGCGCGATACCGTCCTGGCCAACATCTCGCACGAGTTCAAGACGCCGCTCGCGGCTCAGCTCGCCTCCATCGAGCTGCTGCTCGATCAGCTTCCCGAACTCACGGCCGAGGAGATCGAACGCCTCGTCGTCGCGCAGCAACGCGGCGCCCTGCGCCTCACGCAACTCATCGATAATCTTCTTGAGAGCGTGCGCATCGAAGTCGGCAAAGATCGCATCCGGCGGCACGCCGTCGCATTGGACAAGGTGGTGGAGGACGCGGTCGAGATGCTGCGGCCGCTGATCGCCCAGCGCGGGCAGGATGTGCGAATGGAGTTGCCCTCTCCCCTACCGCCGGTCGCCGGTGATGCTCACCGGCTCACGCAGGTGTTCGTCAACCTGCTAGCCAACGCGAACAAGTTCGCGCCGCCGCATACAACCATTCAGATCGGAGGGGACCGCGAGCTCGATCATGTCACGCTCTGGTTGGAAGACGCGGGGCCGGGACATCCGGACGCGGGCGGCCAGGATTTGTTCGAGCGATTCGTGCGCGCCAGCGGGGACGAGCCCGAGCAGAGTGGCATGGGGCTCGGCCTGTGGATTGTGAGGTCTATCGTCGAGCGGCACGGAGGGCATGTCGAGGTGCGTGGAATCGACGAGGGAAGTGGGACGCGGATCTGCGTCACGCTCCCTGTGGAAGGAGGCGCGGCGTGACGATTCTGGTCGTGGATGACGATCTCGAATTGCTGGGGCTGGTGAGCTTTGCCGTGCAGTCGGATGGCTATGGGGTGCTCAACGCCACCGACGGTCTAGACGCCTTGCGCGTGTTCCACCAGGAGCGGCCCGATCTGGTGATTCTCGACGTGAACCTGCCGAGTCTGAGTGGCTTCCAGCTATGCCGCGCGATACGGGCGGAGTCGGCAACGCCGCTGCTGCTCCTCACGGTCCGCAGTACGGAAGAGGACCAGATCTACGGACTCGACCAGGGGGCCGATGACTATCTGACCAAGCCATTCAGCCCTCGCACATTGTTGGCGCACGTCCGTGCGCTGTTGCGTCGCGGTAGCGGAGAAACGCCGTCTGTGCTGGCAGCGGGAGATCTGCGTCTGGCCGTCGAGGAGCGCGCCATCCGCGTGGCTAACGGAGCGCCCGTACACCTCACAGCTCGCGAGTTCCGCTTGCTCCATTGTCTCATCGCCAACTGCGGACACATCGTGTCCTCACAGCGGCTGACTGCTAACATCTGGGGATATCAAGACGCCGCTGATCACCAACTGCTGAAGCAGCTCGTGCACCGTGTACGGCAGAAAATCGAGCCGGATCCGGCGGCACCACAGCGTCTCGTGACGGAGCCGGGGGTGGGCTATAGACTCCGACAAGTGCCCGAATCTACGCTATAACGTCACCCCGCCCGCGCCCTGTAGCATCGTCTATGGCGGACAATCGATACTATACCATCGAATTCAGGAG
>CAYQFU010000348.1:0-3003 GCA_964416775.1 uncultured Ktedonobacterales bacterium
ATTGTCCCTCCGCTGGCGCCCGCGCTGCACAGCTCGCACGCGCCGCGCCAGAGGAAGGAGCGCGGCTACATCGCGAGGAGGATGGCGCCGAGATAGAGCACGATGGCGGCGCGCCAGGCGATGGCGCGCGGGGTGGCGAGGTCACGCCGCCATGCCGGGCGGGTAGAGGTCCGGTAGAGCGTGGCGACGAGCAGCAGCGACGAGGGCAGGATCAAGTGGTCGCCGGCCATGAACGTGTCCGGTGTGGCGATGGAGACGAGCAGGCCGACGAGAACCACGCCCACGTTGGCGAGGAAGAGCGCGAGCGCCGCAACGCTGGCGGGCGTGGCGCGCTGGGCCCGGGCGCGCGTGGTGTGGCTGCTGGCGAAGAGCACGACGCACGCCGCGAGCAGCAGCGTGTCGAGCACGATAGCGCGGGAATCCATGGGCAGCGCTCGCTGGGTGATGGTGGCGGGATAGCCGGCCGTGAAGGCGTTGCCAGGTCTCCGTTACAAGAGCCGGGCCACCACTGCCGGGTTGGCCATGCCCGCCCCGTCCCGTCCGGCGACGACCCGGCCGTCCGCCTGGACACGCGGGGTACAATCCCCTCAGCGGCGCGCCGAGACAGGGACGATGCGCCGCCGAGCTAAGGTTCCCCATCCGAGCGGGATCATCCACTCAGGTGGGGCGGAGGAGACGGCGTGACCACCGAGGCATCGCGGCAGGCGGAGGGCCGGGCGCTGGACCTGCCGGGCGCCGATACCCGGGGGGCGACATCCGCGCCACGCGGCGCGCCGGGGAGCGCGGCCGGGTCGCGCCTCGCGCTGCTGGCGCTCGTCTTCGCGGCGGGCGTGGTGTCGCTGGCCATCGAGATGTGCGGCCCGCGGCTGATCGCGCCCTACTTCGGCACGTCGCTCTCCATCTGGGCGAACCAGATCGGCTTCACCCTCGTCTATCTCTCGCTCGGCTACGCCGTCGGCGGCCGTATCGCCGACCGCTATCCCCGTCCCGCCGTCCTCGCCGGCCTCACCGCGGTCGCGGCGCTCGCCACCGCGCTCATCCCCCTCCTCAGCGGACCCGTGCTGGATTGGTCCGTCGCCGGGCTGGACCTCGGCGGCGGCAGCGTCTTCGCGCGCTCGCTCGTGCCGGTGCTCGTCCTCTTCTCCGTGCCCACCATCCTGATGGGGATGGTCTCGCCGTTCGCCATCCGCCTCTCGGTCGAGCGCATCGGCAGCGCGGGAAGGGGCGCCGGCCGCATCTACGCGCTCTCCACGGCGGGCAGCATCCTTGGCGCGTTCCTGCCGGTGCTGGTGCTCATCCCCGCTTGGGGCGTCCGCGCGACGCTCTACGCCTGCTGCGTCGCGCTGCTCGCGGTGTCGGCACTGCCGGTGTTGGCGGCACGGCTGTCCCGGCCGAGGACCACGCCGAGACGGCGGCCGCGCTCGAGGTGATCGCGGCGAGTGCTGGCCGGATGCAGGTGCATCGGCAGGCACGTGGGCGCCCACGGCGGCGCCCCCCACCGAGTACGACAACATGACGATGAGCTAGGCCTGCGCGCAGGTCTCCGCCGGCGCCACCGCCGACCCGCCCCCGACCCCGCCCCCCGCATACGCTGCTGATGCGTGGGGGCGCGTCTTGCGCCGTTGGCGTGCACGGCGCGAGCGCCATGGCGCCTTGCGATGACAGTGGGCACGTCCAGCCTTCGGCGGCTCGACTCGTACCCTCTTGACTATTCCATCGGTTCCGATTATTATCATTTATCAGAATATAACAATGCATTGGAGAGCGGTTTATGGCACGGACGAAGGCGCCCGCATCGCGGGCCGAGCTGGTTCTGCATCCGGTGCGGATGCGCATCATCGTGGCGCTGGCGGGCCGCGAGCTCACGGCTCGCCAGCTCGGCGAGATGCTGACCGACGTGCCACAGGCGACGCTCTACCACCACCTGGGCCTGCTGACGAAGGGGGGGATGCTGCGCATCGTGGAGGAGCGGCCGGTCCGCGGGACGGTGGAGAAGGTCTACGCGCTGGCCCGCAACGCGCACCTCGGACCGGACGACATGGCCACGGCGACGCCCGAGGACCACATGCGCTATTTCGCGCAGTTCGTGGCGCAGCTCCTGGGCGATTTCGGACGCTATCTCGGCTCCGGCCCCGTCGATCTGCTGCGCGACGGCGTCGGCTACCACCAGGTCGTGCTGAACCTCTCGGACGAGGAGCTCGTGCGGTTCGCGCAAGCCCTGAACGCCGCGCTCCTGCCCTTCGCGCGCAACGAGCCGACGCCCGAGCGCCGGCGGCGGCTCTTCAGCACCGTCCTCATGCCGGACGTTGAGGCGCCCCGAAGAGAAGAGCCGGACGCGGCGGCAGCCCCCGACAGCGGTCGGGCCTAAGGCCGGGTTGGGACTGGCTGTTGCCGTTTGGCGCGCGGCGCGGCCTGAAGCGCCGCGGGTAATCCCGTACGCGGACGCGCCGCCCGTCCACGACGATACTGGCGAATCTGGTGTGAGAAGCCGGAGGTCGGCAATCCTGTCGGCTGTCAATCGCGTTCATTTTGTTACTGCCTCTCCCACACGAGTGAAAGGTCGCGTTCCATGGCAACGCCTTCGCTTACGGACGCGCCGGCGTCCGCGCTGTCGCCGGAGGCGGCGACGAGGCTGCGGCGCAACGCCGGCATCGCGGCGCCGCTCACGCTGCTCGTGCCGGTCGGCTATTTCATCGCCTTCCGCCTCGCTGGCGTCTCCATCAGTTGGGGCGCGGTGGGCCTCGGCGCGCTCGGCTGGACCGTCGCGCTGGCGCTGCGCAATCCCATCGCGCTGGCGCTCAAAGCGGCCCTGCACACGCCTGAGCGCGTGCAGCCGTGGATCGTCGCCGCCTCCGGTCCCTGCGAGGAGCTGGTCCGGCTTGCTGCCGTGCTGCTGGTCGGGCGGGCGTTCCCGGTGGCGCTCTCGCTCGGTCTCGGCTGGGCAGGAATCGAGGTGGTCTACACCATCGTCAACCAGTTCGCCGTCGCCTCGCTGCTGAGCCG
>CAYQFU010000349.1:0-2965 GCA_964416775.1 uncultured Ktedonobacterales bacterium
GCAGGATGGTAGTTTTAATCGTCGGCGGGCGGGACTTTTAGTTGACGTTGATCACGGCCTCCTCATGCTGGCCTTCCTTTAGCAGGTCACAGGCTTTCTGTAACAGCTCCGTAGACTGTTGCAGGGCTTCGATGGCTTGCTGGCGAAGCTCTCTTGCGGTTGGCTTCATCCCTTGTAGGTCCCTCAGTCCCCAAACCCGCGTGAGTCAATCCCCTACCTGGTTTCACTTACAGCCGCGCTCCGGATCTTCTCCCAATCCTCCGGATGAAGGCTGCCGGCAAACTGCGCCGTCACCTCTTCCAGCGTGGCCCCGTCTTTTAAGAGATCCGTGACTGTCTCGGCGAAGGATGAAATCTCTTCCGGTGTAAGCCTACGGTCCGGATCCCGCTCGAGTTGTGGAGGTGCTTCAACCGCCGGCGCCCGCTTCCCTTCACTCTGGCGTGGAAGCCTCTGCGTGAATCGTCTGCGCAGGTGTGCGGTGAGGAATGCCGGCACGGATGAGACCGGGCGCTTCGAATGCGCGGCCGCCGCTCTCAGCTCGCAGACGAGCATCTCGCCGAGTTCCCGCCAGCGCTCGCGCTCCTCCGGGGTCGTAGCCGGGTCGGCGCCGGTGATCTCACGAATTGCTCCGATCAGAGATTTAGTTAGCTCCGCGAGTGGATTTCCCTCATCATCATTAGTAGTTGTCTTTAAAGAAGTCTTAGGCAGCGCGGAAGTGTCTTGAGTTTCAATGGTTTGACTCGACTCAACTCGCATCAGATTCGGCGTTGAGTCATGTACCCGTTTCGGCGTTGAGTTAGGCTGAGTTGAGTCGAGTTGAGTCGAGTGGGTGTAAGTCGAGTAGCCAATCTCCTCGGGGATTTTCACCTCATACTCAGCACCCTCTTTATCGCCTATCTCAAAATGGCGCACGATCAAGCCGATGTCCTGAAAGTGCTTCATATGGCGCAGGAACGTATTCAGCCCACCGATCCCGGCCCAGCGCATAATCTCCGAGCGCCGAGCTTGAATGGTCCGTGTCGGTTTGATCGCGCCTCGGGTCTTGAGATAAAGCGCATCGTAAAGCTTCTTCGATGTACCAGGGAACATGTTCGCCGGCAGCGCATCACGCTCCAACGAGTTTGCCCGTCGATTGAAGTCCCGCTCAGGAGCCACCGGCGACTTTTGAGGCGCTGGCTGCGCTATTGATGTGAGTTGAGTTGAGTCGGGTGGGTGTGAGTTGAGTCGAGTCAAATCCTTAGCAGATTTGCCATATTCGCCGAGCAGCTTGTTGAGATTGTCTGATGGTTGCTTTCGCGGCTTCGGCGGCGCCAGCGCTTTATCGAGCGCGGCGTCTATTTTGGCTTGCTGCTGCTTCTTCATCGCCTATGCGCTCCTTTATCTCGGCGATCAATTTATGAAATGCGAATGTGGCCGGGCTCGTCGGCTCTGTCTCGATGATTGACTGGAGACCGGCGGTGGCCGCGCCGACCGATACGAGACGCGGGATTGTCGTCTCAAAGACAAACTCCTCGGTAAATTTCTCCAACACCTTCTCGCGGATCTGCTTATCAAGGTTCTGTCGCGCCGAGTGAATCGTCGAGAGCGCCATCACCCACTGGTGCGGGGCGTGCGCCTGCCTGACCTGTGCAATGACCTGCAGGAGCTGGTTGAGCCCGAGAAGCGCAAACATGCTTGATTCAATGGGAATAATGACCATATCGGCCACAACCAAGCCATTCAATGTCTGGACGTTCAAGGCCGGCGGAGTATCGATCACGCAATAGTCGTAATGATTGAGGGCCGGGACCAGCTTCTCTTTGAGCCGAATCTCGCGCGACACGACAAGGGAGTCGAGCTGCGGGCCTACTTCTGAATCAAGAGACGCGGGCAGTAGATCCAGCCGCGGCCGGGAGTTGAAGACGTATTGCGAATAGTCCGCCGCGGGCGTGAGCATCAGCCGGTGGATGGTCTTGCGCGAAGTTTCCAGCTCTACCAGATCCGCCCCGAGCGCTGCCGAGAGATTGCCTTGGAGGTCCAGATCAATGGCGAGTACACGCGCACCCTTGGCGGCGAGCGCCACGGCCAGATTTAGGGCGGTGGTCGTTTTGGCGCAGCCGCCTTTGAAGTTTGCCAGAGTGACTGTCTTCACGCTGCCCTTTCCTCCACTTTCAGCGCCAACACCTCAGCCCGGGAGACGAGTTTCACGCGCTTGTCGAGCGGGTAAGGGAAAGTGCGAATGTAGCCCTCCTTAATCAACTCAGCGATCTTGATCGGACTCACGCCGATCAGCTTCCGCGCTTCCGCAACTTTAATTAAATCCTTCGGTTTGGCCTTATCCATAAGTCAGCTCCTAAATGACTCGTGACAATACACGGGGAAGGGAATCACGTCAAGATAAATTTAAGATAGATTTAGGATGAAGTTGTAGAATCTCGAGCGTTTCACAGGGGAGGGGATTCACGGATGGGATCAGAGAAATTCGACCTTTGGGCTGTCATGCTTCCACTACGATGACAGAAGTGGAGCCATGTTTAACAAAGATAAACAACCTTCTTGTGTAAGGGATTTGGCCTTGAAAAGGAAGGGAAACGGTCGCCCTGGCTCACGTATTGAGTTTTGGCGAAGGAGGTAGGCGAATGCTCTGGTCACCGACATGGTGGCCACCAGTGGATAATTTCAGGTTCTGGTAGTGGCTCAATCTAAAGTTCTTTTGGTGAAAATGGCAACCGTAATGTCAGACGAACTTGTTTTTCCATCAGTCATTTAAATTGAAGATAGATGTAACGATCTTTGTTTCAATTACTTTGTCGGTTTCCTCCACAGATACTTCGAATCTTTCAACGCTTATTATTATGTCAATCGGTACGCCCGTCGTGATATTAATATGCTTAAGATTAGGGTCATATTCCAACTCATTAAAATTATATAATCCGACATGCTCTGTATCCTTTATTCTATAGCTCTTAACGTGATGGATCCTTAG
>CAYQFU010000350.1:0-2907 GCA_964416775.1 uncultured Ktedonobacterales bacterium
CAGCATGCTCACCAACAACGCCGGCTTCAACTGCAACGCCACCCGCGTCATCATCCAGCACGCCGGCTGGCCACAGCGCGATGCCCTGCTGACCAAGATCGGCGACGTCTTCGCCGGCGTGCCCTCGCGCCCCGCCTATTATCCCGGCGCCCGCGACCGCTATCAGGCCTTCGTCGCCGCCCACCCCGACGCCCGCACGTACGGCGACGACTCCAGTCCGCGCCTCCCCTGGACGCTCATCCCCAACGCCGATCCCAACCAGGCCGACGACATCGCCTTCACCACCGAAGCCTTCTGCGGCCTCTTCGCCGAGACCCCACTCGATGCGGCCACCACCCCCGAGTTCATCGATCGCGCCGTCGCCTTCTGCAACGATCGCCTCTGGGGCACCCTCAACGCCACCATCCTCGTCCATCCCGCCTCGCTCAAGGACCCCGCCATCGCCGCCGCCGTGGACCGCGCCGTCGCCGGCCTGCGCTATGGCGCCATCGGCGTAAACTACTGGGCCGCCGCCGCCTTCCTGCTCTGCCAGACCCCCTGGGGCGGCTATCCCGGCAGCGACCTCTACGACATCCAATCCGGCAACGACGTCGTCCACAACACGCTGATGTTCTCGCGCGCCCAGAAGTCCGTCGTGCGCGGGCCCTTCCGCTCCGTGCCCACCCCACCCTTCTTCGTCGGCCGCGCCCGCGTCACGGGCAAAGTCTTCCGCCGCCTGACCGAGCTGGAGATGTCACCTTCCCCGGCTAAAGCGCTGAGCGTCGCCATGGCGGCCATGGGCAGATAGCCGCGAGACGCCGGAGAGAGGACCATGCGCTCATCGTCGAACACGACCGCTGCTCACGGCGGCAGCGGCTCGGGCGGGGTACTCGGCCGGCGCGCGCTCAACCGCGCTCTGCTGGGGCGCCAGCTCCTGTTGCGCCGCGCGGAGCTGCCCGCCGCGGATGCGATCGAGCGCCTGGTCGGGCTGCAGGCTCAGGTCCCCAACGCCCCCTACGTCGGCCTGTGGACGCGGCTGGAGCACTTCCGTCATGACGACCTGGCCCAGTTGGTCGGCGAGCGGCGGGCGGTGCGCATCGCGCTGATGCGCTCGACCATCCACCTCGTCAGCGCACGCGACTGCCTGGCGCTGCGCCCACTGCTGCAGCCCGTCCTGCAGCGCGGCCTCCAGGGCAACTTCGGCCGGCGGCTGGCGGGCCTGGACACCCAGGCGCTCGCGGACGCCGGCCGGGCGCTGGTCGAGCAACAGCCCCGCACCTTCGCGGAGCTGGGCACACTGCTGCATGAGCGATGGCCGAACCGCGACCCCGCCGCCCTCGCCATCGCGGTACGTACCTTCGTGCCCCTGGTGCAGATCCCGCCCCGCGGCATCTGGGGCGCCAGCGGTCAGGCTACCCACACCACGGCCGAGGCCTGGCTCGGGCGCCCCCTCGATCCCAACCCCTCGCCGGACGAGATGGTCCTGCGCTACCTGGCCGCGTTCGGTCCGGCCACGGTCAACGACATCCAGATGTGGTCCGGCCTGACCCGGCTGCGCGAGATCACCGAGCGGCTTCGGCCGCGCCTGCTCACCTTCCGCGACGAGCATGGCCGCGAGCTTTTCGACCTGCCTGACGCGCCGCGGCCCGACCCCGATACCCCCGCACCGCCGCGGTTCCTGCCTGAATATGACAATGCGCTGTTGTCCCACGCCGACCGCGCCCGCATCATCGCCAACGACCACCGCAGCCGGGTCTTCACCCTTGGCAGCGTCCTCGTCGACGGCTTCGTCCGTGGCACATGGAAGATCACCCGCGGCGGCGGCAGCGCGACCCTGGCCGTCACCCTCTTCGAGGCGCTCTCCAACCACGACCGCACCGCGCTCGCGGAGGAAGGCTCCCGCTTGCTCGAATTTGCCGCCCACGACGCCCAGACGCACGATATCCACTTCGCCCCGCTGAGCTGAGTGCACATGTCCCCTCCCCCTGCGCGCATCGTGCGCCATACGCTGGCCCCCATTCCGGCGGCTACCAGAGCAATTTGACATGAGATGTCCAGCCGCGTTGCCTATACTCGAAGCGCAACACGACGATTGGCGGCGACGAGACCGGCGAAGGGAGGCAGACACGCGCTACGGGATTGTGTGTCCGAACGTGGATGCACGGACGCTCACGACTCCATTCGACATCGTCGTCGAGGGCGAGACACCGGGTGACGATCCGGCACGAGCCGCGGACATCGTGCGGCCGCTGGCGGAAGCGGGCGTGACATGGTGGCTTGGAGAGCGTGTGGCACACCCCAGAGACCCTGGGCGGCGTGGAGGGCATGCGCGGACGCATCCGCCAGGGACCGCCTCCCATGCCGTGAAGCTGGCACACACGATGCACGGCCAGTGAGATAGCTGCGAATCGCGTCAGCCACATCTCACCTCAGGCCCAGAGGAGTCCACATGCTCGCACTCGTTCGTGCTCTCGCCCGCCCGCTACTTGCCGCGATCTTCATCATCGGCGGTCTGGATACGGCCAGGAATCCAGGCCAGCGCCCACAAGCCGCCGCCGCCATGGGCGTGCCGCAGCCCGAGCTCGCCGTCCGCGCCAACGCGCTCCTCATGCTCCTGGCCGGCCTTGCCTTCGCCCTCGGCGTGTTCCCCGAATGGGCGGCCCTGCTTCTGGCAGGATCCCTGGTGCCGACGACCATCGCCGGTCATCCCTTCTGGAAAGAAACCGATCCCCAGAAGCGCGCGGGCCAGCGCGTCCACTTCCTCAAGAATGTGGCGATGATTGGCGGTCTGCTCCTCGCCGCGGCTGAGGAGCACGCCGCGCGCCAACCCGCCGCCCACGACGACCTTGTGCGCCGCGCCGCCTAGCCGATGTTTTGAGCGAGGAGGACGAGGCGGCGCGGCAGGTTATACCGAATCCGGATGCACCG
>CAYQFU010000351.1:0-1355 GCA_964416775.1 uncultured Ktedonobacterales bacterium
CCGCGGCTAGCGCTGCCTGCCGCGCTCGGGCTGCTTGACGTAGTCGGTGAAGCCGAGGACGTTGCCCCACGGGTCGCCGATCTCGACAACCCAGCCGGTGTTGATCTCGCGCGGCTGCCCCAGCAGGGTGGCGCCTGCCGCTTGCAATGTGGCGGCCACGGCGCGGGCGTCGGCGACCTCCAGCCAGATGCGCGGGGTCTCGCGGGGTGAGGTGGGCGCCAGCTGCTGCGCGCGAATCAGGAGGCCGGGCTCCTCGGCGCCGAGCCGATAGCCGACGAGGCCGATTTGCGGGAAGGCGAACTTGATCGGGAGGCCGAGCACGCCTTCGTAGAAGGCGCGAGCTTCGTCGAGGCTGCCGACGCCGAACAGGATGTTGTCTACGCCGAGGATCTCGATACTGCTCATCTGTGGAGCCTCCTCCGATTCCGCGCGCTGGCTGCATCCAATCGAACGTCGTGCTGTATGCCATGCTACGACGCCGCCTGGCCGGTGTCAAGGGGGCGATGTGGATGAGGCTGCGGATCGTGCACTACGAGGGTTCGATGACAATATCGAAGGCCGTGAGCAGTCCGACAATCTCGGGAAGTGCGAAGCGCGCTTTCTTGAGTTTGTTCTGCGTGGGATCGATGGTGTAGTTTTTCGCATCGACGAAATTCGCCTCGGATACGTCCGTGTGAAAGAAGCGGGCACCAGCGAGATCGGTTCCCGCAAAACTGGCCCGCTGCAAGCGCGCCTCGGAGAAGTCCACTTCCCGCGCTTCGCACCCCAGCACCTGCATGCCCTGCAGATCGAGCTCCGCGAAGTGCGAGTAGCTCAGGTTGCATCGCTCAAACCGCATGCCAGTGCTCAACGCCGTCCCCGTCGAGGCGTCCGTCCAATCCACACCGATGATTTTGCAATCGGCGAACTGCGTATTCGTGAAGCGTGACGATGTCACCCGTACCATGCTCAGATCGCACACCGCAAACGTACATTCGATGAACGTGCAGCTGCGAAAAGCTGACGCGCGGAACTTGCAGCCGACGAAGCGACACTGCTCGAATTCCACACCCTCGATCTCAGCCTCCTCGACCACCATCTCCGCAAACTCGTGGTCCAGATAAGCATCTTGCGTAAACAACCGCGGACCTCCAGGTTTACCAGGTTCGCCAGGTTCACATGGTTGAGCCGTGCGCCCTGGCATACCCCTTCGCGCTTCTGCGAGCGTCACGGGCCACCGCCAGCGATGCCCTGCACCATAATACTGCTTTTGAGGCAGAACGGTTGCGATATGCTGGCTGGCTGGCATCCTCTGGAGGCCCCAACAGACCAGTACCCCATCCCAGCGCGCACATGCCCGCTGGGATGGGGCCGAT
>CAYQFU010000351.1:1455-2903 GCA_964416775.1 uncultured Ktedonobacterales bacterium
GACTGGAAGCGCACTACGTTGATGCCTTCGAAGCATTGGAATTATCCAGCGCGTCGCCGGGCGCTCAGTCTAGAACCCGCGCTGGGCAGCATCGGCGGCCACCGCGAGGCCCATGTAAAAGTCAAAGAACGCTTGCGGCTGTCCGCGGAAGAGCCCGTCCTTCGTGAACACATTGACCGTCGCGACCGCCCCCCCAAACTGGTCCAGCGTCGGGCGAATGATCGCGCACTCCGGCAGGCTCTCGCTGATGAAGTCGCACGGCTCAGGCATGATCAGGTTGGCCTTGAGGAGCGGGTTCGTGCTGGCCGCAAGGTTCGGAAACGTCAGAGTGAGCCCATTGATTGTAACCGTCAAGGCTGGCGCGTTACCGGCCTTGTCGTGCCAGACCTGAAAGTGCATCGTCTCAGATGGGCCGATGCTGAGCAAGATGCGCAGCACCACCGCATCGCGGACTTTCAGGGCCAGCGACGGGTAGAGACTGGTACCTCCTTGCTCGATAAACCCAAAGTGGAATCCCGCGGTGTTAGCGATTGCCTGGAGGTGGTTCGTGATGTGGGTCGGGGTGCTTCCCGCGACGTCGGCATTGTTTCGGGGGATCGCCGGAAACTGCGCGCCGGGCTGCGACAAGGATGGGACGGCTTGACCGAACGTGGCCCCGAAATCGGGGTTCTCCGTGCTACGGTAGCGCTCCCACCAACTGGTGTCTACGCTGAGCTCCGTGATATTGGTGAGCCGGTGGCCGATCTTGCTCGTGTTGACGCCGTCCGCGGTGCTGCCCTTCAACGTGGCAAAGCGACTGAGATCGACGGGCGCCGCGCCCGGGACTCCCTGAGCCTGAAGCTCCGACAGGAACGCGTTGAGGAACTTCATGTGGCTGAATTCATCGTCGGTGTTATCGTGGATATACTGGGGCATGTCGGCATCGAGCACTGAAATGGCCGCGGTATACGCCGCATTCCCAGTCCCTCCAGGGACTTCGCTGTCCTGGATGCCGCCGAGCTCGTTGTACTGTGCCCAGAGGTCGCTTTCGAGGATTTCGGTCGCGGCCAGGAACCTGAGAATGTCCGCGTCTCCCTGTGTGGGGCTGCTACGCTGTGCTTCGACTGCTGCTGGTGCCACGTTGCCCAACAGCCCGGCGCCGAACGTTCCTGCTCCTACCACGAGTCCCGTACGCAAGAATGAACGCCGGCTGGTGCCATGCTCTGACTGCTGCGATCGCTGTGCCATGATCTCCTCCTGACGAGGGCCGAGTCCGCCGAAGGGCGCACTGGGCCGACATGCTCTGTGGACACGACACGTGGACACGACACGCATGAACGATAGGCGCTGTCCCGCACTAACGCCGCTCAGTTGCGGCGCGCGGGCCGGAGGGGTGCGCCGCAGGGGGCATGCCATGGCACGCTGTTCGCGCCCATTTGCGCGCATAATATTGACCGCGCCGTACATCG
>CAYQFU010000352.1:0-2893 GCA_964416775.1 uncultured Ktedonobacterales bacterium
GCGGTCGCCGAGCCCGCGCGCCTGCGCGAGCTCGACCTGGCGGTCCTCGACGCCTGAGACGACGAGCCAATCGCCGTCGTGGCTCGGGGTTAGCGGGCGGCGAGCTCGGGGCCGATCGGGCGCTGCCGGGTATTTCGCGGTCGGCCCTGGCCTGGTGTCCATCGGCCTGGGGATGGGGAGGGAGGCATGTCGTGCGGGTGGTGTTCTTCGGGGATAGCCTGACCGAGGGGAGGCCGGGCGCGGCGTACTTGCGCCTGCTGGAGGCCGACGCGCGGGCCGATCCGCGGCTGGCGGCGGTGGAGCTGGTGAACGCGGGCGTGGGCGGCGACACGGTGTTCGACCTGCTGGCCCGCGTGGACCGCGACGTGGTGGCGCGGTCGCCCGGGGCGGTGGTGGTCTTCGTCGGCATGAACGAGATGCAGACGATGCGCCTCTGGCGCTCCCTGCCGACGCCGAGCACGCTGCGCGCGCTGTACTACTTCCGCCGCCGCAAGGGGCTGCGCCACCCGATCACGCCCGCGCGCTACGAGGAGGGTTTGCGGAGACTGGTGGACGTGCTGGCCGAGCGCACGTCGGCGCGCCTCGCGCTCTGCACGCCACCGACGCGCCGCGAGGATCGCGACCGCCGCGATCGGGCGCTGCTGGACGCGTACGCGGGCATCGTGCGCGGCGTCGCCGCGGAGCGCGGCTGCGACCTGATCGACGTGCGCGCCGCGTTCGTCCGCGCGCTGTCGTTGCCGGAGCGGCGTGGCCCGCGGCGGGGCGCGGCGCTGACTGTGGACGGTGTGCACCTGAACGAGCGCGGGGCGCGGCTGGTGGCGGACGAGATGCTGGCGTGGCTGCTGCGAGTGGTGTGAGGCGGCTTCCGATTGGGATGTTGGCGCCACCGTCGCGCTGGGCGCACGGCGTGCGCCCCTACGGTGCCGGCGCAGGGACGCCGCCGCGGCAGTGAAGCTGCCGGCGCAGGGCCAGGCGGGCTGAAAGCCCGAGGACGCCGGCCATGCGGCCGGACTCCGTGTCACTCTTCCTCTTGGAAGCCCGCCGCCACCGTCGTGAGCACCGGGGAGGCCGCGGCGCGCTCCAGGTTGAGCGCCACCAGGCGGCCCAGCATCTCGTCGTCCATCGCGGGATCCCAGTCGTGGGCGGCGAAGGAGGGGGCGGCGTCACAGCGGCATGGCGCGGTAGGGGTCGAGGGCGCGCTTGGCCTGGAGCAGCAGGATGGAGTCGCCGGAGGTGTCGCCGCGCAGGCGCGCCTCGAGCTCGAACTTGCCCGTGTGGACACGCGCGGCGCCGGTGGGGTTGCGCCGCTCGGCAAGCAGCGCGCTCGTGACCCAGACGCAGGCGAGTTGGACGTCGTAGGGCAGCGCGCCGGGGGTCAGGCCGCCGGTGTAGGTGAGCGTGACCCACTGGCGGCGGGCGCGGGAGAGTCCCGTCGCCTGGAGGAGGAACGGCAGGCCCGCGGTGACGCCCGCGCCGAGCAGGTAGGGCACCTCGACGACGCGGCCCGATGCCGGCAGCTCCACCTGGGTGGCGTCCAGCGCGAGGGACTGGCCCTGGCCGAGCTCGACGGCCACCGCGGCGACGGACTGCACGGGGAAGTGGCCGGGGCGGACCACGAGCACGCCGTCGCGGTCCAGCGAGGCGCGGGCGGAGGGCATGCCCCAGCGCTCGGAGCGGCTGAGGGCGAAGAGGGAGCGGTCGGTGGGGTCGGCGCCGTGCTGGCAGTAGCCCTCGATCCACGCGCTGGCGCGCAGGACGACGTCGGCGAGCGCGCCGCCGCTGCCGCCCTGGCTGGCCGAGACGCCGGGCGCGTGGGCGTAGCGCGTGCCGGGGGCGGCGAGGGTGAGGTGCGTGGCGTCGGGCGCGCCGGTCACCTGCACGACCTCGGAGGACGGACCGTCGAGCAGCCAGAGCGGCCCGGCAGCCCACCCGGCGGAGGCGACGACGGGGAGCGTGATCGCCCCGGCGACGGTGGCGCCGCCGCCGCCGACCGTCGTGTTCAGACCCAGGAGCGAGGCGGTCTCGAGGTTGACGGCGGCGCGCAGGAAGGCGGGGACGTCGAGGTAGGCGCTGGGCATGGGGCGGCTCCTTTCGGGAGGCGATCGGGGGAGACGAAGAATGAGGCCGGCGAGCGCGCGAGGGGAACGGGCGCGCGGCCGGCAACGCGAGAGTAGAACAGATGTTCTAGATATTCAAGGGGTTGGTGGAAAGTGGTGACGGGAGATGGGTGGAAATGGGTGGAAATGAGGGGTTTTGACAGGCTTTGGGGGGACTGAAGGGAGGCCGTGCGGGCCGCCACTTGGAGGCTATCGGTCGTGCTATGATGGAAGCGACGAATAGGCGTAAGGACAAGGGGCACGTGCCATGGCTGATCTGCTCGACCGCATCACGATGGACCCAGAGATCGCGCACGGCAAGCCAGTGGTGCGCGGCCTTCGCTATCCAGTGGAGATGCTGCTGGAGTTGTTGAGCTCAGGGATGACGGTTGAGGAGATCCTCGCGGATTATGAGGACCTCGAACGGGAGGACATCCTGGCTGCCCTCGCCTTTGCTGCGCGGCGGGGAAGACGATAACAAGCTAGCAGCGAATGCCGACAGAATTCGCCGCGGCCATGAATGGCCGGCGCACGGACGCGAGGGCGTGAACGCCCGGTGGGCGATGCCCCAACGAGTGAGCCGAACCTGGTAAGGGCACGGAGATTGATGGTCTGTAGCGGGGGAGTCTAGCGGTCGTCGGTGGCGTCGCGACCCTCGGCGGACGGGGCCATCTGGCGCGCGGCGCGCTCGACGGCGTTGACGATGAACTGGTAGCCGGTGCAGCGGCAGAGATTGCCCTTCAGCGCCTCGCGGATCTCCTCGCGCGTCGGGTTGGGGTGGTCGCGCAGGAAGTGGG
>CAYQFU010000353.1:0-2877 GCA_964416775.1 uncultured Ktedonobacterales bacterium
GCAATAACGAGGGGGCCTGCCAGGTTTACGTCGCCAACGACATCTACCGGACCATCCTGAAGCACTAGGTAGGGCGCGTGCGAGTCGGCAAGCAGACTTCAACAGGAAAGCTCGCCCGGCCCAAGCAGTCCCTCCCGGTGGCGGCCGGTCGCGCTTGTGCGCCCAGGTGGAGTCGGACTCGGCCAGTGGGACATTTGGGCGTGGGCGCGTAGAGGGGCCATGGTATACTGCCCGCGGGTAGGCCGGGCGATATTGTGGGGTGGCGTGGTCGCTGAGGAGGGGCTATGGCGGGGCTCCAGGGGCGTGCGTTCGGCGGCTATCAGCTCGCCGAGCAGCTCAGCAGCGCCGGCATGGCGGAAGTCTACCGCGCCAAGCCCGCCAAGCCGGGCGGCCGCGAGGCGGTGGTCAAGGTCATCCATCCCGAGTTCGCGCGCATGCCCGGCCTCCTCCCCCGCTTCCGCGAGATCGTCCAGGCCACGAGCAAAGTCTCCAGCCATCCACACGTCCTGCCGCTGCTTGCCAGCGGCGAAGAGTCGGGCTATCTCTACCTCATCACGCCGTACGTCGCCGCAGGCACGCTGAAAGATTGGATCGGGCGGGGCGGACGCATGGGGCCGGGCGACGTCGCGCCATTCTTCCGTCAGCTCTGCGACGCGCTGACGTACGCCCATAGCCTGGGCGTCGTCCACGGCAACGTGAAGCCGAGCAACGTCTTCCTCTTCGAGGGCCGCCACGTTTTGCTTGGCGACTTCGGCCTGCTCTTCGATGTCGCCCACCTCGATATGGACCACGCCGGCTCCGGGGTGGAGGTGGTGGAGTATCTGGCGCCCGAGGTGCTACAGGGGCCGCCGACGCAGCAGAGCGACGTCTACAGCGTCGGCGCCGTGCTCTACGCCGCCATCACCGGCCAGCCGCCCTTTCGCGGCGCGCGCCCATCCGACATCTTCAATGCGCACGCTCGCCAGCCGGCGCCGCCGCTGGCGCAAGCGCAGCCGGGCCTCTCGCCCGCGATGCGGGCGCTCGATGCGGTGGTGCAGCGCGCCATGGCAAAACAGCCCGCGCAGCGGTACGCGTCGGCCGCAGCCGTCGGCCAGGCCGTGGAGGCGATCATCAGGCAGGCGGGTGGGGGGCAACTATCACAGCCGCATGTTGGCGCGGCGCACCCATTTGCAAACTCGCCCGGGGCGGCGCAGCCCTTCGCGCCGTCCGTGACGCAGCTCGTAACGCCTAGTGGATTCGCGCCACTGGCGCCGGGTCAGCTCGGCTTCGGCGCGCTGCTGGCCGGAGGCGCTGGATTGGGCGCGCTCGGCGGGCAAGGCGGTGCGGGCGAGGGCGTTTCGCCCTCCATACGGCCGCTGGGACCACAGTTTCCGCCGCTACCGGCCTCGGCGCTGGTGGACGAGAGCATGGAGCAGGGACGAGTCACGGTCCGTTCGCCCGACCAAATCGGCCCGCTCGCGCCGCCGCAGGATGGGGGCGTTCCCCTCCTGCCGACCATGCGTATGCCGGCCAGCGCGGCCGACGTCGGGTCGCTGGCCGGCGAGGCGACCATGCGCGTCGCCGCCCCCGAGCCTGCCCTCACGCCGCAAGCGGGCGACGCGTCGGCTTCCCCGCCGGATGCGGACGCCCCGCGGGGGAGGGGCGCGCGCGGGCTCTTCTCGCTCGCGCGCAAACGATCCGGCCTGGGCAAGCGCCTCGGTCAGGGTGCCGCGAGCCTGCCCCCCGCCTTCGACGCCGCCGGCGACGGCGACCCCGCCGCGCAGATGCTGCCGGCGATACGCCCGGCGCAGCAGCCGGCGGACCAGGGCTTCGCCGTCGCCGGCGGGACCGACCCGCGTCGTGCCGCCGCGGGAGACGGCGGCGACGGTCCGGTCGACGCTGGCGGCTTCGGCGCGAGCGCGCCGTGGGGAGCCGGGCCCGTGGACGGCGCTCAATCAGCGGCACTCCCCGCCGCGGACTGGAGCGCAGGACTGGCGGGCGAGCAATCGAACGTCTTCGATCTGGGCGGGGCGTCTGGCGCTCTGCCCGCGTGGGACGTCGAGCAGGAACGCAGGCCGTTGCCTGGCCAGGATGCGGGTCCGGACGGCTTCTCGGCGACAGCGCTTGGGCTGCCCCGGCTCACCAGTGGCGGCGGCGCCTCGTCCTCCTGGCAGGAGATCATCTCCGGCCCAATGCCCGCGGTGCGGCCACCGAGCGGCGACGGCCAGCCGCCGAACGAGCCCGAGAGCTTGCCGACGCACGCGGCGTGGCGGTCCAGCTCGGACCTCAGCGGCGAGCAGGAGTGGGGCGAGAACAGCGCCGAGTGGGCTTCGCCGAATTCTGGGCCGATCGCCTGGAGCGGCGACTCGGCGCCAATGCCGGCGCCGCAGGCGAGGGGCATGGATCCTTGGGCCGCCGTCGAGGCGCCGATGGGGCCGATTCGCGTGCCAAACGAGCAACCTCGGGCGAACCGGCCCGCGCCGGAAGACGACATCGAGCTCGACTACGACAACCCCAAAGCCAGGCGCCGCCGGCGCAACGAGTTTCGCCGGCGGCCACGCTGGATTCGCCCCGCCTTGACGCTGCTCTTGCTGCTCACGCTGCTGGATGCCGCGGCGCTGGTCGTGCTGCGCCCCGATCTCTGCCCGAACGCGACCTGTCGGAGCATCGGCGCGCGCGCCAGATCGTACGTGCCCTTCTTGAACACGCCCGCCCCGCAGCCGCCCAGCGATCTGACAACCGATCCGGCCTCCGTCAAGGTGTCGGCGGTCGCCGGCAAGACCGCGACCGCGCAGATCAAGGTCACGAACAATACCAGCGCCGTCGTCGCGTGGAAAGCCGCTGCGGGCCTGCCCTGGATCACCCTCACGCCCGCGGACGGCGCGCTGCCGGCGCAGA
>CAYQFU010000354.1:0-2829 GCA_964416775.1 uncultured Ktedonobacterales bacterium
CCTTCGCCGCCGCCAGATTCGTCCGCGGCACGATCACCACCTGGCCGTCGGCCAGCACCACATGCTCTACCGCCGCCTTCACCTCGTCGCGGCGCGTCCTTGGGATCAACCTCAACATGTCATCCTCCCATTCCACCCTCTGCGGGCGCTGCTTCGGGATCGTCCTAGACGGTCGCATATCCGTTTCCCGTGCGACCCGCGACTATCGTAGCCGTACAGCCTTGGATGAACATGGCAATCACGTGAGAGATCTCTCACTATCGGTCTGCGCGAGGATTGACCAGACCGCGTGTAACGGCACGTGCCCTGCGGGCGTACATACATCGCCTCGCGCGGCGCTCACAGAGGCGCGACCGGGGCCTCAGATCGACAAGGAGATGCGCCATGCCCATCCCCACGCTCCCGTTCGGGCGGAGCGGCCACCAGAGCACGCGCACCATCTTCGGCGCCGCGGCGCTCAGCCAAGTGACGCAGGTGGAGGCCGACCGCACGCTGGAGGTCTTGTTGCGCTACGGCGTCAATCACATCGACGTCGCCTCGAGCTACGGCGACGCGGAGCTGCGCATCGCCTCCTGGCTGAAGCAGCACCGCGACCAATTCTACCTCGCGACGAAGGCCGACGCCCGCACGGCGAAGGAAGCGAAGGAGGAGCTACACCGCTCGCTCGACCGCATGGGCGTCGGCTCGGTGGACCTGTGGCAGTTGCATAGCCTCGCCGACCCCATCGAGTGGGACACGGCGCTGAGCCCCGGAGGCGCGCTCGAGGCGGCCGTCGAGGCGAAGCAAGAGGGACTGATCCGGGCGATCGGCGTGACGGGGCATGGGCTCCAAATCGCCGCCACGCACCGCCGCAGCCTGGAGCGCTTCGACTTCGACACGGTCCTGCTGCCGTACAACTATCTCACCATGCAGAGTCCCTACTACGCCGCCAACTTCGACGCGCTGCTCGCGACCTGCCAGCAGCGCAACGTCGCCGTCCAGACGATCAAATCCATCGCCCTGCGGCCGTGGATGGGCCGTCCCCACACCCGCGCTGTCTGGTACGAGCCGCTCGACGACCAGGCCGACATCGACCTGGCGGTCCACTGGGTCCTCAAGCGGCCCGGCATCTTCCTCAACACCGTGGGGGACATCAACCTGCTGCCGCGCGTGCTCGACGCGGCCAGCCGCTTCCATCCCGGCCAAACGGAGCCCACGGACGAGCAGATGGCCGCGCTCACGAGCCGCGTGGGCGCGGAACCGCTCTTCGTCTAGAGACTCGCCAGGTCGGGCGCTGCGGCTCCTCGCGCGTCAGCGCTCGGCGAGGGCGGGCACGTCCGCGGCAAGCGCCGTAGGTGAGGCGCTTGCCGATTTCGGATGCGCCGTCGTGCCGAGGAGGAGCAGCGCCATCACGCCCGCGAGCGTATAGACACCCCCCTGGATGTTCAGCACGAGCAGGATGCCCAGCCGGTCGCCGAATGCGCCCGCCGTCGCCGCCCCGCCCAGCATGGCGAGCGCCATGACCGCCATCGAAGTGGCGAAGACACGCCCGCGGTAGGCGTCGCCGACGATGCGCTGCACGAGCGTGTTCGTGCCGATGCCGATGCAGACCGCCGGGATGCCGACGGCGGCGAAGAACACGATGCCCGGCGCGACCTGGGGATACAGCCGCGGATAGTTGAAGATGACGAGGTCACCCAGGCCCAGGCCCATCGCGCCGAGGCCGATCAGCGCCCGTGGCTGCGCGCCCTTCGCCACCCGCCCGACGATCAGGCTGCCGAGCAGCCCGCCCACGGCCTGCCCACCCATCAGATAGCCGAGCTCCGGCGCGCCACCGTGCAACACCGCCGCGACGAACGGCGGCAGCAGCGTGCCGAAGACGCCCTCGCCGAAGCTGGTGATGAGCGTGAATGCCAGCAGGACGCGCAGCGCGCGGCTATGGAGGATGAGCCGCAGGCCCTCGATCCACTCGTGCAGCACGCCGGCGCGTTGCGTGTTCCCCTCGCTCACACCCGCGCTCGCCGGCGCGGAGCTCACCGGGGCAACGCGAATCAGCGCGAGCAGCAGCGCCGCCAGCAGGAACGACGCGCTGTCCACCAGGGCGACGCCCGCCAGCCCCCAGACGCCGGCGACGAGCCCCCCGAGCGGCGGCCCGATCAGGCGCGAGGCGTTCATGTTGAGGGCGCTGAGCGCGTTCGCCGGCACCAGCAGCTCGTCGCCCACCAGCGCCGGCAGCAGCGCCCGCTCGGCGGGCGTGAAGAACTGCTCGATGGTTCCGGCGATGAACGCGACCGGATAGACGATCCAGAGCGTATCCGACGACGTGACCAGCAGCAGCGGCAGCAGGCACGCGGCGGAGAGCAGGTTGGCGGCGACCATCAGCCGGCGCCGGTTCCAGCGGTCCGCGAAGACGCCCGCGACCGAGCCGAAGAGCAGGCCCGGCAACAGCGCCGTCATGAACATGATGCCCGTCGCCAGCGTGGAGCGCGTCTGCACGTAGACATAGATGGGCAGCCCGATTTGCAGCGCCCAATCGCCGGCGAGCGAGATCAGGCCGGCGGTCCAGAGCAGCGCGAAGTTGCGGTTGCGGAGCGTGGCGAGCATGGCGTCCTCCCTCGCGTTGTATCGGTCAGAGAGAGCTGACCATGGTGATCGCGGCGACTCGCTGCGGAAGATGGCACGTGCGGCCGCCGCTGCGGATGGGCGGCGAGCCGTCGACACGGGTCGCGGCGGCCTGGAGTGGGTGGTGCGCCGCTACGACGCGTGATGAACGCCGAGCACGCGGAGGTCGTCCTTTGCGGAGACGATGTCGAGGCGGCGGCTGCCGTCCGCGCTGACGAAACCCGTGAC
>CAYQFU010000355.1:0-2745 GCA_964416775.1 uncultured Ktedonobacterales bacterium
TCGACGCCGTCATCGGCTACCTGTCGGCGTCGATCGAGTGGGCCAAGCTGCAGGGCGAGCCGGACGCCTGGAAGGCCTGGTGGCAGAACCCGGAAGCGCTCAGCTACTACTTCATGGGGAAGGACAACATCACCTTCCATACGGTGCTCTGGCCCGCCATCCTCCTGGGTGTGGGCGGCCTCGATCTGCCCTATGAGGTGGTGGCGACCGAGTTCCTGACCATGGAGGGCCGGAAGTTCTCCTCCTCGCGCAACGTGGTCATCTACGTGCGCGACTTCCTCGCCCGCTACGATCCGGACGCGCTCCGGTACTACCTCACAGTGGCCGGCCCGGAGACGCAGGACACGGACTTCACGTGGGCCGAGTTCGTGCGCCGCAACAACGACGAGCTGGTCGCGACCTGGGGCAACCTCGTCCACCGGACGCTGGTCAACACCTACCGCAACTTCGATGGCGCCGTGCCTGAGCCGGGCGATCTCACGGACGAAGACGTTGCGATCACCGCTGCCGTCAACGAGGCGCTGGAAGACGTCGGCAGGCTCCTCGGCCAGGCCCGCTTCCAGGCTGCGCTCAAGCACGCCATGAACCATGCCGGCCTGGTGAATCAGTACCTCGGGGCCCAGCAGCCCTGGCAGGTGATCAAAAGCGACCGCGCCCGGGCGGCGACCATTCTCTACGTCGCGCTCCAGAACGTGAACACGTTGAAGACGATGCTGACGCCGTTCATGCCCTTCTCCAGCCAGCGGCTGCATGAGACGCTCGGCTACGAGGACGTGATCGCGCCTCTGCCCACGGTCAAAGAGGTGGGCGAGGGGTCGGATCGCCACCTGGTGATGGGCGGGGGCTATCCAGAAACCGACCGCTGGCGGCCGGAGCGCCTGGAGCCGGGACGTCGCCTGCGTGAGCCGCAGCCGCTCTTCAAGAAGCTGGATGAGAAAGTGATCGACGAGGAGCTGCGACGGATGGAGGGTGGCGGCGAGTAGCGGCGTCCGGCTGGTCGACACGCACATCCATCTCGACGACGTGCCGGGCTGGAGGGAAGCTGTCGACGAGGCAGTGGCGGTGGGTGTCGACAAAGTGATCGCGATGGGCGTCGATCTCGAGTCGAGCCGGCTCGGCCTGGAAATGGCCGAGCAGCATCCGTCGGTGTGGGCGGCGGTCGGCCATCACCCGATGAACCGCCAGGCACCCGACCTCGAAGGACTCCGAGCCCTGGCGTCGCATCCGCGGGCGGTGGCTGTCGGGGAGGTGGGGCTCGACCGCTCCGACGACGAGCATGTCGGACCCTGGCCAGAGCAGCAGGGCTGGTTCGCGGACCTCTGCTCACTCGCGGTCGAGCTCGACATGGCGGTTTGCGTCCACATCCGCGAGACGGCGCGCGAGGTGTACGACGAGCTGCGCCGGCACCCGGGCCTCAGGGGAGTGATCCACTACTGGTCCCTCGACGCCGGCTGGGCCCGCCAGTTCCTCGACCTCGGGATGTTCATCTCCTTCGCGGGAACGGTGACCCGGACCTCGAAGGAGCACATCCGCGAGGTGGCCAGGCTCGTCCCCGACGACCGCCTGCTGCTGGAGACGGACGCCCCCTGGGGAACGCCGCGCGGCCGATCCGGAACCATGCGACCGGCGTGGATGGTGGACACCGCACGGGCCGTGGCCGAACTGCGCGGATGGTCGCTCGAGGAGCTGTCCGAGATCGAGCGCCGGAACGTGCGCGCGCTCTTCCCAAAAGTCGGGGCGTGAGCCCCGTCACCCCGAAGAAGGCGCTCGGTCAGAACTTCCTCACCGATGCCGGCGTTCTTCGGCGAATCGTCGAGGAGTCGGGAATCGAGCCCGGCGATGCGGTCCTGGAAATCGGCGCGGGACCAGGCACCCTGACCCGCGCCCTTGCGGGTCGGGCGCGCCGCCGGGTCGCGGTCGCGCTCGACCGCCGGCTCGTCCCCGAGCTCCGGCGGCAGTTTGCGGGCCGCCCGGAAGTCGAGGTGATGGAGGCCGATATCCTGCGTGTGGACCTGCGCGACCTGTTCCCCGAGGGCGGCGAGTTGGTGATCGGGAACATTCCCTACTACCTCACGGGCGCGCTGCTGCCCCGGCTGCTGGATGAGGCGCCTCGGCCTCGCCGCATCGTCCTGCTCGTCCAGCGGGAGGTGGCCGAAAGGTGGACCGCGCCGACCTGCGAGAGCGTCGCCACCCTGGCGGTGAAGACATTCACCGATGCCCGTCTCGCCTTCACCGTCCCCGCCGCCGCCTTCGATCCGCCGCCGAAGGTCGAGTCGGCCCTGGTCGTGATGGACGTGCTCAGCACGCCCCGCGTGAGCGGCGCCGACCTCCGGGCCTTCTTCGCCTTCGCCGAAAGGGTCTTCCAGTTCCGGCGCAAACAGCTCGGGTCCAGCCTGGTCAGGGTGAGCGGGTGGACGCCGTCGGAGGTCGCGGCGCGGCTGCGCGCAGCCGGCGTAGAGCCTGCCCGAAGACCGCAAGAGCTTTCGGTCGCCGAGTGGGACGGGTTGTATCGGGCGTTTGCAGGGTAGGCTCCAGGTGTGGCGGTGACATCTGAGGCCGAACCCCGCCAGGGGTTCCGGGTCGTCCTCGCCCTGAGGGACTTCCGGCTGGTCTGGTTCGCGCAGGTGGCGGCCCAACTGGCCGACAAGTTCCTGATGTTCTCGCTGATCATCCTCGCTTACGGCGTATCGGGCGGCAGCACTCCGGTCGCCATCACGCTGCTCGCCTACACCGTCCCGGCGGTCG
>CAYQFU010000356.1:0-2743 GCA_964416775.1 uncultured Ktedonobacterales bacterium
GAAGCCGGTGGGCGAAGACTTCGACCAGGCGCGGAATCTTGCTCAGCCCGACCACCCGGCCCGCCGGGATGTAGGCGACGTGGCAGGTCCCGAAGAAGGGCAGCAGGTGATGCTCGCAGAGGCTGTAAAAGGGGACGTCGCGGACGGCCACCATCTCGTCGTAGTCCTGATCGAAAAGGGCGTCGCCGATCGCATCGAGAGGGTCGATCGCGTAGCCCTCGGTAAGGAAACGAAGTGAATCGGCGACGCGGTCCGCAGTCCCTGCCAGGCCAGGGCGCTCGGGATCCTCGCCGAGGCTCCGCAGCATCTGCCGAACCAGCTCGGGGAGATCGTCGTCGAAATTTGGACTGGGGACGTTCACCGACCGACCTCCACCGAGTTGTTTTCCGACTCGACAAGCCGTACGCGGACAAGGGCGCCGTTCGGAAGCACTTCGTCGAGGCGCGCCCAGAAAGCAAGGGCCAGGTTTTCGGCGGTCGGGATCACCCCTCGCAGCCAGGGCACGTCGCGGTTGAGGTGGCGATGATCGACGTCAGAAACCACCGCTCTCCGCATCACCTCATCAAGGTCCTTTAGATTCACGACCATCCCTGTCTCCGGGTCCGGCTCCCCTCTCACAGCCACCTCGAGTACGTAGTTGTGGCCGTGATCGCCGGCGCAGGCACCGAAAACCGCGCGGTTGCGCCCCTCGTCCCAATCCTGGCGGCGAAGAACGTGGGCGGCCGCGAAGGTCGCCCGGCGGACCACCGTGACTGCGCCCGGAGCGGGCCGCGCGCTTTCCCTGAGAGGCTCGACCCCGGCTCCGGCCCTGAGTATGCCCATGCTTCATATACTGATCGAACGCTGTGCGGTATTCGGAGGCGGTGATGTCAGCACCGCCCGGCAGCGCGAGCTTTCGCGCGGCCGACGTGGCCCGGCTTCCAGCGCCCGTCCTGCGGACCGTCTTCACTCCGGGTCCTGCCGCGCCACCGCTCGAAGAGGTCGCCGCCGCCCTCGATCCCCCCGACCTCGTCACCGTCGCCCAGGCTCTCGAACCGGCTCGCGGCGAGCGCCTGCTGCGGCTCGGTCAGCGGCCGGCCGCACCCGCCGAGCGAGAGGCGGCTCGCGCACGGCTCGTCCGCGGCCTCTTCTGGACGCTCGTTTATGAGCTCCAGCCCGACCGCTGGGCAGAGCTGGCCAACCTCGAGCTGCTGCCCGAACCTCTCATCCGCGATTTGCCCACCGGACACCTGGTCGTCGAGGCGGGTGCCGGCAGCGGCCGCCTGACCCGGCACCTCGCCCGCCTCTACCGGGAGGTGGTCGCGGTCGATCTATCGCTGCCGCTCTGCCGCCGTCTGCGTCGACAGCTGCCGGGCAACGTGACCGGCGTCTGCGGCGCATCTCAGCACCTGCCGGTCGCCACCGGCGTCGCCGACCTGGCGGCGGTCTGCGCCGCCCTCTCGCCCGATCCACCGCTCGGCGGCCGCGTCGCCCTGGCCGAACTCGAACGGGTGACCAAGCCGGGCGGCTGGATCGCCCTCGTCAGCCCCGAGGCACCCGATTGGTTCGAGGAGCGAGGCTTCGAATGTCGCTCGTATCCCGAGCCGCCGATCGCCGCCCCGCCGCGCGTGGTCGAGTTCTTCGGCCCGCTGCATCCGCCCAAGACCCTGCTCCTGCTCCAGCGATGAGCCCGGACGAAGCCGCCGCCTACCTCGCCGAGATCGCTTATCACCTGCGCCACCGCCAGGATCAGCACCGCGCGCGCGCCTTCTCCCGCGCCGCAGCCGTCCTCCTGCGCGACCGCCCAGACCTCGAGAAGCTTCAGCGGGCGGGCCGCTTGGAGTCGATCGAAGGGGTTGGCGCCGGCATCGCCAAGGTCCTGGCGGAGCTGGCGGAGAACCAACGCAGCGAGTACCTCGACCGGCTCCGCGAAGAATCAGGTGTGCAGGAGAGCTTCGAGGCCACGATGACATCGCTCGTCGAGCAGGGCTACCAGGGCGATCTCCACTGCCACACCGATTGGTCGGACGGCGGCGCCTCCGTCCTCGCGATGGCCATGGCCGCGAGGGCCCGCGGCTATCGCTACCTCGCTATCACCGATCACTCGCCACGCATCACCGTGGTCAACGGCCTCGGTCCCGAGCGGCTGGCCGCCCAGCGAAAGGTGATCGAAGAGGCGCAACGCGAGCTGGGCGGTGACTTCACGATCCTGCAGGGCGTGGAGGTCGACATCCTGCTCGATGGCTCGCTGGACCTGCCGGACGAAGCGCTGTCCGAGCTCGACGTCGTCATTGCTTCGCCCCACCTGCAGCTCCGAATGGAGCGCTCCCAGATGACCGAGCGGATGCTGCGCGCGGTCGAGAACCCGCACGTCGACATCGTCGGCCACCCGACCGGACGCCGGCCCGGCAGCCGCGCGGGTGCCGAATACGACTTCGAGCGGGTCTTCAGAACCGCAGCCGAGCGTGGCGTCCGCCTCGAGATCGACTGCGACCCGGCGCGCATGGACCTCTCGCCCGAGCTGGCACGGCTGGCGCTCGGATGTGGCTGCCAGTTCAGCCTGGACTCGGACGCCCATTCCACCGACCAGTTCGTCTACGTCGATCTCGCGCTTTGGGTGACGCGCCAGGCCGGCATTCCGACTGAGAAGATCGTCAACTGGCTGCCGGCAGCGGAATTGAAGGAGGTTTTGAAGGCTCGTGGCTGACCTGGGAATCATGATCGAGGGCCAGGAGGGCCTCAACTGGGACCGGTGGCGGTCGAT
>CAYQFU010000357.1:0-2731 GCA_964416775.1 uncultured Ktedonobacterales bacterium
AGCTGGTTGATGCCGCTGTGCGTGTAGGTGAAGGTGTTGGGGCCATCCCCGATGATGGCGAACGGCCGGCTCCATGCGCTGTCCCCGCTCACGTAGCGATACAAGCCCAGGAGCAGATTGAAAAACCCCTTGTAGAACAGGTTCCCATCGGCACCCACCGGGTCCATCTGCAGCCCCCACGGCTCGATGCCGTTGGCAGTCCACCCCGGCACATCGTAGTCGCCCCGGCGATCCGGGGGGATGTAGTGGCGGTTCCAGGCTTCGGGATACGTGGCGCGCCGCGGGTCATGCCCGAACTGCGTCAGCCAGTCGATGGCGCCCCAGTAGGTGCCGTAGCGGCGGAGCAACTGGTCGAGGATGGAGCCGTAGACCTCGCGCCACGCGGGCGTGGTCTCGGCCATCAGGGCGAGCGCATAGCTGGAGTCGATCAAGTCAAAGCGGGCAAAACTCAGCATCGGCGGACTGGAGGTGTCGTCCCACAGCGGCGAGGGGTGCCCCCCGCGGTCCCAGTCGTCCGGCGTGTTGGCCTTGCGATGCAGGTATTTGAGCCATCCTCGCGAGCGCTCGGAGAGCGTGGGGTACGCGTTTCCGGTTTGCATACCGCTTCCTCTTCTGTCCTTGCTTTTGTCCTTGCTGTCTTGAACGATGGGGGTGCTGGTTCTCCGGGAAGCGAGAGAGGCTGCTGCTGGTGGTCAGCCGCGTTCATGTGCCGGCGCGGTGTCATGCTTCCTGCTCGGTCGGGCGGACCAGTACCAGCAGAGTCAGAGCGGTGATGTCCGGCCCTCCATCATGGCACTGTCGGTTTCGCGAGGAACGCGCGTCGACAGGATGAACCGGTTGAGCATATTGTCCCAGGAGATGGCAACGATATATTTCGTGGTGAGGCTCGGGCCAAACCGCTCTAAGAGTTGGGCCAGGGCGTCATCGCTGATGGCCGCCTGCTGAGTCATCTCATCGGTTGCACGGCTGATGAGATTGCTCACCGGGTCCAGGCCGGTAACCGGGCCATCGGTGGAGAGCACGGTGATCTGCTCGTCGGTCAGCCCCGCACTTCTGGCGAACACCACGTGCGCCTCCCATTCGTACGCACAGTTGGTCAGATACGCACCCCGGAGGTTGATGATCTCGCGGAGTTTCGGATCTACTCCCTCAGCGGTAAAGACCGCCCTGATCAGGGCGAAGATAGCAGGATACATGTCTTGCGCACCCGCAAACATCCGCAAGACGTGGATAGGAGCGCCTTGGGAAAGCAGCTCCCGCGTCTCGGGAGAGAGATCCGCGTCATCTGGCAACGGGACCGCTACCTTCCATGGGCGATATTGTGGAACACGGGAAGTTGGATGCGCTTGTGTCATGATGAGGCTCCCGCTCTTTGCCTCGTCTGATTGCAGACGAGCTCGGTGATGGGTGATCGTCCTGTGTTCTTGCCTCCCCTGCCAGCGCAGCACACGACCACGCCGGCGGTGCTCTGCCTCAGGACGGCAGCCCAGCCAAGGACGGCAGCCTGGCTAGCAACTCCTCGGTGGTCAGGATCGCGTGCGCGAAGCGCGGTCCATCGACATCGAGCGCCGCGTGCATGCCTTCCTGGTCGTAGGCAGCGGTCGCATCCCGCACGAGGGTGACGTGGTAGCCCAGCTCCATGCCCCAGCGCGCGGCGCCCTCGATGCAGGTGTTGGCGACCATCCCCACGAGGATGATCTGCTCGATCCCCCGCTGGGTGAGTTGGGCATCGAGGTCGGTGTTGGCGAAGCCGCTCTGGGCCCAGTGCTCCACCACGACGACGTCCCCCTCGCGCGGGCCGAATTCGGGATGGAACGCTCCGCCCCACGTGCCGGCAGCGAACAACTGGAGCTGGTTCGCCCGCACCTGGGCGGGGTTCATGTGCTTCCACCCCTGGTAGTCGCTTTCTCGCCAGCGGTGATGCGGCACGATGATGACTTGAATACGCGCCGCGCGGATGGCCGGCAGCAACGTGCGCATGTGGTCGTAGAAGCCGACCGCGTCGGCCGTCTCCTTGGTAGCCGCGTAGTCCTTGCCGCCTTCGCTCATGAAATCGTTGTAGGGGTCGACGACCAGCAGGGCAGTATGGTCTGGATCGTAGGTGGTTGTGGTCATGGGGGGTCTCTCCTTTTCAAGAGCACGTTTTACCTGTTCCTTTCGCTTCTCTACGAGGGTATTTCCTCTCCCCCGATGCCCGTGTGTTCCAACCCTTTCCGTGCCATTGGAGGGGCCTGTGGCGCCGGCGAGAAACTAGGTGCAGCCCCGAGAGCGGTGGCAACGTGCCCACCACGACACTGTGGCCGGCGAGGCTTACCGGCGCGCTACGCCGAGTAACGCGTTTCTCACGGTTCATTGCGCGCGGCCGTTGGCCTGTGCGCGTCCTCAATCTCCCAGCCGGCGCGAGGGCTTGATCGGCGCGGTTCCTGGGAGCGTCACATCTGTGTAACCTCTTGCCCATATACTTCACTCTTGGAAGTTGTCGCCTGTGTCAGGCGGGACGGGATGGGACGGGATATTCTGGGTAGCGTAAGGCGTCATAAGGCGTCATAAGGCGTCATTCAGTACAGGCCAAGCCGTTGGGCAAGGAGGCCACACCATGATCAACCGCAGCAGAGGAGCGGATCAGGGCGGACGGCCCGCCCAGCGGACGCAGGAATGGGCCCGGCCAGCACACGAGGACGACCGGTTGGAGCGCGAACCGGCTGACGCGGACCTGCGCGCGCGCGAACGC
>CAYQFU010000358.1:0-2721 GCA_964416775.1 uncultured Ktedonobacterales bacterium
GCTTCGGGCGGACGGCGAGGAGGTGCCGAAGGACGCTGGGCGAGCCACGCCGCGAGTGCTGAGATGCCCAACGCCACCAGCGCGCCGACCACGGTCGTCGTGACACGCAAGGCCGCATGCGCCGGCTCTTGCGTCGGGCGGCTGAGCAGGAGCAAGGGCAGGGTGATAAAGAAGACGAAGACCGTAAAGTTCACGTTCTGGACGGTGACAGCGAGAAATTCGCCGCCCACCGCCAGGCCTGCTAATACGACTGGATCAGGTATCACGTGCAGCACGACATCGGCCAGCCCGGCAGCGAGGACGGTCCCGACGACGCGCTGAGTGGTGAGGCGCAGCGCCGCCATCTCGTCAGGTCGGACGGAGAGGATGACGATGATGGCGGCCCAGTGCGGATACGCAATGCCGCTGCCCCAGGCGGCTCCGGCGACCAGGGCCGTGCCGGCGGCGCGCAGCATGGCCAAGCGGATCACCGGCGCATGGCCAGTGGAGGAGGCACTGGGGCCTGCCCCCGTTGCCGCGGGCGTGGGGGCCGCTCGTAGGGCGTCGCCGAGGGGATGCGGCAGCCGGCCGAGCGCGGACGATGCGAAGACCAGCACGAGGAAGAACATCCCCCCAAGCAGGAATCCCAGCGCAGTGGGCGCGGCGGTCGCCGGACCGCCATCGCGGCCCAGCGCGAGCGCGACGAGAATGGTCAGGATGAGGCCCACCTGGGCGCATACGGGGCCGTAGAGGGGGAGGAGCCCACTGAGGAAGGTCGTCACGGCGAGGGCGGGCACGGCCACCCACCAGGGCCCGCCGATCCAGGATCCCAGCCCCAGCAGGAGCGTGCCCACAAGGGCACCCACTGCCATGGCTTGCGCCCGGATGCGCAGGGAAGGCCCCAGGTCACAGGACGCGACAAACAAGACACCCAGTAGTGCCCCACCGGCGACGTCGCTGCCCACTCGCGTGTGGCCCAGGACCGCAATGCCGACCAGAGCAGGCAGCATCGCCAGGGCCACCCGCGCGCCTCGGACCGGAGTGAATGGGGCACCGGCCGTGCGCCGGAAGACCTGCCACATAACCGGCCATCCACTCCTCTCTCCCGGCTCTCCTCCCGTTCGTGCGTCTGGCGGGGGGCGGCAGGCTCTCAAAGGGGGAAGACACGCTCTCCGGCGCGCTGGCCGCAGCTGTCGCCGGCCTGCAGTGGACCGGTCGCCTTAACGCAGCCGCAGAGCACGCACGCATTCGCTCATTGCTCCCCGCGCTCTTTCAGGCCCTGCTTTTCAATCTTCTCGCGCAGCTTCAGCAGTCCCTCGATCAACGCCTCGGGGCGGGGTGGGCAGCCGGGGATATACACGTCGACTGGCACCAGCGTGTCCACCCCCTGCACGGTGTAATAGCTGTCGTAGAACTCTCCTCCCGAGTTGGCGCATTGGCCCATGGAAATGACCCACTTGGGATCAGGCATTTGCTCGTAGAGGCGGATCAGACGCGGGCCCATCTTCGTGCAGACGGTGCCTGATACGATCATGACGTCGGCTTGGCGCGGACTGGAGCGAAAGACCTCCGAGCCGAAGCGCGCGAGATCGTACTGGGGCGCGGACGCGGCGGCGATCATCTCGATGGCGCAGCACGCCAGTCCGTAGGTGAAGGGCCAGAGGGAACGGCTCCGCGCGTAGTTCTCGGCCCACTGGAGCAGGTCGCGCAGGCTCGTCAGCAGGACGCCCGGCTCCTGCTCGCCGGGTATGTACTCATCCGGGCCACGCGCCATGGACAGCGGAACGCTATGCCTGGGGGACGGCTCATCGCGTGCGTTTCTCGGTGGCATCGTTCACCTCCTGCTGTGCGGCGATTGTGTTTGCACCACCTACCCTTCCTCATCTGCAGTGAAGGCCGCAAACCGCGCGCCACGACGGTGATGGCGCAGCGCGGCGATACCTCTTCCCAACTCAATCGCCACGCCAGCCCGTGGGTTGGGGGACGCCCGCCGCCACCACGCCGCCATCTGCGGCACTACGTTGTCTATTGCCTTTGAGGAACGACGCAGTAGTGGTGCATCGGGCAAGTTGGTGGTAACGTGCCGCATCTCAAGCAGGAGGTGCTTATGGGGCCGCGACGTGACCAACTGGTGGATGCGTACCCTCCCTCGTTGTCCGCGCCGACGACTACTTCCTGTGCCCTCGCTGCCCATACCGCTCCTTGCGCTCTGTCATAGACACGTGGTGGGACGCACTACCGGACGTGAGGTCCCCCTGAGATGACCCGCAGGAGCACCGTTGATCACGCCGATCGTCGCCAGGGAGTCGATCACACTTACCGCTGTGCCAGCTCGGCCAGCGGCTTCCCGCTGGCGCGCACCTCCTCGACGTCGAGCAGCAGGTGCTCCGGGCCGCGCAGGAGGGGGCTCGGCCGATACGGCGGCGGATCCCCGACCAGCCGCGGCCGCACCAGCCGCCGCAGCAGCTCGGGGAAAGCAATCTGCGCCTCGATGCGCGCGAGCGGCGCACCGAAGCAGCTGTGGATGCCGCTGCCGAAACCCAGGTGCTCATTGTCGCGCCGCTCCGGATCGAAACGGTCCGGGTCCGGGAAGCGCGCCGGGTCGCGGTTGCCCGCCGCCAGGGCCAGCGTGACGAGCACGCCCTTGAGGATGGTCGTCCCCGCCAACGAGATCTCGTCCAGGGTGGTCCGAGCCGGGAGGAACTGGACCGGCCCATCATAGCGCAGCATCTCCTCCACGGC
>CAYQFU010000359.1:0-2685 GCA_964416775.1 uncultured Ktedonobacterales bacterium
GCAACTGCACCTGCTCTCCCTCTCGTTCCAACACGCCCTGAATGCTTTCTCTAGGTCGAGACCACGATTTGAGAGCGAAAGTCTTGCGTGCTGTCGAGCAGGGCAAACCCGGCGCGAGATCGTGGATGTGTGTAGCGTCTCTCTGGCGACGCTCAAGCGCTCTCTGACGTTGAAGGAGAAGCTTCGTGATGCAAAGCACCAGATCTCCGGCAGGCCCTGGCCAACGCGAAACGGGTCAGCAGCCGTCTCGCCCGTCCCAAAACGGCTCTCATCTCCCAAACGGACGCCCTGGAGGGTCAAGCCCGCAAGGAATGTCCCCCAACAGGCGGCGCTTCTGGCTGCAAATGCTCATCTTCTTCATCGTCATCAACCTGCTCTTCTACGCTCCACTCCTCTTTAGTTCATTGGGTGCGCAGCAGGCGACGATCAACCTCTCGTACACCAGCTTCCTGCAGCAGGTGCAGAACGGCACGGTGAAGGACGTCACCCTCGCCGGCCATGCGGTGTCCGGGGACTTCAAGACGCCGCTGCACCAGCAGCAAGGCGGCACCAGCACGGGCACGGCCACGTATTCCCGATTCACCAGCTACGTGCCAGAAACAGGCGATCCCGCCTTGCTCCCCGCGCTTGAGAAAAACGGGGTGAGTGTCACCGCTCAGCCCGTGCAGACTCCCTGGTGGCAGACGGCCCTGACGATCCTGCTCAACGCCTTACCCATCCTGCTGCTGGTCTACTTGGGCTACATGGCTCTGCGCGGTGTGCGCCAGTCGCAACAAGGAGGGGGCATCTTCGGCGTCGGGCGCAGCCGTGCGAAACTCTACAACGAAGAGCGCCCCTCCACGACGTTCGCCGATGTGGCCGGAGCCGACGAAGCCAAGGCTGACCTGCGCGAGGAAATCGACTTCCTGCGCGAGCCGCAGCGCTTCCTGACCATCGGGGCACACATCCCGAAAGGCGTGCTGCTGGTCGGCCCCCCAGGCACCGGCAAGACCCTGCTCGCCCGTGCCGTCGCGGGCGAGGCGGGGGTCCCGTTCTACAGTGTCAGCGGCACCGACTTCGTCGAGGTGTTCGTGGGGGTGGGAGCCAGTCGCGTGCGCGATCTCTTCGAGCAGGCCATGAAGAACGCGCCGTGCATCGTCTTCATCGATGAAATCGACGCGATTGGGCGCACGCGCGGTGGAGCATCGGCCCTAGCCGGTAATGATGAGCGGGAACAGACACTGGAGCAGCTGTTGGTGGAGATGGATGGCTTCGAGCCCAACCAGGCCGTCGTCGTCCTGGCCGCCACAAACCGGCCCGACGTGCTCGATCCGGCCCTGCTGCGACCGGGGCGTTTCGACCGGCAGATCACGGTGGATCTGCCGGAACGACGTGGCCGGGAAGCCATCCTAGGCATCCATGCGCGCACCGTCCCCTTAGCGCCTGATGTGAACCTGGCGGATCTGGCCCGGGTGACCCCCGGCTTCTCGGGGGCCGACCTGGCAAACCTGGTGAACGAGGCAGCCCTTGCAGCGGCACGTCGAGGCAGCGCCCAGGTCAGCCGGCAGGACTTCGAGAATGCGCTCGACAAACTCCTGCTGGGTGGCAAACGGGAAGCCCTGATGGATGAACGGGAACGCAGGATCGTGGCCTATCACGAAGGAGGCCACGCGCTGGTCGCGGCGGTGTTGCCCGATGTTGATCCCCTCTACAAAGTGACTATCGTGCCGCGCGGGCGTTCGCTGGGGGTCACGCAGTTCCAGCCCGCGGATGACCGGCGGAACGTACCGCGTACCTACCTGCTAGAGCGGCTGGCCGTGGCCCTGGGCGGTCGCACCGCAGAGGAACTGGCGCTGGGAGAGGTTACGACGGGGGCGGAGAACGACCTCAAGGAAGCCTCGCAGTTGGCCCGACGCATGGTGAGCGAGTGGGGTATGGGCGAGCAAACTGGTCCGGTGGTCTATGACCTGCCGGAGGGCAGTCCTTCCCTCAGCCAGCAAGCGCTAGACGGTCGCGAGCGGGTGTACTCGGAGGTGACCGCAGAGCGCCTGGATGCCGAGGTCGAGCGGCTGATAACGCAAGCCCATCAACAAGCGCGAGGCGTCTTGACCGACCGCCGCGAGGCCCTGGATCGTCTGGCGCAGGCGCTCCTGCAGGAAGAGGTCCTCGAGCGTGAGCAGGTGCTCGCGATCGTGAACGGGTCGCAGAAAACACCGGACGCTGCAAGTGCCCAAACAGCATCCAGGAACGCGACAGTTCCCATAGCGGAGCGCGGAGCATCCAGCTAGAGCCAAACCGGGGAAAGCCCGATGCCCGACGGCCAGGGCAATCAATACGTTGAGATGGTCGGCTGTTATGCCCACGACCGTCTCAGGAGGTGTGTTGGCTGGGCTACTGGTTGCCCAGGCTGGAGGAGTCCACACGCAGGCAGCTGGCGGGGAGCAGACTTCCTGACGCCGCCCAAGGTGCACGCGAGCGAGATCCGCTGTTATCTGCGCGACCCAGATGGCCACCTCATCGAGGCGGGGCAGACGACCGGCATGCCGAGCGCAAGCTAGCATAGAGCTTTAGATCTGAGCGCCATCACACAGTGCTGCGCACACCAAGGCACCGAGAAGGATCACATGGAGGAGGATCACATATTGTCAACGCAGAAGATATCGTCCCCATCCGATGAGCCGGCGCCAGGCAATACGGCAGATGCAC
>CAYQFU010000360.1:0-2663 GCA_964416775.1 uncultured Ktedonobacterales bacterium
GGCGAGTCGACCAGGAAGATGCCGCCGAAGGACCAGAACGCCTGACCGCCGAGGCCCTGCTCCGGCTCCTGCTCGACGATGATCACGCGCTTGCCGGCGTCGGCCAGCTCCGCCGCGGCGGTCAGGCCAGCCAGGCCGGCGCCGACCACGATGACATCCGCCTCCGCGCTCAAGGATCACCTCTCTCTGATGCCACTCGCCCTATCGTGTCACATTCCCCTGAAGACTCAGCCCGACTGCTGTGCTATCCACTGCTGCGCCAACGCCCGCTCGTGTGCGCCCGCGACGGGGAGCTGCGGCTGGGCGGCGTGCGCCGCGTCGTTGCCGGCGAGCACCACGCCGAAGCGAGAGACGAAGATGGCGGTGTCGGGCGGGAGGGGCGTGGGCGTGGCGAAGGGACTCGACGAACCGCCGCCGTTGTTGCCGGGGCTGACGACTTCGACGCAGCCGTCCGCGTCGCTCGGCCCTGGATAGGGGCGTGTGGCCACGCCGCTCGCGTTCGGGAGTGGATTCCCGTTGGGAGGAAACGCTCTGGAAAAGGCCTGCCAGCATAGTTGCCCTGAACCTCCTTGATAATAGGGCGTCGCGGTCGCCTTCCACGTTCCATTGGCCCACTGCGCGCCGACCTGATAGATTGCATCGAGGTCGGCGCTCGCGTCAGGCTGGATGACCTTGCCGTCCGACGTAGCGAACTGCCAGCGGACGATCACGCGCGCGGCGAAGGTCAACCAGTCGAAGCCGGCACCGCCGCCACCTCCACCGAAATCGCAGATGCTCACGCATTGAAAAGGAACACCTGAGGTGACGCGGGCAGGATCTGTGTTCAGCGTGAGCAACAGCGTCGCTCGCATCGGCTCGGCGGCGACTGCGGGCGACCCATCCGCGCCGAGATAGTGGTCGCCGGGCTGCAGATCGGCCGTCTCGCGATTCGCCTGGAACGCATCCGCGACGGCGGATGTCAGCGCCGCCCGCTGGGCGTCCGGCAGCTTCGCGGGCGTCGCGCCCAGATCGACGGCGCGCGAGGCCGGAAGATTGTTGTACATGACCCCGACATTGATGGGGCAGGTGTCGCCCCGCTGCGCGGGCACGCTGATCTGGCAGCGCAGCGGAGGCCAGGGCGCGGCCTCGTAGGCGAGCGTGTGCCGGCCAGCCGGGAGGGTGCTGCCCTGGCCGTTCTGCTGGTCAAGCAGCAGCGGTTTGCCGTCGAGCGTGAGCCTGCCCCACGGCGCGGTCTGCTCGAAGTACACAATGTCCGAGCCCGGCGCGAGGGTCGCCGTGGGGGTCGGTGTCGGGCCGGCGAGCGCCTGCCGTAGGGAGGCCTGGGGGCCGGGAAGCGAGAGGAGGATGCCGGCGCAGACGAGGAGCGTCAGCGCGACGACGGCGGAGCCGCGCGCCCGGCGCGAGAGGAGCGCGCCTGAGGGTGAGAGCGCTGGCGCCCGCGTGGGGTCGAGCGGCTCGATACGCGGGGACGTCTCCTCGTCTGCGATCGTCTCTGGGATGTGACCCTGCGTCGCACGGACCTCGGGCTGGGAGTCGAACGACTTGCGCACGGTGCGGCCGGTCCGCAGATCCGATACCTCGAGCTCGAGCTCGTCGTCCATGCCTCGCGCCTCCTCGCCGCCATGCCCGCTCGGTCCGCCTGCTGGCTCGAAGTATAGCGGGAGCCACAACGGCGGTCAATGGGCCGGCCGCTCCCTCGGCGCGCCGCTCCACCGGGGCGAGCAGGGCGTCGAGGTCGAACGGCTTGCGGTGGTAGGCGGCGGAGTCCACCCGGCGCGATTTCCGTGCGACGCCGGCCGTCACGGCTCCCCCGCGCCTGTGCTACGCTCTGGCTCAGGAGCGGACGCGCGGGGAATGCGTCCGCGCGATGGGCCGAACCGGCGGAGGGAGCAATCGGTGCTGGACGACGATCTCTTGCCGCCGCGGCCGCGCCCGCCGCGGGCTGTCTTCGTCCGCGGGCCGCGCGGGGTGCGGCGAAACGACGCGCGGCTCCCACAGCCGCCCGGCTCGAAATACTATACCTTGCGCTACGTGCTGAACGCCCTGCTCGCGGACGGCGAGAGCCTGGTGCGGCATCCCGCGCCCAGCGACGATACGGCCGTGCTCGTGCGCGCGCTGCGCGCGCTTGGCGCCGCGGCGCGGTGGGAGCGCGACGGCGACGGCGGTTGGGCGCTGCGCGTGCGTGGCGTGGCGGGTCGCCCTTCCACCCCGCCGGGGGGAGTGCTCCAGGTCGGGAACGCCGGGGCGGTGCTGCGGCTGCTGCTCGGCATCGGCGCGCTGCTGCCGGCCGTGCGCTTCGAGACGGACCACCCCGACTCGCTGGGCCGGCGCCCCAATGCCGACCTGCTGGGGGCACTACGGGCGCTCGGCGTTGCCGTCGAGGCGCGCGAGCCGGGCGGGTTGCTGCCCATCAGCCTGCGCGGCGGATCCATCGAAGGCGGGAGCGTCGCCGTCTCCGGCGCCCGCAGCTCGCAGTATCTCAGCGCCCTGCTCTACCTCGCGCCCCTGCTGCCCGCTGGCCTCGATATCACCGTCACGGACGCCCTGCGCTCCGCGCCGCTGGTGCGCGCCACGCTGCGCGCCCTCGCCGCTGCCGGCATCCACGTCGTGGCGACGCCCGACCTGCGCCTCTTCTCCGTCCCCGGCGGGCAGCGCTTCGCCCC
>CAYQFU010000361.1:0-2655 GCA_964416775.1 uncultured Ktedonobacterales bacterium
GGTCCAGCATGGGCAGCTGTTGAAGCGATGCTTCGCTTGTTGGCAGCAGAATTGGGGCCACATGGCGTTCGTACCGTCTGCCTTCACTCGGCTGGTTCGGAAGGCGCGGCCGACAAGACGCTCGCCCATAGCAACCCTGAGCTTGAGAAACGCGCCGAAGGATGGGGCCAACGCTGGATGAGCCGCAATCTTTTGGGCAAGGGTCCTACTTTGGAAGAAGTTGGTAACATGGCGGCCTTTATGGCGTCCGATCTGGCAGGCGTAACGACTGGAACGACCGTAAGCCTGGACGCCGGCATGATAAATCATTAGGGCAGCCGACGGAGCAGCAAGCGGATGATGGTGAGCTCGATCAGCGTCTCGCTCGTCGGCACCGTGCGCTCCTAGTCTTTGGCCAGTCGCCGATTGCGAATCAACCAGGCGAAGCGACGTTCAACCACCCATCGGCGAGGTTGCGGACTGAAGCCGCGTGTGCCCGGCGTGCGCTCCGCGATCTCGAGCTCCCAGCCACCGTGCTGCTGACAGCAGTTGGCCAATTCCTTCCCCCGGTAGGCGGCATCCGCCCAGATCTTCCTGAGCCGTGGCACGAAGAACGCCAACCCGCCAAGGAGCTTGCGTGCGCCGACCGTGTCATACTGAATCCGCTTCGATGGTTGTAGATCGCGCTCCCGGCACTGAAGTGCCGAAGTAGGGCCAGCCCCGGGACTGAACGTCCCGCAGAACCCCAACGACCCAGCCGAATCCCGTATCATGCGCATCGGCCGGGGTGACGTAGCAGGCGATGGGGAGTCCCAAGGTGTCAACCGGCAGGTGGCGTTTCCTGCCCTTCACGCATGTACGCGCGTCATATCCCCGGATGCGGCCTGATTCCTCCGCTGTCTTCACACTCTGGCTATCCATGATGGCTGCACTTGGATCCGGGTCACGACCGACGCGTTTCCGTTCGGCGCGGTGCAGGGCACTGTAGAGCAGGTGCCAGGCACCGTTGAGGCGGAAGCGTCGGCAGTGGTAGAAGACCGTCGGCCACGGCGGGAAGTTGGAGGGCAGATAGCGCCAGGCGCAGCCGGTGCGCAGCGCGTAGAAGATGGCGTCGAGAATCGTGCGCAGTGAGGGCGGTCGCGGTCTGCCGCGTCGTGAGGACGGAGAGAGGTAGCGCTGCACCCACTCCCACTCCGCGTCCGAGAGGTCGCTGGGATACGTCCTGCTCGTACATAGCAGCGTACGACGTTACGTCACGTGGGTGCGTTTCCAAAACACCTTCTGAGGACGTCGAGCGACGGCGGCCAGTGCCCCTCGGCGCGCGCCTTGCGCAGCACGCGGTAGTTGACGCCGTCGTAGCGGTCGAGCGCGAGCAGCGGCGCGGGATCGACGCGCTTGCGGCCCGAGCAGCCGAGGATGAGCACATACCGCGGTGTGGTTGAAGACTGCACGCTACCTCTCTCCGCATCGCTGTCGCCGTCATCGCAGCCGGCCTACCAACCCCTCGTCCCTACCTTGTCTTCATCTTTCCCTTATGGTAGCGACCGGTAAATCTCTCGGCAAGCATCCTCTCCCGGAACCGTAAGCGCGCGGGCTGCGCGGAAGCGGAGACAGCGGCTTGCAACGGTCGGACATCACCTCCTCCCCCACTGCCCCCAATAGCCGTTATCTCCTGTCATCTCTCGTCATCTCTCGTCATCTCTCGTCACGAGTCGCGCGGCGGGGTGCCACGATCCTTGCCACGCCGCCGGCCGCATGGTATGGTAATGAATAGAACGTACGTTCTAGATACGAGTAGCGAACGGGAGGTGCGACGGTGGCGCATCAGTACCTGCGGCCAGTCCAAGTGCTCGTGCGCGGCGGCATGCCAGCCGAGTTTCGCTGGCACGGCGAGCTGTACACCGTCGCCGAGGTGCTGACGACGTGGCACCTGCAAGACCGCTGGTGGACGCCGCTCGGGGAGAGCAATCCGCGGCGGGCGGCGAGCGACCGCACCTACTACCGCGTGCGCTGCCCCGACCAGCAGTGCTTCGACCTGTACCACGACGCCGTGAGCGGGCTGTGGGTGCTCAACCGCGCGCACGACTAGCAAGACGGGGAGGGGCGGCGCATGGGCAACGTCCCCGACACGCCGCTGCGGCGCGCGATGCTCGGGTACGGCCTCACCGCGCATGAAGCCAGGCGCTGGGTTCATATCATGCTGATGCCGCCCGACAGGCGGACCGCGGCGGTGCGGCACGTGATCGGCCGGCTCGAGGGCGAGGAAGCCGTCGGCCAGGCGATCGCCGACTACGTGCGCCGGGGGACATCCGCGCAGCCAGGGGCCGCCCGGCCATGAAGTGGCCACGAGTGCTATCATCGGGCGGTTGATCCGGCGGTGCTACGAGGCTTCGTGCCTGACTTCTGCGACATGGTCGCGAGCGTTTTCCCGATTGCACAGGCGATGGTCCAGCGCGGTGAAGCGCCGCCCCGCCCCCATGGTCCGCACGGCCTTGGCCAATGCGCGCTGGCTGCCCACGAGCACCACGAGGCGCTTGGCGCGCGTGACGGCGGTGTAGAGCAGGTTGCGCTGCAGCATCAGCCAGGAGGCCGTGGTGAGCGGCACGACGACGCAGGGGTACTCGCTGCCCTGGCTGCGGTGGATGCTCACCGCGTAGGCGTGCGTCAGCTCGTCGA
>CAYQFU010000362.1:0-2635 GCA_964416775.1 uncultured Ktedonobacterales bacterium
AATTTGACTCCTGATTCCGTGCTACGACGAATCGCCAGAAAAAGTCAATAGCTTTCGAAAATTTTCCATCGCGGGGCCATGGAGAACACGAACGAAAGCTTGCGGCTCTTTCTCCCGACATCCGCCCTCGCATCTCGGCATCCGTCCCATGAATGAAAGTTTCTGGAACTGTTGGACACATTCTTCTCGTTTTACCGTCTATAGCTCATAGCGAGTTGCCGGGGAGGACGTGAATGGAAGGCTTGCACTGGTTTTGGCAGGATCTGCGGTACGGATTGCGAAGTCTGCGCAGGGATCGCGGATTTGCCTCGCTCGCAGTCGTCGCCCTAGCCCTGGGCATCGGTGCTACCACGGTTATCTTCAGCGTGCTCGACAATGTGCTGCTCGAGCCTTTTCCCTACAAGAATCCGGATCGGCTGGCGATGTTCTTCATTCACGACAACTCTCGAGCCGATCGCGAAGGGCGCGGCGACTTCTCCGTCGCCGAATACATGGACTTCAAAGAGCAGAACCATATCTGGGAAGGACTGATCGCGAATAACGGGAAAGACATTCTTTATACAGATAAAGATGGCACTAAGCAGTATCACGGAGGCGAGGTAACAGGCGATACCTTCGAGTTCCTCGGCATGCAGCCATTGCTCGGTCGTGGCCTGGTGCCCGACGACGCCCGCCCCGGCGCTGCTCCTGTTGCGGTGATGAGCTACCGCATTTGGCAGAAGGATTTCAACGGAGATCCAAGGATCGTAAACAGCACGCTGGAGTTGAACGGCAAACAGGTGACGCTCGTCGGCATTATGCCGCCGCGCTTCCTTTTCGGCGCGGAGGACTTCTGGCAGCCGATGACCATCGACCGCGGCGACACTTCTCCTTTCAATCGCGTGTGGCTGCTGGGACGCCTCAAGCCTGGCGTGACGCTTAAGGCCGCAGCCAGCGATCTCGATGTAGTCGCTCGCAGGCTTTCGACGGTCTATCGCAAGGATTATCCAAAGAGCTTCAACATCAAAGTCATGTCTCTGGCCGATCAGGTAGTCGGACAGTTTCGCGTGATGCTTTTCGCTTTGATGGCGGCAGTCAGCATGTTGCTTTTGATAGCGTGCAGCAACGTCGCCAACCTCTTGCTGGCTAGAGCCACGGCGCGCGAGAAAGAGATCGCGATTCGGGCCTCGATGGGCGCGACGCGAACACGGCTGGTTTTGCAATTGATGATCGAGAGCTTCATTCTTGCTGGAATAGGCTGCCTGGCTGGGTGCCTATTCGCCTACGGCGGGATTAAAGGGGTACTCGCTGCACTGCCGCCGGACCTGATACCCGCAGAGACGGTTATCAAATTGAATGTTCGCGTGCTCCTGTTTTCGCTTGGGGTGACTGTGATAACTACACTGCTCTGTGGGCTGGCTCCGGCTTTCCATTCGGTTCGCGGTGAGCTTCACAATCGTCTTAAGGACACAGGCAAAGGCACTCAGACCGTCTTCCGGCACGGACGATTCCGTTCTGGGCTCGTCGTCTCACAAGTGGCTTTGTCGATCGTGCTGCTGGTCGGCGCGGGGCTGATGATGCGCAGCCTGTTCGCGCTACAGCATGTCGATTTGGGACTCACGCCCGACCACATCCTGGTCGCACGCACCCCGCTGCCCAAGGGGCGGTACGAGAAAGCGGAACAGAAGCGGATCTTCTTCCGTCAGGTGCTGCAGAAGGTCACGGCTCTGCCCGGAGTCGTGGCGGCGACCGAGACCAGCACACTTCCTCCATATGGCGGGATTCCGAGCGACGTGACTGTTCCCGGCAAAACTCACGCGGAGACCTGGCGCTCGATCTTCCAACTCTGCAGTGAAGGCTACTTTCCCACTTTGGGCATTCGCCTGGTGCGCGGACGCCTGCTGACGGAATCGGACGTCGAGTCGGCTCGTCACGTGATTGTAGTGAATCAGACGCTGGTGCGCAGTTTCTTCGGCACTGAAGATCCGATCGGCAAGTCGATTAAGTTCAACCTGCTCGACACCGTTCCTGAATCGCCAAAAGATGCTTATTTCGAAATTATCGGCGTGGTTTCGGACGTGAAGAATCGCGGCCTGCAGGAGGCGCCACAGCCGGAAGCATTCATGCCCTATAGCGTCTCTGGAGCATTCGAGCGCGGAGTCCTGGTGAGAACCGCGGTCGAGCCGATGTCGATGCTGCTGAATGTCCGTCGCGAGATTTGGTCAGTGGATCGGGGCGTCGCGCTAACACTCACTGGCACCCTCGAAGGCTATCTTGAACAGTTCTCTTACTCGCAGCCTCGCTTCGGGCTCATTCTCTTCGGAGTCTTTGCCGGAATCGGACTCGCTCTGGTTGCCATCGGCGTTTTCAGCGTGATGGCGTATTCGGTGAGCCTGCAGACGCATGAGATCGGTATTCGGATGGCCCTCGGAGCGCAGCAAGGCACCGTCCTCAGAATGATCCTGCGCAAGGGGCTTCTGATTATTGCGCTTGGCATTCTCGTCGGTGAAGCCGTGAGTCTGGGAGTAACACGCCTGATTCAGAGCCAGATTTGGGGAGTTTCATCTCATGATCCACTTACGTTCGGAGCGGTTTTGGCGGTGCTAATCCTCGTCGGGATTTCTGCGTGTTTGATCCCGGCGCGGCGCGCCACGCA
>CAYQFU010000363.1:0-2567 GCA_964416775.1 uncultured Ktedonobacterales bacterium
GAGATCGCGGTTGCCGTTTTTGCCGCGAATGGGGCGGGCAGAATCGCGGACATGAATGGCCGGCGCACGGCACGATAAGGGGGCTGAAGCCCAACGGGAACGAACCGGCGGTACGAGCCGGCGGTTGCCGTTTTTGCCGCGATGCACGTTTTGTGACGGAAGGCAGTTGCCGATTCTGCCGGAGACCTCACCCCCAGCCCCTCCCCCACGGTGAGAGGGGAGATAGCGGTTGCCGATTCTGCCGGAAATCGCGATACGGGCGAGCGGACGTCCGCCGGACGCCCCTACGAAGAGGATAGGCCGGCAAGCGACAGGGAACGGAAAACGAGCGTTATTGCCGTTTTTGCCGGAATCTCAGATGCCAGTTGCCGATTCGCCAGTTGCCGTTTTTGCCGGAATTCGCGTTTGCGCGTTCATGCAGGCTCGACGGCGGATAAGCGCGCGGCGGATGGGCGAGGGCTGTGTATTCGGTTGGAAAGGTGCGAGGGTGTTCGAGCGAAGGATGGTGAGTCGCGAGAGAAGCGCCCTCTATCAAGATGGCACGTGCGGGGGCGGGCGGCAACGGACAACTCCGGTCATTTCCGGTCAGGACTTTCGCGGTCTCGTCGGTTGGCACATGTCTTGCGCCTGCCCGCTTCGTGGTATATGGCTTGTGCCAGGGCGTTGCGGCACTCCGCATGGCAGACCGCATGGCAGACCGCATGGCGCTCCTTCCACACGAAAGAGGTGATTACGATGCCCAGGAACTCTTACTCCACGACATACCGGCGAGCGTTGTCGTTCAAGTGGATCGTCGGGGTGATCTTTATCCTGGCGGCTCTCTACGCCTATTTCGTCAATCACGTCAGCCTCTTTGAGGCAGCAGTGCTCTTTGGTATTGGCGTCATCCTGGCCTAGCGCCATGAGGACGCCTTTCGCCTCGATGGTCCGCGCATTCGTGGGGAGCCGCCGCCGCTCGCCACAAGTATTGCGCGGCCAGGAGCACCTTGACCCTTCCCTACCTACACCTCATCGAAATCTATTCCGTCTCCATTGCCAAGATCCCCTGCTATCGCGGCGAATTGCTCCAGCTGGCAGGGGTTGCATCAAGCGATCAGATAGCTCGCCAACTCCTGGGGATGGACGGTGCGCGAGAGCGGGGTGAGGACCCAGATCGGTCCGAAGTGCGCGGCGGTGTAGGTGACGCCGAGCGCGTCCAGCACGCGCTCGGCTTGCGGCTTGCCCAGGATTGGATGAGAGTAGACGATGAAGCTGGGCCGGTCGGCGGCGGCCACCGCCGCGTCTATGGCGGGCAGCCGGTTGAAGTCATCGGGGTAGATGCCGATGAGCGTCTGTTGGTCGTCCAGATACATCGTCACGTTGCCGATCCAGCTCGCCGCCCAGGCGTAGCGGATGTGCTGTGCGCGCAGGTAGCTCGTCAGCTCACTCTCGGGGACTGTGATGGTGAGTGTCGCCGCATATGGCGACTGCATCGCCGTGGCATTGTCCGCGCCGAGATAGGGCACCGCGTACGCGACGAGCAGCACGATGAGCGCCAGCCACGCCGCGACTCGTGGCATGGCATGCCATCGCCGCGACCACGGGCCGGTTGGGGAGTGGGACAGGCGCGCGCCAATTCGCGAGATCCGCGCCGGTCCGTGCGCGAACGGCGCCGCCAGCGCCAGGGTAAATACCGTCGTCGCAGGCAGCGCGTATCTGCCGGCGTGATCCTCGACGCCGGTAATGACCGCGGTCATGTCGCTACGCCAGAAGACGACGCAGATGACGGCAAGCAGCAACGGCGCCAGCGCGAAGTTCCAGCCCCCTGACCAGAAACTCACCCTGTTCACGCGCCGCCCCACCAGTTGACGCCCTATCAACGCCCAGACCGCATACACCGCCGCAAGCAGCAATGCGTAGCCGCAAAGCGGGGCGAGCGCATTCACGGTAGCGCTCCATGCGGCGCGCTGCCAGAGCGACTGCGTGCCCGCGACATGGGGCAGCGCATCGTTGAGCAGATACGTCCACTCCAGCGCGCGCTGCGGATCCGGATCGAGTGGGCTCGCGGCGGAAATCTTCGGCGTTGTCGCGGAGGTGATGTTGGCAAACCCGGTAAGAAAGCCATACCAAAGGGCGGGAGCCGCGCCCACCACTGCGGCCACCAGCGCCAGTCCGCCCGTCGTCATGGTCGCCCGCAGCCATTGGCTGCCCGCGCGCCGAAACGCCCATAGCCGCCGCAGCGCCAGCGGCAACAACCAGAGGAAAACGGCGGCAATGTAGTAGAGAATCAGTGGATCAATCCACAACCCCAGACCCATGAGGAGGCCGAACACGACCCAACGCCGGCGGGTGGTTGGTCCCGATGCGTTCGATCCGTCCTTGCGCCACTGGTCCGCGATCTGGACGGCCAGCAGCAGCAACGCCGTGCCCAGCACCAGCGTCTCCACGTAGCCGCCCAGCATGCGCAGCTCGCCGACCGCCACATACTCGGGGGGTATTGCCGCCAAGAGCAGCGCCGGCAGCCGTGCGCGGACACCATAGAGCCGCGTTGCCAGGGCGCCCAGCAAGGGGACGAGCAGGAGTGACTC
>CAYQFU010000364.1:0-2563 GCA_964416775.1 uncultured Ktedonobacterales bacterium
ATAGCCATGCGCCCCCACGGTAGAGGGAAGGGATCACCCGGTTCCGGTATCACGCTGTGCCGCTTGGAGACAGGCCGGGGCAAGGGGAACCGGCGGCGCGCATCAGTCGGCGAGGCCGAGCCTGTGGGCCTGGGCGGTGGCGGCGGCCCGGCTGTTGACCTCGAGCTTGTTGAACACGTGGACGAGGTGGCTGTTGACGGTGCGCTCGCTGATGGTGAGGGAGGCGGCGATCTCGCGGTTGGAGAGGCCGCGGGCGACGAGGCGCAGGACTTCGACTTCACGCTCGCTGAGGCCGGCGGGGCGAGCGGGCGCGGCGGTCGGGCGCGCAGCGCCGCGGGCGGCGATGGAGGCCCGCAGGGCGGCCACCTCGGGTGTCGCGAGGAAGGCGGCGCGCAGGTCGCGGTCGGTCAGGCGGGCGGCAATGTCATCTACGATGGTGGCTGCCTCGGCGCGGCGTTGGCGCGCCTCCGGAGAGCGCTTCGCCTGGTTTAGCGTGGCGGCGAGGTCGGCGAGGATGCGCCAGCGGGCGCCATAGTCGCTGGTCGTCGACAGGGCCATGGCCTGTGTGAGGTGCGCCACGGCTTCGTCGAGTCTTCCCTGGGAGGCGTGGGCACGGCCGGCGAGATCGAGCGCGAGGGCGATGTATTTGCGCGCGCGCTTCGGCTCGGCCTGGGCGATGGCGTCGCGGGCGGCCTCCAACGCGGCGGGCGCGTCGCCGCGGGCGAGGGCAAGCTCCCCCCGGACGAGCGCGACGCGGTTGGCGTTGCGCCAGCGCATGAATTCGTCGCCGTTGGTGGCCTCGACGGCGCGCTGGAGTGCCTCGTGCGCCGCGTCGAGACGGCCGAGCAGGATGAGGTCGGTCGCGAGGTTGAGCAGGCTGTTGGCGCGGGCCTCGAAGTGTCCCGGCCAGTCGGCTCCGAACGATTCGGCGACCGCGCGCTCATCCCACGCGAGCGCGCGGTCGAGCAGTCCGAGCTCGCGATAGATCCAGCCAATGGTGTTGGGCGCGCGAGCAGCGTAGTAGGGGGCGCCGGTCTCCGCGGCGAAATCGACCAACTTGTGGAGCCCGTCCAGGGCAGCTTCGTAATGGCCGCGGCCGCCCTCGGCGAGGGCGAGGCCGAAGCGAAGGACCGCCACGCTGAAGACGTCGTGGGCACGCTCGGCCAGTGCGAGCGCCGCGGTGAAGTGGGCCACGGCGTCGTCGAACTCGGCTCGCCACGTGGCGGCGTAGCCAAGATAGTCGAGGCCGCCCTGGATAATGGCGCGGTCGCCGAGTTTCTGCGCGAGCGGCATGGCCCGCCGCATGGCCGCCGCGGCTTCGTCGAGATAGCCGTACTTGTCGAGCAGGACGCTCGTCCCGGAGAGTGCGGCGGCGAGAAGCGATTCGTCGCCCAGCTCCTCGGCCAGGGCGCGGGCGCGTTCCAGCGCGTCTCTCGCAGCGGACAGGTGGTGGGCAAAGGTCTCGGCCTGCCCAATGCGGACCCACGCCCAGGCCTCGAGCGAACGGTCCTGTTGCGCTGTGGCGCGCTCGACCAGCGCCATCGCCTCATGGACTGACGCGTCCAGATGGCCCACACTCAGCAGCGCGGACACGATACGCTGGCTGAGCGCCGTCTCTTCGTCCCGCGGGATGGGTCTGTGGCCGGAGGCGGCGAGGTCGCGGGCGCGGCGGAAGTGCGTCAGGGCGACGGTGCCGGCGAGCGCGCGGACAGCGGCGTCGCCCGCGGCCACGGAAGCATCATAGGCGAGCTGCCACTCGCGTGCGTGTTCCGAATGGAATGCCACGACAGCCCAGGAAACGGGTTTGGCCGGCGCATTGGGCGCAGAAAGCACCCGCGCGGCGCTGCGGTGGAGATCGCGGCGGCGGTCGGGTGGCAGCTCGGCGTAGACGGCATCGCGCTGCAGCACATGGGAGAACGTATACGCGCCAGCGGAAGCCGCGCGCGGACGCACGATGCGAGCGGCGATCGCGGGGGCGAGGTCGTCCGCCACGGCGGAGGTGGGCTGGCCGAGCATCTGGGCCAGCTCCGCGAGCGAGAAGGCGGCACCGAGGACGGCGGCCACCTGAATGGCCTCACGGGTCTCGGCCGGGAGCTGGGCCACGCGACGCAGGACCATGGCGGCGACGCCGGCCGGCACAGAGAGGATGATGCTGGACGGGTCGCCCAAGGCGAGCAGCGCGGACTCGCCCCGCGGCACCAGCGCGCCCTCGACGACGAGGAGCCGAACCAGCTCCTCGACGAAGAACGGCACCCCCTCCGTGCGACGGTAGACGGCAGCGGCAAGCATGGGGTCTGCCTCGCCCAGCAACGCGGAGAGCAGCGCCTGGCAGGCGCTCTCGGTCAGCGGGGGGAGCGGGAGGTCCAGCAGGCTGCCTTCGCGGCGGAGGTCGGCCAGGAGCTGGCCGGCGGGCGAGCTCCCTCCACTCTCACCGGAGCGAATCGTGAGGATCAGGGCGCGCCGGCCGCGGCGACCGCGACGGGCCAGGTGGCGCAGGAGGTCCATCGTGGCCTCGTCGGCCCATTGGAGGTCGTCGACCACGAGGACGGCGGTGGCGTCGCCG
>CAYQFU010000365.1:0-2541 GCA_964416775.1 uncultured Ktedonobacterales bacterium
CGTAACGCCGAAGACTTGACTTGGTCAAATCTAGCCCGGGTACGTGCCGTGAGGAGTGACGGCCGTGAGGTGACCCCCAGGGCGTCGGGTCATCGGCTCCGATGCGCGCCCACATTGTGCGCAGCTCGGGCCCGGGCTTGGCGCTCACCTCTTGGTGCGGTGTTCGCCGTACTTGCCCCCAGTGCTGCACGCTTCGGCTTTGCGGCCGCTCCGATAAAGGATCAGGAGGAACTGCTCACAGGTGCGCTCGTTGAGGGGGTCCTGGGCGGCCCATTCACGCAGCCGCGGAATCAACTGCTGGGGCGCCGAGTTCCAGTTGCATGGCCGCGAACTCCTCGCGGGCATCCCGCCTTTCGGCGAGCAGAAGGGGTGGTTGAAGTTGTTTGGTTACCGTCTGTTGCGTGTTCCTGTTCGGCCTACTCTCCGGTACGATTGTTATGGTCGTGCCATTATGGCTTGTCCTTGCGCCCCTTTGCTGACCTGCGACAACGTGTGTCTTCTTGCGCCTGTGTTGCTCATTGTCGCTGGGCTCTCATTATCTGTTAATCGCTTGCTGACCATCTGATAACCCGGCTCTCCTAACCTCGATGCCCGGCAGTGGATTTCATCTCGCCTCCCGACCTGACGCGAAATAGGAACCGAACGGATGAATCCGCAGGTGAAGATAGCGATGCTGAATCGTCAGGCCGTCGGCCGCCAACATCAGCTCTTGATCGGAATCCCGCTCAAAGGGCCGATGCGGGATGCGTAGGTCAGTAGGCGGTGCGGGGGCTGAGTTCGATCTCTTGGTAGAGGCTTCGAATGGCAGGCGAGAGGAGCCGTCACCGCGCCTGCTCCGGACTTGCGCGGCCACTTTGAGCCACGAGCCGGAAAGCCTGCACCGTCTTCGAGGCTGGATCCGGGCGGTAATCGCGCATACCCCGCACGCGCCCTGCCTCGAGACCCTCGTGATCGCCGCCAATGAACTGGCCACCAACGCCCTGCTCCACAGCCGCAGCGGTCAGCCAGGCGGTTCCTTCGGGGTCGCCCTCACCTGGAACCAGGAGACGATCCAGATCGCGGTCCAGGACCAGGGCGGGCTTGGCGAACCCTGCCTCAAGAGCCCCTTACAGGCCACGGAGTCAGGCCGCGGGCTTTACCTGGTGGACTCCCTCGCCGCCCAATGGGGTTGGACGCCTAACGTCTTCGGCACCCTCGTCTGGGTCCAGTTCGACGCCAAATGCCCCGAATATGACCTTAAAGATCTCTATCTGCCCGATGGGATTATCTAACCCCACCTGGGTGCCTAACCCCGCCTGGGCGCTGGCCTGCGCATAAGCTCACGCACACCGGCTACTCTGAGCAATGGCATGCCTACCTCAGGTGGCAGGGCTTGCTAAGTCCGGGCGGCTTTGAGCTGGGCCCACAGAACCCCGTCAGCCTCCACTAGCCTCTATGAGTGGAGCCAAGACTGGTCACCAATGGACGATCATTGGTCTCCGGGGGTGATCAAGGGCGAAGCGCCTGGTAAGACGGGCTTGTCGGCTCCGGAAGGGGGTAGTGGTGTCTGCTGAGGATCTTGAGAAGTACGAAACCGAGATGGAGCTTCAGCTCTATCGGGAGTACCGCGACGTTGTCGGGCTTTTCGCCTATGTGGTGGAGACCGAGCGGCGCTTCTACCTGACCAACTCGGTGGACCTCCAGGTGCGCGGCACCGAGACCGGCGAGGTCTTCTTCGAGGTCACCATGCACGACGCCTGGGTCTGGGACATGTACCGCCCCGCCCGCTTCGTCAAGAACGTCCGCGTCGTCACCTTCAAAGACGTAAACATCGAGGAACTAGCCAAGAGCGACCTCCAACTCCCCGAAACCTGACCAGCCCTCCCACCCCCCTCCGCCAGGCCCTCACCCCTGAGCGGACACCCCTGCCAGCCCGCTACAAATCAGACTCAGCCGAACGCCCCCACCCAAGCCGCCGCTCTCTCAGATGGCCTCTCCCAAGGCCAGGCGCCAGAAGCCGTGGACCGGCAGTCATAGCAGGTCTCCTAACCAGCAGCGGACGGATCTCGGCGTCGACGAGTCAGCTCACCAAGACCGCAAGTACCAGCGGGACGTGATGTCACTTCGGTCGGTTCCAGCGGGCCTCGGTGAGAACGTAGTAAACGCTGGTGCGCCAGGTCCCATCAGAGCGTTGGAGGTCGTGTGGGACGACCCGCTGCTGGGTGGCGCCTAGGGATTCGATTGCGCGTTGTGAGCCGGTGTTGGCGATGTCGGTGCGGAAAATGATCTGGGAGCAGCCGAGCGCGGTGAAGGCGTGCTCAATGAGCAGGCTCTTGGCCTCACGGTTGGTGCCAGTGCGCCATAGCGGCCGGGCCATCCAGGTACTTCCGATCTCGACACTGCCGCTGTCGGGGTCGTGGAACCAGTACGAGGTGGTGCCCACCGCGCGTTGCCTGCTGCGTTGGATGATCGCGAACGGCATCCGGGTTCCCGACGCGCGCAGTGCCAGGGCTTGTGAGATCCAGCGGCGCATGGCGTCGAGGTCAGGTGGTGCCGGGTAGG
>CAYQFU010000366.1:0-2541 GCA_964416775.1 uncultured Ktedonobacterales bacterium
CGACGCCCCGCGCGCGTCGTCGCGCCCGGAGTCGTACGTGGTCGCCGCTCTCCTTGCTTAATACGCTGCCTACTCTCTGCACATCGAGACGATTGACCGCTTCGGCGCGGTCACGCGTTGGGACGGCACGCGGCGCACGGGCCGGCTTGCCGGCGGAGGCCACGCCCACTCCATGCCGTTGTACTGGCCGCGCGCCGGGCGCGTCAAGGCCGCGGCCGCTTCGCGGCCGCGCGATTCCCCAGATTTAACTGAAGCTTAATGCGAGCCGTGTAGTGTGCCTTGAAGAGAGGCAGGGCGTCTGCTATGCTGCGCACCGAGTAAGGCTGAGCTGAAGTATGGCGGAGGTGGGACGTGGGCGGCTGGCGGTGGCCTGAAGGGCGCGTGTCCGCGCAGGTGTCACGGAGGGCCGTCGCCGCACTGGCGGCGCTCGTACTCCTGCTCTCCGCCTGCGCCGCGCAGACGAGCGCGCGCGTCTCCACCGCGCCGCGGACCGCTCCGACCGCCACACCCACGGCGACGGCGACGGCCACGCCCGACGTGGAGGCAGCGCGCAACGCCGCCGCCGGCTGCAATTCGTCCGCCCCGTCTCCCCTGCCGCAGACGATCTTCACCGGCGCGCGCCAGGGTGCGACAGCGCCGCGCGAGGTCGCCCTCACCTTCGACGACGGCCCCACGCCCGCCACGTCGCCGCCGATTTATGACGTGCTCGAGCGCTGGCATGCGCCCGCCACATTCTTCGACGAGGGGCAATACGCCACGCGCTGGCCGAATCTCGTGGCGCGCGAGTGGCGCGACGGCTTCGCCATCGGCCTCCACACCTGGGACCATCCCTTGATGACGAAGCTGACCGCCGATCAGGTGAAGCGCCAGTTCTCGGACACCGTCGACGCTATCCGCGCCGCGATTGGCCCGAGCGCCTGCCTCTGGCTCTGGCGCCCGCCCTACGGCGACGTGAACGCCTCGGTGGCGCGGGCCGCCGCCGGATTCGGCCTCACCACCGTCACCTGGGACAACAGCAGCGACGACTGGGACCGCCCCGGCGCGGGGCGCATCGCGCGCAACGTGCTTGCGCAGGCACATCCCGGCGCCATCGTCATGATGCACGATGGGCCCGCCTGGCGCGAGCAGACGGCGCTGGCGCTGCCCTACATCCTCCAGGGCCTGCTCGACCGCGGCCTCACCCCCGTCACCCTGCCGCGGCTGCTGGCCGACGCCGGCTTCCCCGGCGTCTCCGTGCCGCCCGCGCCGCTGCCCGCGCTCACGCCGCAGCCGCTCCCTCCCCTACCGCCCGCCCCGACTTCTATGGCGGGCCCGACCGCCACGCCCACTCCCTCCGCGCCGGCAGCGCCTCCGTCGCCGACCGCCGGCATGTCTACGCCAACGCCCACGCCGGCCGGCGCCCCGACCTCCGCACCCGGCGGACACTGACCAGCCACGAGGTGGCGCACAGGCGAACGCCCCCGGCCCGGTCGATGCGCGATGGGCCGGGGGCATGCGATAGGCTCTCGCGCCGGTACGCTACGAGGCGGCCTTCGTGCGGCGTCGCACTTCGACCACCAGCTTGGCGATCACCTGGCCCAGCACGCCGCCCGCCAGTGCCAGCAGCGCCTTCCCCAGCGTGCCGTACTGCCCGATATTCATCAGGGCGCCGATCACGAAGACGCCGATGAGGCCGCCGACCACGCCGAAGAAGACGTCGCCCACAACCATCCAGCCTTTGGTCTTCATGAGCTGGCCGGTGATGAAGCCGCCAACGGCGCCGGCGATGAGCCACAGCGTCAGGTCGTTGATGGTGAAGTTCACGGTCACGTCCGCGAGATGCATGCGATCCTCCTCAGCCCGGCCGCGACGCGGCCGGGCGCTCGTCACGGCCCATCCGGCGGTGGGGGCCGGCTCCTCTCGTCTACTGCGCCTACAAGGGGCCACGCAATGGCGTGCGCAGCCAAGACGGGTGACTCGGGCGCGTTCCGGACCGCGCCGGCTGCCCCGTACTCAAGCACGCGCGATGCCAATTCCGCCCGCACGGTATTGCCGCCGTATCTCCACGGCGACAGGGCTCGCGGCGACCGGGGCGCATGCCGGTGGTACAGTGGTACAATCGCGCGGGAGCCCACTCGGATCGCGGACGCGGAGGGTAGACTGGCATGCGCATCGCGCTGCTCGCGCCGCTGGTCGCGCCCATCGCGCCGCCCTATCTCGGTGGGGCGCAGGCGCTGCTGGCAGACCTCGCGACGGGGCTCGCGGCGCGTGGCCACGACGTGACGCTCTACGCCGCCGACGGCTCGCGCGTGCCCGGCGTGCGGGCTCCCAGCCTCGGCATCGACTCGTCGCAGCTCACGCCGGCACGCTTCGCGGGCGAACTTTCCTCGGATGCGGTCGCCGCTACCCCGGACCAACACGAGCGCGATGACGACGACCCGGATCCGCTCACCGCGGATCCCGAGACGTTTCGCGCCACCTACGCCTTCGCGCGCGCCTTCCGGGCCATCGCCGCGGCGGCCGAGCGCGGCGCGCACGACCTGCTGCATGCCCACGCCTACG
>CAYQFU010000367.1:0-2536 GCA_964416775.1 uncultured Ktedonobacterales bacterium
GGTCGCCGACCCGCCGGAAGCCCGCCTTGAGGATGCCGCGCGCGGAGGCGACGTTTCCCGGCTCGTGCCCGATCCAGAACCGATCCGCCTCGGCCACCTCGGCGGCGAGGATCGCCCGCAGGAGCCGCGGATAGACGCCGCGCCCGCGCCACGCGGGCAGGGTGACGAAGCCCCACAGGTAGCGGTTCCGCGGCGCGAGCGTGAAGGAGAGGCGCAGCTCGCCGATCTCCGCGTCCCCGGCTGCGCTCCACCCGTAGCCGGCCGGCGCCGCATCGATGCGGGCGACGTACAGCCGATGCCGATGCTGCGCGAGCGCCCGCACCTCCGCGAGGCCGACTTCGACGAGCGGCGCGATGAGCCGGTCGTCGTCCGCACGTTCCGCGCTGAAGCCCGGAAGCGGCGGAAGCGCGGGGAGCGGGTCACCCTTCCACCAGGCGTACCACGAGCCTCCGGATACGCCCGGCGTGCCTGCGGCAAGGCTCACGGCTGCATTCGGATCGCGCTCGCGTTGCCCTGCCATGCCGGTGTCTCTCGCGGCGCGGTGTGCCCGCCGTCAGTCGTGGTCACAACAGAGGAGCCGTCGGATCGCATTGTACCAGGCCGCGCGCACATTCGCCGCGGCGGCGTGCTCAACAGGTCACGTGGAACAGGCTGATCACCGCGCCCTCGGTTTCGTTCCAGGCCCGGATCGCTTGCGGGGTCGGCAGCAGCTCCACCTGGCACCGCTTGCGCTCGAAGTAGTCCGCCGCCTCCTCGGACAGCCTGACGTTTCCCTGCTGCCCGGTGCCGATGATGAGGCGTCGCGTCCCGCGTTCGTAGACGTGCTTGGCTTCGGCCAGCGACAGCACGTGCGACGTGCCGTAGACGGCCTTGGACAGCTTCTTCTTCCGCTTCTTCACCCGTCCGCCCAACCGGATGATGACGTCGTGCGCGATGGTCTCCCCCTCGATGGTGATCGAGCCGAATGCGGTCTGATCAATCGTGGGCTTCATATGACTGACCGCTCCCCGCCGCCCGCGCGGCGCCTGGCGACCCATGATGACGTGCGTACGCTGTGTGGCCCTCAGTGGATCCGCTTCTCGTAGCCGGCCCACTCGCGCTCGCGCAGGACGAATTTCTGGGTCTTGCCGGTCGAGGTCTTCGGCAGGGCGCCGAACGCGATGGCGCGGGGCACCTTGAAGTGGGCGATCCGCTCGCGGCAGAACGCGATCAGGTCCGCCGCGTCCAGCGTTGCCCCGGGGCGCAGCACCACGAACGCCTTGGGCGTCTCACCCCACTGAGCATCGGGCACCCCGATCACCGCGCACTCCAGCACAGCCGGGTGTTGGAGGATGACCTGCTCGACCTCGATGGTGGAGATGTTCTCCCCGCCGCTGATGATGATGTCCTTGGCGCGGTCGCGCAGCTCGAGATAGCCGTCGGGGTGCATCACCCCCAGGTCGCCGCTGTGGAACCAGCCGCCTCGGAAGGCCTTGGCCGTCGCCTCGGGGTCGCGATAGTACCCTTTCATCACGTTGTTGCCGCGCATGACGACCTCGCCCATGGTCTGTCCGTCGGCCGGCACGTCGCGCATCTGCTCGTCCACGACGCGGAGCGGGTCGGCGATCACGTAGGCCACTCCCTGCCGGGCCTTGAGGCGCGCCCGCTGCTCCAGGGGAAGGGCGTCCCATTCCGGGTGCCAGGCGCTGACGGTGTGCGGTCCGTAGGTCTCCGTCAGCCCGTAGACGTGCGTGATCGAGGCGCCCAGCGCCTCCATCTGGGCGATGATCGTGGGCGACGGTGGCGCGGCGGCCGTGATCACCCGCAGGGGGCGCGAGAGCGGCCCGGCGTTGGCGGCCGGGTGGTTGGCCAGGGCGATCAGGACCGTCGGGGCGCCGCACAGGTGCGTCACGCCCGCCTCGCGGATCAGGCCCCAGACGCGCGCCGGGTCGAACGCCCGCAGGCAGAGCTGCGTGCCCCCGGCCGCCACGACGGCCCACGGGAAGCACCAGCCGTTGCAGTGGAACATCGGCAGCGTCCACAGGTAGACCGAGTCGGCGGCGAGCCCCGCGGTCACCACCTCGCCCAGCGCGTTGAGGTACGCGCCGCGGTGGTGGTACATGACGCCTTTGGGCCGGCCCGTCGTCCCGCTCGTGTAGTTGAGCGAGATCGTCGCGTCCTCGCCCTCGTCCGAGTCGAGCGACCAGTCGAACGGCGCATCGGAGCCGCCGGCGAGGAACGCCTCGTACGCCACATCGCCCGGCCGGGCGACCTCCGGCACCTCCGCGCCGTCCGGCGCGGCGCTCAGCCAGACCACCGGGAGGTCGCGGCCGAGGCGCTCGCGCACGCGGGCGACGAGCACGGCGAACTCGACCCCGGCGAAGAGCACGCGCGAGTCGGAGTGCTCGAGGATGTAGGCCACCTCGTCGACCGAGAGCCGGGTGTTGATCGCCGCCAGGACGGCGCCGGCCATCGGGACGCCGAAGTGCGCCTCGAGCAGCGGCGGGGCGTTGGGCGCGAGGAAGGCGACCCGGTCATTGCGCTCCACGCCGGCGCC
>CAYQFU010000368.1:0-2505 GCA_964416775.1 uncultured Ktedonobacterales bacterium
GGTGCGCAGCGTGCTTTCGTTGGCAGCGCGATCGGCCCAAAAGGCCCGCCGCGGCTTCCAATTCGCCCCCAGGCCTTCGTTGTGCGCCACCGCGTCCTGGACGATGAGCGCCTCGATCCGGTCCGGATGGGCCAAGGCCATGCGAAAACCCACGGGGCCGCCGTAATCCTGCATGTACAGCGTGTAGCGCGAGAGCCCGAGCGCTTCGGTGAAGTGATTCATGATCTGGGCGTAGTGATCGAACGTATACGCGAATTGTTTCGGGTCCGGCCAGTCGCTGTGTCCGAAGCCCGGGTAATCGGGCGCGACCAGGTGATAGCGATCGGAAAGCCGGGCAAAGAGCGGCTCGAACATCCGCGATGACGAGGGCAGTCCGTGCAGCAGGAGCAGCGTCGGCGCGTCTTTCGGGCCGGCCTCGCGGTAAAAGATGGAGAGCCCATCTATCTGTGTCGTGCGGTAATACGTCGGGTGTTCCACGGGATGCTCCTTTCGTTGGGCCTGGGCCAGCTCGTCCACATTGGGCATAGCGCCGCGGCGGGTCCCCGCATCGCGCAGTCTCACTTACCCGCCACCTCGAAGATGACTTCCAGCTCGACCGGGGTGCCCAGCGGAAGGCTCGCGACGCCATACACCAGGCGGCAAGGGCTCTTGTCTTTGCCGAAGACGTCCTGCAGCAATTCCGACGCGGCATCAGCGACCGTCGGCTGATCGCGGACATCCCCCGCAGTGGCCACCGACACGCCAAGCCGGACGATCCGCGTCACCTTGTCGAGCGATCCCAGATGCTGCCGCGCGACGGCGAGGACGTTGAGCGCCGCGAGGTGCGCCGCCTGGCGCCCCGCTTCCACATCGAGCTCCGCGCCCACGCGCCCCACATAATTCGCCCCGTGGCCTTCCGTGGGCAGCATCCCGCTCAGAAAGAGCAGATGGCCCGTCTGCACCGCTTCCACATAGGCGCCGAACGGCTCAGGCGGCGCCGGGAGCGCGATGCCAAGGTCTTGCAACCGCTGCTCGGCACTGGCCGGCCGAGAGCCTTCACTGGTTACCATCTGCTCGTTCGCATCTGTATTCACTATATCTCGATCCAATCGGCTTCACAGCGATGGTATCGAACGTGACGGGGGGTGTTCACCTCTGTCCCCAACCGCGCCTGTTTGTTGTCTACCATTTGCCTATGTGCGCGCCGCCATCGACGTGCAGCACCTCCCCGGTAATGTGTGGCGCTTCCGCCAGGAACACGACCGTATCAGCGATTTCCTGAGCGTCCGAGATGCTTCCCATTGGGGAAAGCGCGCGCAGCAAGTCCTTTGGAGCGTCTTTGTGCAGCGGCGTATCGACCTCGCCAGGAGCGACGGCATTAAAGCGAATGCCTTGTTTCGCATATTCCATCGCCAGATGCTTCGAGATGGACTCGATGCCACTTTTGGTGATCATCGGTACGGAAGCCGTCACCCCAGCTATTGGGTGATCCGCCAGCGAGGCGGTGATGCTCACCACACTGCCTCCCCTTTTCTGCTTCAGCATCTGCGCGACGACAAGCTGGCTAAGATAGATGAAGCCGTAGAGGTTAGTTGAAAACAGCTTCCCGATGTCTTCAGACGTATACTCGGTAAAGGGCTTGATAAAGTAAATGCCCGCATTATTCACCAGCGTGTCGATGCCGCCGAATCGTTCGACGGTCGTTTCCGCAATCTTCTTGGCCATGCTCGCCTCGCCAATATCGCCGTCAACCAGTGCAAGCTGCTGCGACGCTTGAAAGCCGGATTTCTCCATGCTGCGCGAGGTGGCGACTACGTTATACCCGCGCTCGACAAATGTCTTTACGAGGCACGCACCAATGCCCTGAGAGGCACCAGTCACGATGGCTGTTCTTGGCCTGTTCATAGGTCTCTGCTCTTCTCTCGCTCCCATCGGATGCACCGCGATGGTCCCGCGTGCGGCCTGAACTACAGGCACACGCTCGCTGTGCCCTGTATGCCCGTAGTCCACCTCGCTCCTCGCCAATTAGCGCTGGGAGCGGAAGCTCGCGCGAACCTCTTCCGTGAAGGCTTGCGGCTGCTCCCACGCCGCGAAGTGCCCGCCTTTGGGGAGCCGGTTGTAATGAATCAGTTTGGGATAGGCTTTTTCTGTCCAGCTGCGCGGGGCTGCATAGATCTCGTCGGGAAAGACGCTCACGGCAGCCGGAATCGCGACACCTTTCGGGGCGAAAAAGGCAAGCTTGCTTTCCCAATACAGACGAGCCGACGAGACCGCCGTGTTCGTCAGCCAGTAGAGCGTGACGTTATCGAGGATGTCTTCTCGCGTCAGGCCCTCGGACTGACCGTCAAAGACGCGTGCGATGAGCGCGTAACTGCGCGCGTCGTGGTCGATCATCCAGGCGGCAAGGCCGACGGGGGAATCCTCGATCCCGTACAGCGTCTGCGGACGGTTCCCCATCTCCTGGGCGTAGCCCAGGCCATGCTTGTAGAAAAAGTCGAGCTGGTCGTACGCATGCCTCTCGTCGGC
>CAYQFU010000369.1:0-2504 GCA_964416775.1 uncultured Ktedonobacterales bacterium
CTGATCGCCCACCGTCGCATCCATCCAGGAGACGACCTGCTCACCGGGTTGATCCAGGCGCGCGACGGCCAGGACCAGATCAACGAAACCGAGCTGGTGTCCATGGCTTTCCTGCTGCTCAGCGCAGGTTATCTCTCGTCAGGGCACCTGGTCGGAAACGCGGTCTTCCACCTCCTGGCTCAGCCGGACCGTCTCGCGACGCTGCGGGGCGACCCGGCACGTACGTCCTCGGCCTTGGAGGAGCTGCTGCGGTTCTGCGGACCCACCAGCACGGCGACGCTGCGTTACACACTCCAGCCACTCACGCTAAGCGAGGTCGAGGTGCCGGCGGGCGAGTTCGTCCTGATCGTACTGGGTTCGGCCAACCGGGACGAGAACTGGATGGATGGAGCCAACCGCCTCGACCTCGACCGTGACGCCGCCGGTCACCTGGCCTTTGGTCACGGGATCCACTATTGCCTGGGTGCACAGCTCGCCCGGCTGGAAGGCCAGATCGCGATCGCGAGACTGTCCGAGCGGTTCCCCGATCTCGCCCTCGCCGCGCCACCCAGCGAGCTGCGCTGGACCCCGAGCACGCTGTTCTACGGCCTCCGGTCACTCCCAGTCACCCTGAGCCGGAGCTCAGCGCCACCACCAGTCATCGAGTGAAGTGACCGAAACGGCCCGCTCATGCCGGGTCGCAAGGCAGACCCGCTCCACCTGCGCCACCAGATCCACGGCAAGGCCCGCGGCAGAACGGTGATCTCGGGCGATCATCCTCGCTACCGGCGGCTGGTACTGGCTCGATCCCGCGGTCGTCCTGATCATCGCGGTAGTGGTCGGCTATCACGCGGTCAAACTGATCCGCAAAGCCATAGCGGCACTCAGAGTCGAACCCCATCCGGTGGGTGGACGCGGACCTAGGACGAAGGGCAAATTCCCGGGGGGCTGCGGCGTCTGTATGAATGGACGGATGAATGAGGAATGGGTGGACGCCTACCTGGCACGGATCGCGGCCGTACGACCGGACCGGATCGACGCCGAGGCGTTGCGGGAGTTGCAACAAGCGCATTTGCTCGCGGTGCCGTTCGAGAACCTGAGCATTCACCTCGGCGAGCCGATCGTCCTTGACGAGCGGCGACTGCTCGACAAGACGTCAACAGGAGGTAGTCGGCCTGACGCATGGCCGTTGTCCAGGCACGCACAAGCGCCGGTGCGTATGGCCCAGTGTCGGATGGCGGATGCGCCGGATCCGCGGCCAGCCACTGCCCGTAGACGTCCACCGTCGCGGGACAGGGCTTGGCCGCGGCGAAACGGTCAGCGCCGATCACGTTGGTGGGTCCATCAAAGACAACGCATGCGCCGGGCCTTATAGAAGAGGCGAGGCGTGGATCAAAAGCGATGCTCGTGGCGGTGAGCTGGCGGGAATAGTCGAGCTGCTCGATGGCACCGAGGTAGGCGGCAATCAGAAGCGTCATAGCTGCCGCCCACCGCAGCGGCGTCACATTACGTATGCGGCCAAAACGCCCCGCCGTCACCGCGCGGGCGGACCGGCCGACGACCACGCCGGACAGCAGGATGAGCCACACCCCGGGAAAGTAGCCGTAGTTGGCGAAGAACTGATGGGGAACACACAGCCCGGCAACCACCACAATGGCAGCGGCAAGGATGAACCAGTCCAACGCGACGCGCTCACCAATCACCGAGTAGCTCACGGCCGCTGACATACCCAGCACCGTCATCGCGCCGATGGCCACAACAGGCGCCGCGTAGGGTCCTGGCAATACGCCGAGGCCGGTCATCCACGGAAATCGGGCGCTGATCGACAGCGCCTGCCACCCCAGGTTGCCTCGGGTGAGCTGGACAACGATGACCTCGTGGATGAAACTGCCGGGCGCCAAGGCAATAAAAGGAAGCACAGGAACGCCGCTTCCGGCGATCCCGCCCATGAGCCAGGCCAGATCGCGCTTTTGCTTATACGCCATGCCATTAGCCGCGTACACACCCCAAAGCAGCGGCGGGCATCAGCGCCCACGCTTTGATCACACAGGCGAAGCCGAATGCGAGCCCGGCCATGAAGAGCCGATTCCGCTGGGTCGTGAAACTGCTCGACGGGCCGAACAGCGCAAGAGTGCCGAGAAGGCAGAAGAAAACATAGTAGGGCTCAAGCTGAACAGTATTGGCGACATCGACGGCCAACGGAAAACAGGCCAGCGCCACACCGGTCGCCACCATCGCCACTCGCCCGCGATACCGCAGCGTCAGCGTGCCGACGACGACGACTCCGACCTGCGCCCCAGCCGTGAGGAGTCGCGCGACCGCGAGCCCGGCCGGCTCCCCGACAACGTGACTCAACGCCGCGATGGGCGCCAGAACGATGGCTATGCCGGGCGGATGGAGGAACACGAAGTCTCGATACGGCAGATGACCGCCGACCAGCCTGAGCGCCGACCCGAAATAGACGCCGTCGTTGTAGGGGTCTCGGGGATGAAGCCCTGTCAGCGCGCGCGAACGTGCCAGTTCGC